>JAGPEG010000014.1 GCA_018057165.1 Tabrizicola sp.
TGCCTGCGCCCAAAGCCAGCACGGCCGCATCGTCCCCCGGACCCGAGCGCACCTCGGCCCGAACCGGCGCAGGCACGACCGATAGCGCCTGCGACAACACCTCCGGCCCCAGCTTCGCCCCGCAGCCCCCACACAGAGATCGCCCCGCCAGCTGTGCCGCCAGCCCCTCGGTCGCCGTCTCTGGAAGCCCCTGCGCGGCCATCGCCGGATAATCCGCGAACCTGTCCATGAACTTGCGGTCGATCCGGTCCTTCAGCCGCCAGAAGCGCGGACCTGACCCGGCCAGCCCCCACTTCTCCGCCACCGCCGCCTGTTCGCCCAGCGAGATCAGCTTCAGGTAATCCGCCTGGGGCCGGAACGCCTGCGAGGGTTTGCCCATCAGCGCCGCCCGCAGGTTCGCGTGCAGGACCCTGGCGGCACGCACGGCAAAGACCCCGGCCTTGGGCCGCGGATCGCCCTCGATCCCGGCGCAGTCCCCGGAGGCGAAGATCAGCGGATCGGAGGTCCGCAGGGTTGCGTCCGTCAGGAGGAACCCGTCTTCCTGCCGCAAGCCCGTCTCGGCCAGCCAGCCATGCGGGCGTGCCCCCGTCGCGGTCAGCGTGAAGTCCGCCCCGATTTCCTCACCATCCGCCATCATCACCGATAACGGACCAACCGACGCCACCTGCACCCCCAACCGCAACGAGACTCCCGCCGCAGCCAGACGCCGCTCCAGCACCCGCCGCGCGCTTGTTCCAAGCAAGGGCAGGAACGCCTCTGCCCGGTCCAGAAGCGTGACCGAGGCCCCCAGCCCTCGCAGCCGATGCGCCGAAGCAAGCGCCAGCTCCACCCCGCCCAGCCCCGCGCCCAGGATCACCAGCCGGGGACGCGCAGGTGGCGCGGCCAGGAACGTCTCCCAGGCCTCGGCGTAGCGGCCAAGCGGCTTCGCCGCCACGGCATGCTCCGCCGCACCTGACATTGCAGGCAGGTCCGAGGTGATGCCGACGTCAATCGCGGCCAGGTCATAGGCCAGCGGCGGGCGCCCGGCCAGATGCACCAGCCGCGCCGCGCGGTCGATCCCGGTGGCCCGGTCGAGGATCACCCGCGCCCCGGCAAAACGGGCCAGACGCACGAGGTCGATCATCAGCTCATCCCGCCGGTAATGCCCGGCGATCAGGCCCGGAAGCATCCCGGTATAGGGTGCAACCGGGTCGGGGTTGATCACCGTGATCCGTGTTCCGGCCAGCGGATTCATCCCCCACATCCGCAGGACAAGGGCATGGGCGTGGCCTCCTCCAATCAGCACAAGGTCGCGGATCTGGGGGTAGGCGGGGATCATGCGGGGGCTCTGGCAGGGGTCGCCACCGGCATAACTCACCCTGCCCGGAATGACCACCGCTCCGGGCCGGAGGAACCGCAGGCAGGCATTCCGCCAGTCCGTCGCACGCCCCTTTCGCCATGCCCGACGGATCACCGGATCAAGGTTTCCGTCCCGCCGAGGGGATTTCGATTGACAGTCGCGCGGCAGGTTTGTCCACTTGGTCAAGGAAGCGGTGAAACCGACTCCGCGATACAAATCACAGGGAGATGTGGATAATGCAGCTGAAGCATGGATTTGCCCGTGCCGCGGCCGTGGCGGTGCTGATGATGGGCACCTCGCCGATGGCGCTGATGGCCGAAACGCCCGCCGACACGCTGGTCGTCGCCGACGCGATCGACGACATCGTGTCGATCGACCCGCATGAGGCGTTCGAATTCTCGGGCGTGGATCTGAACAACAACGTCTACGACACCCTGGTCGAGCTTGACCCCAGCAAGCCTGGCGAACTGGTTCCGGGTCTGGCCGAAAGCTGGGCGGTCGCCGATGACGGGATGACCTATACCTTCAAGATCAAGTCGGGGATCACCTTCTCCTCCGGCAATCCGCTGACCGCCGAAGACGCCGCAGGCAGCCTGCGCCGCGTGGTCAAGCTGAACAAGACCCCGGCCTTCATCCTGACCCAGTTCGGCCTGACGGCGGAAAACGTCGACCAGATGATCACCTTCGAGGGTGACACGGTGACGCTGAAAACCGACAAGGCCTATGCGCCCTCCTTCGTCTACAACTGCCTGACTGCCGGGGTGGCCAATATCGTCGACATGAAGACCGTCATGGCGAACGAGGTCGAAGGCGACATGGGCAATGCCTGGCTCAAGGCCAACAGTGCCGGGACCGGGGCCTATGTGCTGAAATCGTTCAAGCCGAACGAAGGCTATGTGCTGGAAGCCCGCGCGGGCCATTGGCGGGGCGATGCGAAGATCAAGAACGTCTTCATGCAGCATATTCCCGAAGGCGCGACCGAGCGTCTGTTGCTGGAAAAGGGTGACATCGACATCGCCCGCGAGCTGACACCCACCGATCTTGAAGGTCTTGCCGGCAATGCCGACGTGAAGATCCAGGGCGACGTTGGGGGTCAGGTCTACTATCTGGCGCTGAACCAGAAGAAGGCCGAGCTGGCGAACCCGAAAGTCCAGGAAGCGATGCGTTGGGCCATCGACTACACCGGCATGCAGGATTCGATCCTGAAAGGCCTTTGGGTCGTGCACCAGACTTTCCTGCCGAAGGGCTTCCTTGGCGCGCTGGACGAGAACCCCTATGCGCTGGATATCGAGAAGGCCAAGGCGCTGATGGCGGAATCCGGCCTGACGCTGCCGATCGAGATCGGCTTTACCGTCCGCAACAACCAGGAACGGATGGACATCGCCACCTCGATCCAGAACACCTTCGCCCAGATCGGGATCAACCTCGTGCTCGACGTGGGTGACGGCAAGCAGGGGCTGGAGACCTACCGGGGCCGCAAGCATGACATCACGCTGCAGACCTGGGGGCCGGACTATCCCGATCCGCATACCAACGCCTCGACCTTCGCGATGAACCCCGACAACAGCGATGCGGCCAACGCGACCGGCTACCTCGCCTGGCGGACCGCATGGGATCCGGGTGCCGACCTGAACGCCGAAACCGCTGCTGCCGTAGAAGAAAAGGACGCCGCCAAGCGGGCCGAGTTGTATGGCGACATCCAGCGCCAGGTTCGCGACCATTCGGCCTTCGTGCTGATGTTCCAGCAGGCCCGGCAGGACGCGATGCGCGCCAATGTCTCGGGCTTCTATGCCGGTGGGGCCACCGACTCGGCTACCTACTGGACCGTGACGAAGTAAGGCACAGGGGCCGCCCCTTCGGAGGCGGCCCCCATTTCGCATGACAGGTACCCCCGCCCTTCCGCATGAAAGCCGCCTGCTGCGCCTGTCCGGCCAGCTTGGAGTCGGGCTTCTGACCCTGGCAGTCACCCTTCTTGGCCTGCTTCTCGTCACCTTCATCATCGGGCGCGTCGTGCCCATCGACCCGGTCCTCAGCATCGTCGGTGAACGCGCGACCGAAGCTCAGATGCAGGCGATCCGCGACAAGCTGGGTCTCGACCTGCCGATGTGGCAGCAGTTCTTCATATACGTCGGCGATGCCATGCGAGGGGATCTTGGCACCTCGATCCGCACCGGCGAAAGCATCTCGGGCGAGATCGCCCGCTATTTCCCCGCCACGCTGGAGCTTGCAACGCTGGGCACGATCTTCGGCACGCTTGTCGGCGTCCCGGCCGGCGTCCTCGCCGCCACCCGCCCCGGCAGCATCGCCGACCAGATCGTGCGCGTCGTCGGCCTGATGGGCTATTCCATGCCGGTCTTCTGGCTGGGCCTGATCGGCTTGCTGGTCTTCTACGGCCAGCTTGACTGGGTTGCCGGTCCCGGCCGCCTTGACCCGACCTACGACATGATGATGGAGTTCACGCTGACCTCTTATACCGGGATGATCCTGATCGATTCCGCGCTCAACGGCGCCTGGGACGTCTTCGCCAACGCCATCAGCCACATCATCCTGCCCGCAGGCCTGCTTGGCTATGTGTCCATGGCCTATATCAGCCGGATGACCCGCAGCTTCATGATGAACGAGCTGGGCCAGGAATACATCACCACCGCCCGCGTGAAGGGGATGCCGGAATGGCGGGTGATCTGGGTCCATGCGATGAAGAACGTGCTGGTGCCGTTGATCACCGTGATCGCCCTGTCCTACGCCTACCTGCTGGAAGGATCCGTCCTGACCGAGACAATCTTCGCCTGGCCCGGCCTTGGCAGCTATATCACCGATGCGCTCTTCGCCGCCGACATGCCTGCCGTGCTGGGCGGGACGGTGGTTGTCGGCGTGGCCTTCGTCACGCTGAACATGGCCTCGGACATCCTCTACCGCCTCGTCGATCCAAGGGCCCGGACATGAGGGCGCGCACATGACCACCCTGCGCGCCTGGTTGACCGACCAGAATCCCGCCTCGCGCCGTCAGGCGAAGCTGGGGCAGATGTGGCTTGCCTGGCTGCGCATCCGTCGCAACCGGCTGGCGATGGCGGGGCTGATCATCGTCGGCATCCTGTTCCTCGTGGCCCTGCTTGCCCCCTGGATCGCCCCGCATGATCCCTTCGTGCAGAACCTTGGCAACCGGCTGAAGCCCCCCGGCACCCCCGGCTACTGGCTTGGCACCGACGATTTTGGCCGCGACATCCTGTCCCGCATCATCCATGGCGCGCGGATCACGCTTTACATCATCGCGCTGGTCGCCGTGACCGCCCCGGTCCTCGGCCTGCTGGTCGGCACGGTCGCGGGCTATTTCGGCGGCTGGATCGACGCCGTCCTGATGCGGCTGACCGACATCTTCCTCGCCTTCCCCCGCCTGATCCTGGCCCTTGCCCTTGTCGCCGTCATGGGGCCGGGGATCGAGAACGCCGTTCTGGCCATCGCGCTGACCGCCTGGCCGCCCTATGCCCGCGTCGCACGGGCCGAGACGCTGACTGTGCGCAACTCCGACTACATCGCCGCGATCCGTCTGCAAGGCGCCAGCGCACCAAGGATCATCGCGGGCCATGTCGTGCCGATGTGCCTGCCTTCAGTCATCATCCGGGTCACGCTGGACATGGCCGGGGTGATCCTGATCGCCGCCGGCCTTGGCTTCCTTGGCCTTGGCGTCCAGCCGCCCCTGCCGGAATGGGGGCTGATGATCTCGTCCGGTCGCAAGTTCCTGTTCGAACAATGGTGGGTCGCCACCATGCCCGGCCTTGCCATCTTCCTCGTCTCGCTGGGCTTCAACCTGCTGGGCGACGGTCTTCGCGACGTCCTTGACCCAAGGAGCGCCTCGCGTTGAGCCTTCTCGACATCAAGAACCTCCGCGTGACCTTCGACACCGAGACTGGCCCCGTCCAGGCGGTGCGCGGGGTCTCCTTCTCGCTTGGTCGCGAACGGCTGGGGATCGTCGGCGAAAGCGGTTCCGGCAAGACGATGACCGGCCGCGCCGTCCTGCGCCTGATCCGCCCGCCCGGTCGGATCGAAGCCGATGCGATGACCTTCGACGGCCAGGACCTGCTGGCTGCCAGTGAACGCGAGATGCGGGCCCTGCGCGGCAAGCGGATCGGCATGGTCATGCAGGACCCGAAGTTTTCACTGAATCCGGTCATGACCGTGGGCCGCCAACTGACCGAAGGCCTGCGCCTGCGCGACGGTCTGGGCCGGGCGGACGCCACGACCAAGGCTCTCGCCGCGCTGGAGGCGGTGCAGATCCGTGACCCCGAACGGGTGATGGACGCTTATCCGCATGAATTGTCGGGCGGCATGGGCCAGCGGGTGATGATCGCGATGATGCTGATCCCCGAACCCGACC
The DNA here is from genome assembly GCA_018057165.1 of Tabrizicola sp. GTDB lineage: Bacteria > Pseudomonadota > Alphaproteobacteria > Rhodobacterales > Rhodobacteraceae > Tabrizicola. The sequence continues at coordinate 5,712 of JAGPEG010000014.1, forward strand.
TGCTGATCGCCGATGAACCGACCAGCGCACTTGACGTCACCGTCCAGGCCGAAGTGCTGACGATACTCGACAACCTGGTCCGCGACCGCAACATGAGCCTGATCTTCATCAGCCACGACCTGCGCCTTGTCGCCCGTTTCTGCGACCGGGTGCTGGTCATGTACAAGGGCCGCATCGTCGAGGAAGTCGCCGCCGGCAAGCTTCTTGACGCGCAACACCCCTATACCCGCGGCCTGTTGAACTGCCTGCCCCGCATCGGTGGCCCGCGGGAGCCGCTGCCGGGCCTTGACCGCACGGGAGCCTGGGCGGAATGAGCCTGATCGAGATCGACAATCTTTCCGTCACCTTTCAGGCCAAGGGCCGCCTTGTCCGCGCTGTGGAAGGCGTCAGCCTGAAGGTGGAAGCACGCGAAAGCTACGGCCTTGTCGGCGAAAGCGGATCGGGCAAGTCCACCATCCTGCGCGCGATCTGCGGGCTTGCCCCCGTCACCGGCGGCACCATCCGCATCGGCGGCGAGCCCTTGCCCGACCCGCGCGGCGCAGGCTTTGCCGCGCAGGTGCAGATGGTCTTCCAGGACCCCTATGCCAGCCTCCACCCTCGTCACACCATTGACCGCACCCTGTCCGAGCCGTTGGCGATCCACGGCACCCGCGACAGCGACGCCCGTGTCGTACAGGCCTTGGTCGACGTGGGCCTGCCTCCCGGCTTCCGCTTCCGCTATCCGCACCAGCTGTCCGGCGGCCAGCGCCAGCGCGTCGCCATCGCCCGGGCGCTGATGCTGCAACCGAAGATCCTGCTGCTGGACGAACCGACCTCTGCACTGGATGCTTCCGTCCAGGCCGAGGTGCTGAATCTCCTCAGCCGTCTGCGTGAGGAACGGGGCCTGACCTTCCTGATGGTCAGCCATGACCTCTCGGTCATCGACCACATGTGCGACCGCATCCTGGTCATGCAGCATGGCCGCGCGGTCGAGGAACTGGTCCGCGACGACCTCGCCGCCGCACGGATGACCACGCCCTACGCCCGCAGCCTGTTCGACGCCTCGGCCGACCGCATGCTGGCCGCTCCCTAGCGTCAGGTCGCGTTGCGCGGCCTCATCTGGCGCAGGATATCCTCTACCAGCCGATCAAGCGGTTGATCTATATCGACCGTGATGGCCTCTTCGTCCGGCTCCGGTGGCTCCAGTGAGGCGAACTGGCTGTCCAGCAGCGACGCGGGCATGAAATGACCAGACCGCGCCGCCATCCGTGTTGCGATCAGCGCAGGGCTGCCCGCCAGGTGAACAAAGCAGACCGGCCCGCCCGCCCCTTCCCTGATCCGGTCGCGATAGGCCCGCCGCAGCGCCGAGCAGCCAAGGATCACCGGCGCTTGGGCCGCCAGGTCCTGCGCAACAAGGTCCAGCCAAGGCCAGCGGTCGGCATCGGTCAGTGTCTCGCCTGCCCGCATCTTGGCGATATTGGCAGGCGGGTGCAGGTCGTCGCCCTCACGGTAGGGAATGCCCAGGGCATCTGAGAGCGCCGCACCTACCGTCGACTTGCCGCAGCCCGAAACCCCCATGATCACGATGCGCCGGGTCATGCGCCTTGGCCCTCACAGCACAGAGGCCAGCAGCTTTCGCCGCTGGCCCCCTTGTCCAGACCCGCCTGTCGGATCAATTCGTCATCAGATAGTAGCTGTTCCGCGATCCGCCCATGTTCTGCACGGTGACGTAGAAATAGCCGTCCCAGGCCGGAGTCCAGTCGCAATACAGCTTGTCCGACCAGCTCACATCATAGCAGATCACGTTGCCATTCTCGTCCGTCACCGCCACGTCGAGGTTGGCATCGCCGTCGCCGACAATGGCGACCTCAGCATAGGAATTGCCGTAGTAGGGGATCTCCCACACGTCGGTCTGCCCGGACGGCAGGCGCGACAGCCATTCCACCGCACCACCGATCCGGCCCCGGCCGGTTTCGGCCATTGCATCGTCGATGAGGCCCAGCAGAGCCTCGTCATCCGCCGCCAGCTCCTTGGCCTTGGCGAACATCGCATCCGCCGTGACCGGGGCATCGGCTGCCCCCTCATCCTCGTTCGCGGCGTTGAAGAAGGTGGCCTTGGATGCAGCGCGCGGGGTGCCGTCGTTCATCATCGGGGCAGGCGCGGCGGGCGCGGCGGCGGGGGCGGCCTTCTTGCGGAACGTGGTCTCGTCCACGCCTTCGCCGAACGTCACCTTCGCCGGGTCCAGCACCCCGGCTTCCGCTGACTTGACCTCGACCGAGGCGGCCAGCTTGGCGGCGGCCAGAACCGTGACCGCATCCCCTTGCACAACGCCCAGCGCATACAGTTCCTGCGCCAGCCCCATGGTCGAGGCGGCCCCCGGCGCGGCACCTTCGGCGGCGGCACCGACGTTGACGCCGGTCTTGTCCTGCGCCAGCGCGGGAAGGGTCAGCGCGGCGACGGCAGTGGTGGCAAGGATCAGGGAAAGGGATTTCAGCGACATGGGGGGCCTCTATCGGTTGGCCAGCCCGGAATGGGCCGGAATGGCAGGATCATTGCAGGCCTTCACGCAGTTGAGAAGGTGGCAAGATGTGACAAATTCAGTCATCCGCATCAGTTCCCGATCAGGAGGTAGCTGTTCCATCCCGTCCCTGCGTTGCTGACGCGGATCGTGAAAAACCCGTTGCGCGCCGGGGTAAAGCGGCACAGCGCCGGGTCGGTCATGGCGGGCCGGGCGCAGACCACCACGCCGGTCTCATCGGTCACGCTCATCCCCAGCGCGGTACCGCCATCGCCGATCAGCGCGATCTCGGCGGCGACCGATCCCGACAGGGGCAGCCGCCAGTCATCCCGGGCCCCGCCGCCGAGGTCGGACCTGGCAACCGTGGCAACCGGCAGCCTGCCCTGCGGCACCTGAGCGTCCAGATCATAGACCAGGTCCTGCAAGTCCAGGTCATCGACCGCCAGTCCCTGCAACATGGCCAGCGCCGCAGCACTTCCCGGGTCGGGCGGGCCACCCGTCGTCAGCGGCTCGCCCTCGCTGGTGGTCGTCCGCTCCCATCCCGGAGCCGGGCGCAGGGCCACGCCCCGCGCCAGCCGGATCGCCGCCAGCAGCAGCACCGGATCGCCACTGGCCGTCGCCGTCAGAAACAGGCGCTGCGCCAGCACCATCTGGCTCGCCGCCCCCGGCACGGTTTCGGGTTGGGGCGACAGGTTCGCCTCCTCGGCAAGGGCAGGAGACAGGCCAAGCGCAAGGATCAGGGCAAGGTGACGCAGCATCGAAGGGCTTTCAGGAAAGGTCCCGCGACCCTGCCAAAGCCCGGCGCCAGCGACAAGTCAGGAAAGCTTCCCGCCCCGCCGGTTTCGCGGTAGCAGGGGCAGAGAGGTGAATCATGCGCGCTATTCTGGACCGGCTTCTGGCCTTTGACACGGTAAGCTCCAAGCCGAACATCGCGCTGATGGAATACGTCAAAAGCCTGCTGGAAGGCGCGGGCCTGGCGGTGACGCTGGTTCCCGATCCTTCCGGCGGCAAGGCGAACCTCTTCGCCTCGACCGGGCCTGCGGGGGTCGGGGGCATCATGCTTTCGGGCCACACCGATGTGGTGCCGGTGGAGGGCCAGCTCTGGACCAAGCCCCCCTTCGCGCTGACCGAAACGGACGGACGCTATTACGGACGAGGGGCGGCCGACATGAAGGGCTTCGTCGCCTGCGCCATCGAGGCGATGCTGGAGGCCGCGCGTCGCCCGCTGAAGGTGCCGCTCCACCTTGCGCTGTCCTATGATGAGGAGATCGGCTGCATGGGGGTGCGCAGCCTGATCGACCTTCTCGCCGCCGCTCCGGTGAAGCCCCGGTTCTGCATCGTGGGCGAGCCGACCGGAATGCAGGTCGCGACCGGCCACAAGGGCAAGGTGGCGCTGCGGGCAACCTGCGTGGGACGGGAGGGTCATTCGGCGCTCGCCCCCCTCACCCTGAACGCGCTGCATCTGGGGGCGGATTTCCTGTCTGCGGTGCGGCGGCTGCAGGCCGAGGTGGCGGCGACGGGGCTGAAGGACGGGGACTATGACGTGCCCTACACGACCCTGCATGTGGGGAAGATGTCGGGAGGGGTGCAGGTCAACATCGTGCCGAACCTTGCCGTTCTGGACTTCGAAATCCGGTCGCTGGCGGGGGAGGATGTCGCCGGCCTGATCACCCGGCTGGAGGCCGAGGCGGAGGCCATCGTCGCACCCTTGCGGGGGGAGTTTCCGGAAGCCGCGATCCGGGTGGAGCGGCTCTGGGACTACCCCGGCCTTGGCACGCCGACGGATGCCGAGGTGGTGCGCTTCGTGAAGGGGCTGACCGGGGCGAACGGGACGATCAAGGTGGCTTTCGGGACGGAGGGCGGGCTGTTCGACGCCCGTCTTGGCGTGCCGACGGTGATCTGCGGGCCGGGGTCGATGGCCCAGGGGCACAAGCCGGACGAATTCGTCGCGGTCGAGCAGATCGAGCGGTGCCGGGGGATGCTGGCTGCGCTGGTCGGGCGGCTGGAATCCGGGATCTAGGGCGGGTGTCCACGGTGGACATTTCCGGAAAACTATTCAAGATCAAATAGTTGAATTTTTGCGCTTAGAGTTTCTTAACCTTTGGCCTAGCGCCGTGTGACGGGCCGCCGGGGGCGCTTCGCCCCCCGGACCCCCAGAGAGTATTTCTCAAGGAGCAAGCACAATTTTAGACAAGGTTTAGAGATCGGCGTGCGTTACCGGAGCGCCTTCAGCTTTTCGGCCTGACCCTTGCCGATGCGGTAGTGGCCGGTCATCGGATAGGCGAAGAGGATGTTTTCCTCCTGCGCGCCATGGCCGATGTTGTGCAGGATCAGCGGCGTGCCATCGGCTGCCAGACGGTCGGAGACGATGCCGATGTGGTCGAGGTTGCCGGGAAGCCGCCAGGTGACGATATCGCCGGGCAGGTAGGGTGTCGGGCCTTCCACCAGCGGCACCTTTGCCCCGATACGGACGAAAAGCGCGGCGAGGTTCGGCACCCGGCGGTGGTCGATGTTGCGGTCGGTCTTCGTCAGGCCCCAGAGCGCGGGGTAGGCGGTGAAATCGGCCTTCATGTCGCGGTTCACCGCCAGTTGCAGGTCGATCCCCCAGGCGTCGCGCAGCGCGCGGATCACCACATCGGTGCAGACGCCCCGGTCACGCGGGACATCGCCGCCGGGGAAGGCGAGTTTCGCATAGGCCGGATCGTAGGTGAGGGTCACGCCGACCTGGTCCCGCGCCGCAGCGGTCAGGCGCGAAGGCTCGGACCCGGCGAGGACGGGGGAAGCCAGGACCATGAGGAGGAGGGCAAGGCTGCGCATGGGCGGAATCATGCCTTGTCCGGCTATGCAACGCGAGTGGGGATTTCCGGCAATCTTCACGGGCTGGCACCTTTCCGCCGGCCCCGGTAAGAAATGCGTGATGGCGATCACTCTCCCCTCTCTGGCCGATCTGGCGCTGCATGGCTTCGATGACATCATCGACGTTCGCGCCCCGGCCGAATTTGCCGAGGATCACTTGCCGGGCGCGATCTCCCTGCCCGTGCTGGATGACGAGGAACGGGCGCGGGTCGGGACGATCTACAAGCAGGTCAGCCCGTTTTCCGCCCGCAAGATCGGCGCGGCACTGGTGGCGAAGAATGCGTCGCTGCATTTGCAGGGGCCGCTGGCCGACAAGCCGGGGGGCTGGCGCCCACTGGTCTATTGCTGGCGCGGCGGGCAACGCTCGGGCTCCTTCGCGACGATCCTGTCCCAGATCGGCTGGCGGGTCGAGACGCTGGCGGGTGGCTACAAGGCCTGGCGGGGCCTGGTGGTGCGCGAGGTCTATGACACGCCGGTTCGCGCGCCTGTGGTGGTGCTGGACGGCAATACCGGATCGGCCAAGACCGAGATCCTGAACCTGCTGCCGGACTTCGGGGTACAGGTGATCGACCTGGAGGGGTTGGCGCGACATCGCGGGTCGCTGTTCGGGGCGGTGGGGCCGCAACCCTCGCAGAAGGCGTTCGAGGCGGCGCTGGCATTGGCGCTTGCCGGTTTGGACCCTTCCCGGCCTGTGGTGGTCGAGGCGGAAAGTTCGAAAATCGGCAATTGCCGTCTGCCGCCGGAAATCTGGAAAGCGATGGTCGCGGCGCCCCGAGTGGCGATTGCGGCGCACAGGGCGGACCGGGCACTGTATCTGGCGCGGGCCTATGCCGATCTGACGGCGGATGCGGATCGGCTGGCGACGACAGTGGGGTTGCTGACGTCTTTGCATGCTGCCGAGGTGATCGAGGACTGGCTGGGGCTTGCTGCCTCGGGCCAGTTCGCCGCGCTGGCGGACGGGCTGATGGAACGGCATTACGACCCGCGCTACGACAAGCACCGGGCGCGGATGGCGGTGCCGGTGGCCGAGGTCGCGGCCCCGGACCTGCGGCCCGAGGCGCTGCGGGGGATTGCGGCACAAGTGGCCGAAGCGGTGAAACGGCTGGGCTGAAGCGGCGGTACGCGGCAGAGTGTTCTGCCTTTGCTTGCGCCCAGCCAGCTTCGCCGATTCATGCCGTCGGGGCGGTCACGTCATCAGTGCCGGTTCAGCTTTCCCGCCAATAGCCGTTGGCCGCCGCGACGGTTGCGAAATGCGTCGCGACCACCTGACTGACGGCGATCAGCGCGCCCGACTCCTTGGCATATTCCGGACGCAGTCTGGTGCGCACTTCGGCGTCGGGCTGGGTCATCCGGATCGCGGCACGCGCAAGCTTGACCGCGAGGTCATAGCCTTCCGAGGGGGTTTTCGTGATCAGGCTGGGCATCCAGTCGGACATGGCGCTCTCCTTGCAAGGGGGGCTGGGGGATCAGGACGCGATGGGCGTCACCTTCAGGGTCGTCGAACTGGCCGCTGCGCAGGGCCCAGAAGAAAGCGGCAAGCCCGACCAGCCCCATGGCCAACGACAGCGGGATCAGAAAGCCGGTGGTCATTCGCCGCTTCCGTCGATGGCCCGCCAGGCATGCCAGGTGCCATGGCCGAGCAGGGGAAAGACGATGAGCAACCCGAGCAGGCCGGTCAGAACCGATAGCCCGAGTCCCAGGGACACGATCACCCCCCAGGCCAGCATCGGGCGCAGGTTCTGCACCGTCATGGCGAAGCTCCGGCCCATGGCGGTCAGGGCATCGGTGCGGGTGGAGACCAGCATGGGAAGAGAGAAGACGCTGACCGCGAAGGCGAAGGCTGCGAACAGCCCGCCCACCAGCATGCCTGTCGCGATCAGCGCCCATCCCCGGGGCGTGGTGAGGACGTTCGAGAACGCGTCTGCCGCACCGGGGAAGGGTTGAAGCCCGAAGAAAAGGGCGTAAAGCAGGTCGGCCGCCCGGAGCCAGAACAGGACCAGAAGCCCGAGCAGCATGCCGGCCCAGGCGATCTGGCTACCGCCCGACAGGGGGCGGATCAGCAGGATGCGGGCCAGGCTCACCGGCTCGTTGTGAGCGAGGCGGCGGCTTTTCTCGTAAAGCCCGATGGCCAGGAACGGACCCACGATGAGAAAGCCGGAAAGCGCGGGCAGCGCCAGATACAGCAGGTCCGCGACATGAAGCGCCAGAAGCACGGCCCAGGACAGCGCCAGCACGGCGGCCCCATGAAAGAGGCTGGCCCCCGGTTGCCGGACAAGGTCACGCCAGCCCGCCGCCAGCCAGCCAAGCGCGGCTCGGGCGGGCAGATGCTGCGCATGGCGGGCCGGGACCGGCAGGGGCTTTTGCAGCGTGGGAAGGGGTTCAAGCAAGGCTCTGACCTCCTCAGCAGCTGTGTCGAGCGGGGAGCGGCGCCCCGGTGACGGCGACACAGTCCGGTTGCGACCCGACGGCAACCAGGACCAGGTGAAGATTGGCCGCAAGGAGAACCGCGATCACCGTTGCGGCCCCGGCCAGAGCCAGCCGACGTTGCCCAGCCTGTGTCATGGCGCATCCCCTTTCGCTGCTGTCAGGGTCGAGACATAGAGCGCCAGGAGATTGATCTCGGCCTGCGAGAGGCGTCCGCTCCAGGCCGGCATGACCCCGGTCCGGCCATGCCGCAATGTCGCCAGCACGGTGGTCTGGTCCTGGCCGTAGATCACCGATGCGTCGGTCAGGGAGGGGGCACCGGCCAACAGCCCGCCGGTTCCGCCCTCGCCGTGGCAGGCCGCGCAGTTCTCGGCGAACAGGGCTGCGCCGGGGTTGTCGGGATTTGATGCGCCCCCCGGCAGGGATGCGACATGATCGGCCAGAGCCTGCCGGTCGGCTGGGTCCAGCCAGTCGAAGGACGGCATTTCGGCGACGCGGCTGTCATCGGTGGCATTGATGCCCAGGGTGATCGTCTCGGCTATCGTTTCCGGCTCGCCCCCCCAGAGCCAGTCGGCATCGTCAAGCGCGGGGAAACCGGGGCCGCCATGGCCCTTGGCGCCGTGGCAGGCGGCGCAATTGTCGGCAAAAAGCCGTGCGGCGGCCGGCATCGCGCTGGCCATCAGCGGCTGATCCGCGGCAAGGGCGGGGAAATCCGGGGTGGCAAAGCGGGCAAACCAATCCTGACGCACCGTCTCCATCGCCCCGAGCCTGTCGAGCGCCATGCGGCCCTGATCCAGGCCAAGCGTGCCGCGTGTGTAGTCGCGCCCGGTGGGCCAGGCGGGAAGCAGCACCCAGGCGACCAGCGAATAGAGGAAGGTCAGTAACAGCGCGTAGGCGGCGATCTTCGGAAAGGGGGTGTTCAGTTCGCGGATGCCGCCCCAGTCATGGCCGGTCGTCTCGTAGCCGCTGACGGGGTCGATCTCGGGTCGGTGCGGATGGTTCGTGGTCATGCGCTGGCCCCCGGCTTGTCCACGGGCTCCAGGATCGAGCGCGCGGCGCGGTCATGGGCGGCGCGGCGTGACGGGGCATAGGCGCGGAGGGTCACGATCAGCAGAAAGCCCATCATCCAGATCGGGCCGAAGATCTTTGCCACAAGAACCAGAAGATCATGGCTCATGGCGCGTCCTCCGCCAGAACCGCCGATGCGGCGGCGGTCTGGGTTCCCAGCGATTGCAGATAGGCGACCACCGCATCCATTTCGGTCAGGCGAGACGGGTCGCCGTCAAAGGCGCGCAACGCCGGGCGGTCGCCATGGCGATCCAGAAAACCCTGGGCCCCCGCCCCGTCGGGCTGGCCCTGTGCGGTCGCATCCGTCTCGGCATGGGCGATCATGGCCGCATCATAGGGCACCCCCAGCCGGGCCAGCGTCGCAAGCGCGCCGGGCAGGCCCGAGGTATCAAGCCGCTCCATCAGCCAGGGATAGGCCGGCATGATCGAGGCCGGCACCACCGCGCGCGGGTCGATCAGATGCGCCATCTGCCAGGCATCGGAATACTTGCCGCCCAGTCGCGCAAGGTCCGGCCCGGTCCGCTTTGAACCCCAGAGCATCGGATGGTCATAGGCGCTTTCGCTGGCCAGCGAATAGGGGCCGTAGCGGTCGATCTCATCGGCAAGGCTGCGCACCATCTGGCTGTGGCAGGCATAGCAGCCCTCGCGCATGTAGATCTCGCGCCCGGCAAGTTCCAGCGGCGTCAGGGGGCGCAGGTCGGCAGGGATCTCCACCGTCTCGTCGATGGTGAAGAGCGGCGCAATCTCGACCAGGCCGCCGATGGAGGCTGCGACGATGATGGCACCGACAAGGCCCATCGACAGCTTTTCCAGATTGTAGTGCAGTCTGAGCGGCATGGTCTACTCCGCCGGTTGGATCGGCAGCGGCCGGTCATGGCCGGAAACCGTCCGCTCGACCGTTGCCCGCAGCGTGGCGCGGCAGTTCAGCGCGCAGATCACCGCGCCCGTCAGGAACATCGCGCCGCCGATGGTGCGCAGCAGGTAATAGGGCGCCATGGCCTGCACCGATTGCAGGAAACTGTAGGACAGGGCGCCGTTGGCATCATAGGCCCGCCACATCAGCCCCTGGGTGATGCCTGCGTTCCACATCGCCACGACGTAGACCAGCGTTCCGGTGACGGCGAGCCAGAAGTGCCATTCCACCGCTTTGGGCCAAGCCATTTCGCCACGACCGGCCAGTTGCGGCACCAGGCTGTAGATCGCGCCGAAGATGATCATGGCGACCCAACCCAGCGTACCGGAATGGACATGGCCCACGGTCCAGTCGGTGTAATGCGACAGCGAGTTCACCGGACGGATCGCCAGGAACGATCCCTCGAAGGTCGAAAGCCCGTAGAACACCGCCGCCACGAACATGAAGCGCAATGTCGCGTCGTCGCGCACCTTGCCCCAGGCGCCGTTCAGCGTGGCGATGGCATTGCCGGCCGAGGCCCAGCTTGGCACCAGCAGCATGACGGAAAAGGTCATTCCCAGAGTCTGCACCCAATAGGGCAGCGCGGTGTAATGCAGGTGGTGCGAGCCGACCCAGATGTAGAAGAACACGATCCCCCAGAAGGACAGGATCGACAGCCGGTAGGACCAGATCGGCCTGCCGGAGCGGACGGGAAGGAAGTAATACAGCATCCCCAGGAAGCCCGCCGTCAGGAAGAAGGCCACCGCATTGTGGCCATACCACCACTGGATCATCGCATCCTGCACGCCCGACCAGACTGTATAGCTTTTCGCGCCCGCAAGGCTGACCGGCAGGGCGATGTTGTTGACGATATGCAGCATCGCCACGACCAGGATGAAGGCCAGATAATACCAGTTGGCAACGTAGATATGCGGTTCGGCCCGGCGGGCCAGAGTGCGCAGGTAGAGGGTAAAGTAGATCACCCAGATCACGACCAGCCAGAGGTCGGCATACCACTCCGCCTCGGCATATTCCTTGGACTGGGTGGCACCCATCAGGTAGCCGGTGACGGCCCAGGCGCAGAACAGGTTGTAGCCGATCAGCACGACCCAGGGCGACAGCGCATCCGCCAGCCGCGCGCGCGAGGTGCGTTGCAAGACCCAGAACGAGGTCGCGATCAGGGCATTGCCGCCAAAGCCGAAGATGATGCCGGTCGTATGCACGGGGCGCAGCCGCCCGAAGCTGGTCGCGGGCCAGAGCGGCGTTGCCTCGGGCCAGTAAAGCAGCGCGGCGACCCAGACGCCTGCGGCCATGCCGATCATCGCCCAGATCAGCGTCATCCAGATGCCGAAGCGGGTCGGGGCGTCATCATAGCGCGTCGCCCGATCAGGCCCGGCAGGAGCGACCTCATAAAGCGCACCACCCAGACGGAACACCAGCGCCAGGCCAAGCGCGGCCGCCATTGATCCATGCACCGCCATCACGCCATGCCGCGCCGCTGCGGCCATCACCAGGCCCATCAGGGCCAAGGCCACCGAAAGACCGATGCCGATCTGTCGTTCCGACGTTGTCAGCGAGGCCGTCATGTTCAGACCATCTCCTCGTTGCGGCGCAGGCCCGGCACCAGGGCGATATCGGCGAGGGTCGAGCGATCAAGATCCGCCAGGAAGGCCGCCTCGGCCAGGCGCAGGCGGGCCTTGAGGCGGCAGTGCCCGTCGATCGTGCAATCGCCGCCATTGGTGGCGAAACATTCGACGAGCGGCTGGCCTTCCTCCAGCAGGCGGATGATCTCGCCCAGGCGAATCAGGTGAGCGGGGCGGGCAAGGGTCGCGCCACCGCCACTGCCGCGCCGCGTGGTGACATAACCGGCCTGGGCCAGCTTCTGCATGATCTTGGTCAGATGGTGCCGGGAGAGGCCGAATTCCCCGGCGAGTTCGGCAGTGGAAAACCCCTTTTCAGGAGCCCCCGCCATCCGCATCAGCATCCGCAGGCCATAATCGGTGAAGGAGGTCAGGCGCATGGGGGCGTTGGTCCGGCTTGAATAGGTATTTACAATACCAATTAACAGGGCTAGGCAGGATTGCAAGCAAATCCGGACTTTCGACATGACTTTTCCGCCGCCGCCTGTCGCCTCTGCCCGACCCGAGATCACCGCCGCGCTGATGGCCGAGACCGGCCTGGACGAAGGCATTCTGCGCAGCCTGGTGCATCGGTTCTATGACAAGGTCCGCGCCGACGAGGTCCTGGGGCCGGTGTTTGCCGGTCGGATCACCGACTGGGCCCCGCATCTGGAGCGGATGGAGGCGTTCTGGTCCTCGGTCGCCTTGATGACCGGGCGCTACCATGGCGCGCCCATGCCCGCCCATGCGACGCTGCCCGTCAGCTGGGCGGATTTCGAACGCTGGCTGGAACTGTTCCGCGAGACGGCACTGGAAGTCTGCCCGCCCGTCGGCGCGGCACATGTGACCGAGCGGGCCGAGCGCATAGCGCGGTCCTTGCACATGGCCGTCGAGGACACAGCGCGCGGTGTGCGGCAGGCACCATCGCTGCGCTGAACCGGACGGCAAATAACCGAGGCCCTGCGGCTTGACGATCAGGCCGCACCGGCCGATGCGGAGACCTGTCACCCCTCGGCTTCCAGCGTCAGGGCCATGATCTGCGCACCCAGCGAAAGGTCGGAGACCTGGCCGAAATGCCGCGCGCGCATCTGGCCCGAGCGGTCGAACAGCACCAGGGTCGGCGTGCCTTCCAGCTGCCATTCGGCCATGGTGCGCGGCAGGGGGCCGTTGTCGCCCGGCTGATCCACCGCCACCGGAAAGCGGATGCGGTATTCGTGCAGGAAGGCGCGGAGCGCGGTGGGGGTCATCGCGTCGTGATGTTCGAACACCGAATGCAGACCGATCACCGCCACCTTGTCCGGAGCGAAGGTGCTGGCGATGCGGCTGGCCTGTGGCAGGCCGTGGCTGACGCAGCCGGGGCAGAGCATCTGGAACACCTCGACCGCCAATACCTTGCCGCGGAAATCCGCGAGCGACAGGGGCTGGTCGGTGTTCAGCCATTCGCGGGCGTGGATCGTGGTCATGCCTTCCTCCGTGATCGGGGCGGCGGCGCGGGGCCGCCACCCGCCGGTTCAGTTGTTGGCCTTGCCGGGCAGCGAAAGATCGCCCGAGGCCACGTCGAAGACATCGGCCACGCAGAGTAGCGGCGCATGGACATCGGCGTTGACCCGCAGCCCCGCCGTGACGCCATCGAAGGTGGCAGCCTCAAGCGCGCCGATATCGGCGAAGGGCACCCGGACCTCGACGGTTTCGGCCTTCATCACCGGCTGCCAGCCGGGACTGTCGATCAGCAGCGGCAGGCCGGGCCAGCTGGGGGGCAGGCGCGGGGTCGTGCCTTCGGGAATGTCGATCACCTTCAGCGCCCCGGCACCGCAAGCCTCGTCCGGCCCCAGAACGACCCAATGGCTGTGCCAGAGGTTGCCGTCATTGCCGAGATCGCCGTCGCCGTTTTCGTCGAACAGCGGCGTGTCGTCGAAATCCGGATGTGCGGTGGCGGCCAGCGCCAGGATGCCTGCACCCGCGTCAAAGCCCACCGTCCCGGCGTCAAGACTCGTGGGCCAGACATAGGCAAAGACCTCGGACCCGGCCAGGGCGCCGGTTGCCGTCGGGCGCGTCTCGCCCGCCACGCCCGAAACCGCCATGTGGAACACGGCGATGTTGCCTTCGGTGGTGATGGAGGTGTGGACGATGTCGAAGGGGGCGAGGGCGGCATTCCCGGCCTCGGTCGCGATGCCGCCGGAATGGTCATGCGTGCCATCGGCAAGAGTGGTGGTGGCCGGCAGGGCGGAAAGGGCCGTTAGCAGCCCAAACCGGAGGATCCGGTCGTGGGATTGGCGATAGTTGCGATTTTGTGGCATGGTGAGACGTCTCCTGCTTTCCAAGGGCGGGTCTGACAACAAGGACGCCTCGCCCGTTGCTGCGGGCGGGGTGTCCGGCTTTCGGCCTCAGGCGGCGTCAAGTCGGCGCCAGATGGCGGCGACCTGATCGGTCGGGGCCATTTCGTGTTCACCACAATCGAGCCGCAGATCGGCGTCGGCAAAGGTGGTGTTCACGAAATCACAGTGATGCGGTGCTGCCGCATCGGCATGGGCATGGGGCCGGAAATACCGGCAGGTCGCGCACATCCGCTGGACCGGGATGGCCCGAGCCTCTTGCAGCCTGCGGATCAACTGCATCAGCGACAGCAAAAGTGCGGCCCGGCCCGCGGGGCGAAGAGTGCCGATGGCGTCATGAAGCGGCGATGGCACCTGGGGAATTTGCCGCAGAAGCTGCCCTCCGGCTTCGGTCGGGATCAGCAGGCGGGCACGCCGGTCGGTCGGGTCGGACTGCCGGGCGACCAACCCCTTGGCGCATAGCGTGGCGATGGAATCGCTGATCGTGGCGGCGCTGACGCCAAGATGGGCGGCGAGATCGGCCGAGCGTTCGGGCCTGAGAGCGATGCGCTGCAAGATCTCGGCCTGAGTCGGCGTCAGGCCGCATCCCGCAGCTGCCTGCCACATCGCCGCGCGCCCGAAACTTGCCAGCCGCGCCAAACCCGCAGCGATCTGCTCCCCCTCATCCGGCATCAGCGTCCCTTTCTTTCGGATTATAGTTAGGACTCCTTACTAAGTGCCGTCAAGCCCGTTCAGCCATTGAGCGCCGGATCGGGAGGTCTATTGTCGGCTCCGCGACAGCAACCACGGAAAGGCAAAAGCCATGGAACAACGGCTGGACTATTTCTCCAGGGCACCCGCGCTGATGCGGGCAGTCCTGGGTCTGAACCAGGCGGTCGAGCAGTCGGGGCTGGAGCCATCGCTTCTGCATCTGGTCAAACTGCGCGCCTCGCAGATCAACGGATGCTCGTATTGCGTGGACATGCACGCGCATGAGGCGCTTGCGGACGGCGACAACCAGCAGCGGGTCATCATGGTTGCGGCCTGGCGGGAATCCCCCCTGTTCACCGCGCGCGAGCGGGCCGCCTTCGCCTGGACCGAGGCGCTGACGAAAGTGTCGGAGGGCGGGGTTCCGGATGCGCTTTATGCCGAGGTGCGGGCCGTGTTTTCGGACGAGGAGATGGTGAAGCTTTCGGTTGCGGTGGCGATCATCAACACCTGGAACCGGCTGAGCGTGGCCTTCCGCACGATCCATCCGGTGCGGCCCGAGCCGGGCTGAACGGGGCATCGAAAAAATCGTCAGGGTCGGGAACGCGGCAGGGTGACGCCGCATCCAATGGGCATCGGAGCAGGGAACGGGGACAACACCCCGCCTCTCCGGAAAAGAAGCGAGCCCATGGGAGCCGATCATGTCCTCCAGTTTCCGCCGCCTTGCCCTGTCCGCCACCACCGCCGCGCTGATGGGACTGTCATTCAACGCCGCACCCGCGCTGGCGCATACCGCCGATGGGCAGGTGATCTGCTCGCCCTCGTCGCTGGCCCTGCATGACGCGATGCGCGAACTTTGGGCGCAGCATATGGAATGGACCTATGCCGCGGTGACGGCTCTCGCCGCCGATTCACCTGCCTTCGAGGCGACCGCCGCCCGGTTGATGCAGAACCAGGCCGACATCGGCACTGCCATCAAGCCCTTCTACGGTGATGCTGCGGGTGACGCGCTGACCAAGCTGTTGCAGGACCATATCGGCGCTGCCGTCGAGGTGGTGAAGGCCGCCAAGGCGGGTGACAAGGCCGCGCTCGACACCGCTGTCGCCGCCGCCTACGCCAATGCGCAAGCGATCGCCGATTTTCTTGCCGGAGCCAACAGCAACTGGCCGCAAGCGACCGTGCGCGACATGCTGAAAGGCCATATCGACACCACGCTGGTCTATGCGACCGCCTTGCTTGAAGGCCGCCATGAAGACGGGATCGCCGCCTATGGCGAGGCCGAAAGGCACATGTTGATGATGGCCGACGCGCTGACCAACGGCCTGATCGCGGCCTTCCCGGACAAGTTCGCCAACTGACACTCTGAAAGGATAATGCGATGATTCCCTATGCCCTTGTGGTTTTTGCCCTGGCGGCGGTCGGCGGTCTGGTCCTGGCTTCGCGCGTTCTGCGCGCGAAACTGGCGCCTTGGCCGCTGTCCTTGCTTCATGCAGGGCTGGGAGCCCTTGGCCTGGTGCTGCTGGTTGTGGTTCTGGCGCAAGGTGGCGCACCCATGGCGGTGATCTATGCGCTTGCGCTTCTGGTTGTGGCGGCCCTTGGCGGGTTCTTCCTGGCATCGTTCCATCTGCGCGGGCAATTGCCTCCGAAAGCTGTTGTCGTGATCCACGCGGGGGTTGCCGTTGCGGGCTTTCTTACGCTGCTTGCCGTGGCGCTGTGATGTCCCGCCACCCGCTGCATCCGGCGCTGGTGCATTTCCCCGTGGCTTGCTGGTCGCTGGGGGTGGCTGTCGATGCTGCCAGTTTCGTGCCGTCAGTGGCAATCTGGCTTGAAGGGTCGGAACGCTGGTCGGCGGGCTTGTTCGCCGTGGGGTGCCTTGTCGCCCTGCCTGCGATGCTGGCGGGGCTGGTTGAACTGCCCCGCATCCCCGAGGGTCCGGCCCTTCGCGAGACCTGGGCGCACATGACGGCGATGCTGACCGCCTTTGCGCTTTTCCTGGGCCGGTTGGTTCTGGGTCTTGACGGGCTGCAACCACAGCCGCCGGGTGGCCTTGCGCTGACATTCGGAGCTTTTGGCTTCGTGGCGCTGGCGGCAGGAGGCTGGCTGGGCGGGCGGCTTGTCTATCACCATGGCATAGGCCGGGAGTGATCCGGCCAATGCTTGCTGCCATCACAGGCTTCGATGACCGATAGCCCGGCTTGCCTGACGCGAGAATTGCGTCAGACTGGATCGCAACCGCAGGGACTGCCATGACCAACCGCCTTAGCCTTGCCTCCCCCCGATTGTCGCCCGCCGCCCCCGAGGCCGACCTTGTCGCGGCCGCCGCGCGCGGGGAGGGGGCGGCTTTCGAGGTCCTGATGCGGTGCCACAATCAGCTGGTGTTTCGTACCGCCCGCAGCATCCTGCCGTCCGACGCCGAGGCAGAAGAGGCCGCACAGGACGCCTGGCTGAACGCCTGGCGCGCGCTGGACCGCTTTCGCGGCGAGAGCCGTTTTGCCACCTGGATCGTCCGCATCACCCGCAACCAAGCCCTTGGCCGCCTGCGCCGCCCCGCCGCGCAGGTCATCCCGCTGGAAGCCGCCATGATCTCGCCCGACCGTGAAACCCAGGCCGCACTGGCCGACGAGCCGCACCGCAACCCCGAGCAGGAACTGGCGCGGGCACAGATGCGCCGCTTGATGGAGGCGCGCATTGATCTTCTGCCAGAGATCTACCGGACTGTCTTTGTGCTGCGCGCTGTCGAGGAGATGAGTGTCGAGGAGGTTTCTGTCGCGCTGGAGATCCCCGAGGCAACGGTGCGCACGCGGTTCTTCCGCGCCCGCAGCCTGCTGCGCGAAAGCCTTGCGCAGGACATGGATACCGCAGTCACCGGAGCCTTCGCCTTCGACGGCGCGCGCTGCGACCGGATCGTGTCCGGGGTCATGGCGCGGGCGCGGGCCGAGGGGCTGCACCTGGAAGATTGATCGAAGGGACTTGGGTCCATATCGCGGGCTTGCCTGTTAGCTTGGGCGTGTCGGGCGTGCCAAGCGCATCGGGCAAGGGCTTTTCAACCCGCAAGCTTTTGTCGCTTACTGTCGCTTATTGCGCGTCATATGCCGACAGCACGCCCGCTATCTTTGATCATCACCGCTGTTACAATCCTTCCTCATGACCAGCCGATTGCCTGGCGAGTACCGGGCCGGACCAACTGACAGGGAGGGGAACATGCCTGCACAACCGATTTTCTCGGCAAAACTGCTCACGCTGATTGTCTCGGCGCTGATCCCGTTCGCGGCGCTGGCCGAGGACGCGCCGGTCCTGAAGCTGACCGTCATAAACTCGTCCGAAACCGATGTGCCGACCTATATCCTTGGCCATGTCCTGCAAAAGGCCGGGTATGAGGTGGAGTTCGTTTCGGCCGATTACACGGCGGGGCTGACCGGCCTGGCCCAGGGCGACCTTGACAGCTTCATGTGCTGGGACACCACCTGGGACGCCTGCCAGGAAGCCGTCGCGACCGGCGACGTGATCAATGTCGGCTCCAGCGGGATCGCGGTGCGCGAGGGCTGGTGGTATCCGGCCTATCTTGAAGCGTCATGCCCAGGTCTTCCCGACTGGAAGGCGCTTGAACAGGAAAGCTGCATCAAGGCACTTGCCACCGCCGAGACCGAGCCGAAGGCGCAGTTCGTGGCGGCCCCCGCCGACTGGATCACCTATGTCCCGGAAACCATCGACGCCTTTGGCCTTGCGGTCGAGCCGATCACCTCGGGCAGCTCCGGCGCGCTGATCGCCACGATCAAGGGGGCCTATGACCGGCAGGCGCCGATCATGGGCTGGGGCTACAGCCCGCACTGGTTCTTCGACAAGGCCGAGGGAGGCTATGTCGCCTTCCCGCCCTATGAACCGGCCTGTTTCACCGATCCGGCCTGGGGCCCGATTGCCGACAAGACCCACGACTGCACCACGCCGTCGGGCTTTCTGTGGAAGCTGATGAACCGCGAAGCCTCGCTCGCGGCTCCGGGTGCGGCGCGCATCTTCTATCTCTTCACGCTGGACGCGAAGACCGTGGCGGAGGGCATGGAAAAGATCGACGTGGACGGCCTGTCCTATGACCAGATGGCCGAGGACTGGGTCAGCGCCAATGAAGCGACCTGGAAGCCCTGGTTGCGCTGAACCCAGCCGGAAGATCCGCAGAACCGGGCGGCGGATGGCACAGGTCATCCGCCGCACATGATTTATCGGGCCGACAGCCCATGACACTGAGCGTGGCCATGACAGACCAGACCTTTCCCATCCGCTGCCAGAACCTCTGGAAGATCTACGGTCCGGTCGCATCCACTCTCGGCACTGTTCCGGCTGAGGCCCTGACCGAAGATGCGCTGAGGGCGACGGGCCATCTGGCGGCCCTGCGGGATGTCACGCTTGAGATCGGCCGGGGCGAGGTCTTTGTCATCATGGGTCTGTCGGGGTCCGGCAAGTCGACTCTGGTGCGCTGCATGACGGGGCTGATCGCGGCGACGCGGGGCGATCTGCTGATTGATGGCGAAAACCTGCGCACGACCGGCCCCGAGCGGTTGGTGGACATCCGTCGCCACAAGATCAGCATGGTGTTTCAGGACTTTGCGCTCTTGCCTCACCTGACGGTCATGGGCAATATCGCGTTCCCGCTGAAGGTTCAGGGCGTCGAACGGTCGGAACGCGAGAGGCGCGCGGCGGAGTTGATCGCCCTGGTCGGCCTGTCCGGGCGTGAGGCCCGTTTCCCGCATGAACTTTCCGGTGGTCAGCAACAGCGTGTCGGCATTGCGCGGAGCCTGATCACCAAGCCGGAGATCTGGTTCCTGGACGAGCCGTTTTCCGCCCTTGACCCCCTGATCCGCCAGGAGATGCAGGACGAGCTTTTGCGGCTCCAGGCCAGCCTGCACAAGACCGTGGTCTTCATCACCCACGACTTCGACGAGGCGATCCGCATCGCCGACCGCATCGCCATCATGCACAACGGCGCGGTGGTGCAGGTCGACACCCCGGAAGGGCTGGTCCTGGCACCGGCAGATGACTATGTGGCCGCCTTTACCCGCAAGATCCCGCGCCATCTGGTTCTGCGGGCCAGGTCCATCCTGTCGCCGGTCTCGGCGCAAGCGAGTGGAGAGCCGGTCGCCGCCGATGCCCTGGTGGGCGACATCGCGGCGCGGGTGCTGTCGTCAGAGGCTCCGGTCCCGGTGGTCGGTGAAAACGGTGTGATTGTCGGCTCGCTTGAACGCGCCTCCGTCATGACCGCAATGTTCGGGGCGACGGCGTGACGGTCTTGCGCCACAGGAACATGGTCTGGATCGGCATCGTCGGGGTGATCGTCATCCTTGGCTGGATGTTTCTGCCCGATCAGGCCAGGCGCCTTCCTGACGACTGGACCTTCGACCTCGCCACCCACATCAACCAGGTCTTCAACTGGCTTGCCCGGAAGGCCAAGATCGGACCTTTCGCGGTAAAGGACATCACGCGGGGACTGGCGGCGGCCATCGAGCTGCCGCTTGATCTGGTTCGCGGCCTGCTGATCGAGGGTTTCCGGCTGCGCCTGCCCGGCCTGGGGCGCGTCGAGATCGCCGCCCTGCCCTGGTGGGCGCTGACGGCGGTCTGGGCCATGCTTGCGCACCGGCTTGGCGGCAGGGGCGCGGCTGCCCTTGTGCTGGGAAGCTGCGCCTATTTCCTGGTCTTCGATCTGTGGGACTCCGCGATGCTGACGCTGGCCTCGGTCAGCCTGTCGGTCGTGGTCGGGATGGTGCTGGGACTTTTCCTGGGGATCTGGGCCTATCGCCACCCGCGCATCGAGGCGGTGCTGACGGTGATCTACGACATCATGCAGACCATGCCGGTGTTTTCCTATCTGGTTCCGATCCTGCTGTTCTTCGGGTTCGGTCCGGTCTCGGCCCTGGTCGCCACGGTGATCTATGCGATGCCACCCATGGCGCGAAACACCACGCTTGCGTTGCGGCGCCTGCCCGGATCGGCGACCGATCTGGCCACGATGGCGGGCTGCACTCCGCGGCAAGGCATGTGGCTGGTGCTGCTGCCCTCGGCGCGGAACGGGCTCCTCAGCGGGCTTAATCAGGTGATCATGCTGTCGCTGTCGGCGGTCATCATCGCCTCGATCATCGGTGCGGGCGGCCTTGGCAACGATGTGCTGCAAGGCCTGAAGTCGATGCGGCTTGGCCGGGCGCTGGAAGCCGGGCTGGCGATAACGCTGATGGCAATCGCGCTTGACCGCCTGTCGCGTGCCGCCGCAAGGCAACGCCGCGACAACCGGGCGCCGGTTCCGTTCGGCCATCGCCTTGCCCTGCCCGGCATCCTGCTGATCGGGCTGCTGGCGGCCCAGATCGCACCGGGCCTGTCCGAGTTTCCGGCCGCGCTGACGCTTTCGACGGGGCGGCTGATTGATGCGGGCGTGGCCTGGCTGAACGTGGCGCTTCAGGGCCCGATAGACCTGTTGAGCGACGGCACCGTCCGCCTGATCCTGCGCCCGGTCAAGGAGGCCCTGCTGGCCTTGCCCTGGCTGGTGATCGTTCTGGCCTGCGCGCTGGGGGCCTATGCGCTGCAAGGGCTGCGGCTGGCGGCGGTTGCCGTGGCGATCCTGGGCTTCGTCCTTCTGACCGGCTACTGGG
>JAGPEG010000149.1 GCA_018057165.1 Tabrizicola sp.
GCATAGGCCTTCTGGTCCGGCTGGTGCGTATTCGTCAGCCCCACCGGCTTCATCGGTCCGTGGCGCAGTGTTTCGCGCCCGCGTTCAGCCATGACCTCGATGGGGAGGCAGCCGTCGAAATAGCCTGCCGTCTCTCCCTCATGGAACTCGGTCTTCTCCGCCGCCAGCAGAGCGTCGATGAACGCCTCATACTGATCCCGCGTCATCGGGCAGTTGATATAGGCTTTCTGCTCGTCTTCGGTTTCACCCTTGTCGTAGCGGCTTTGCAGCCAGCAAACCGACATGTCTATACTTTCCGTATATACAATTGGCGCGATGGCATCGAAGAAGGCCAAAGCCTCGGCCCCGGTGGCGGCGCGGATGCTGGTCGCAAGTGCGGGGCTGGTGAGGGGGCCGGTGGCGATGATCCAGTTCCCAGATGAGGGGAGGTCAGTAACCTCTTCATAAGACGTGGAAATCAGCGGATGCGATTTCAGTCTGGCGGTAACGGCGGCAGCGAAGGGATCACGGTCGACGGCCAGGGCACCGCCCGCAGGAAGCCGGTGCTTCTCGGCCATTTCCATCACCAGACCGCCCGCCGCGCGCATTTCCCAATGCAGCAGGCCAACGGCGTTGCGTTCGTGGTCGTCGGACCGGAAGGAGTTCGAACAGACCATCTCGGCAAAATCGCCGGTGCGATGCGCGAAGGTGCCGGTCTTCGGGCGCATCTCGTGCAGGACCACGGGGACGCCAAGGTTTGCGGCGGCCCAGGCGGCTTCGGAGCCAGCCATGCCACCGCCGATGATGTGCAAAGGTTCGGTCATGGCGGGGATGTAGCGGGGCGCGCGGCGGCAAACAAGGCCCGGCGTTCGGCGTTGATATCCACGCTGCGGCCCAGTTCGGCGGCTTTCTGGAAGAAGCCGGGGGCGGGGTGGCCGCCGGGCGACAGGCGTTGGCGGAGGAGGGCGGCGCGGAAGGGGCTTTCCTGCGCCACGTCCGCTTCCATCAGCGCCTCAAGCGCGGCGGTAAGTTCGGCCATCCGCAGGCCAAGCTCGCGCGCCAGATCGCCATAAGTGATGGTCTGCCCCGCAGCCGCAAGGGCTGCGAGGCGGGTCTCAAGCCTCATCACCCTGGTCGGCAACCCGAGCGACCGACACCACTTCCTCATCCGCGCCGATGGCGAAGACGCGGACGCCGCCAGCCGACCGCGAGCGGAAGCTGACCTGCTCCACGGGGGTGCGGATCGACTGGCCGGTCGAGGTGGCGAGCATGATCTGGTCGGAGAGGTCGACCGGGAAGGAGGCGATGATCCGGCCACCGCGCGGGCCGGGGGAGATGGCTTTCACGCCCATGCCGCCACGGCCCCGGACGGGGTAGTCGTGGCTGGAGGAAAGCTTGCCGGAACCGCCCTTGGTGATGGTCAGGATCAGGTCTTCCGCCGCCGACATCTCGCTGTAGCGTTCTGGCGCAAGCTGGCCTGCCTGAACGGTTTCTTCCTCGTAGTCGGTCTCGTCCTCGGTGATCCCGGCCATCAGGCGGCGCTGCTTGAGGTAGGCTTCGCGCTCCTCGGGCGTGGCCTCAAAATGGCGGATGATCGACATGGAGACGACATGGTCGCCCGCGGCCAGCCGGATGCCACGCACGCCGGTGGAGCCGCGGGACTTGAACACGCGGATTTCCGTGGTGGAGAAGCGGATGGCGCGGCCGGCTTCGGTGACAAGCATCACGTCGTCCTGGTCGTCGGCGATGGCGGCGTTCACCAGGGTGATGCCCTCGGGGAGTTTCATCGCGATCTTGCCGTTGCGCATGACGTTGGTGAAATCCGACAGGTCGTTCTGGCGGACATCGCCGTCCGAGGTGGCGAAGACGATCTGGAGGTTGCCCCAGTCTTCCTCGGGGACATCGACCGGCATCAGGGCGGCGATGGAGATGCCGGGCCCGATCGGCAGGATGTTGACCAGCGCCTTGCCCTTGGCGGTGCGGCCGGCGAGGGGGAGGCGCCAGGTCTTCAGCTTGTAGACCATGCCGTCGGTTGTGAAGAACAAGAGCCAAGTATGCGTATTCGCAACGAAAAGCGTGGTGACGACATCGTCGTCCTTGGTCTGCATCGAGGCGAGGCCCTTGCCGCCCCGGTTCTGGCTGCGGAATTCGGCAAGCGGGGTGCGCTTGATGTAGCCGCCGGAGGTGATGGTGACGACCATATCCTCGCGTTCGATCAGGTCCTCGTCCTCCATGTCGCCGGACCAGTCGGCGATTTCGGTGCGGCGGGGGACGGCGAAGAGGGCTTTCACCTCGCGGAGTTCGTCCGAGATGATCGCCATGATCCGGTCGCGGCTGCCAAGAATGTCAAGGAAGTCCTTGATCTTCCCGGCCAATTCTTCAAGCTCGTCGGTGACTTCCTTGACGCCGAGCGCGGTCAGACGCTGCAGGCGGAGGTCAAGGATCGCGCGCGCCTGAATTTCGGACAGGTTGTAGGTGCCGTCAGAATTGATCGTGTGCGACGGATCGTCGATCAGGCGTATATACGCGGCAATGTCCTGGGCGGGCCAGCGCCGAGTCATCAGCTTTTCGCGCGCTTCCGCCGCATCGGCAGAGGCGCGGATGGTGCGGACCACTTCGTCCACATTCGACACCGCGACAGCAAGGCCGCAGAGGATGTGGCTGCGTTCGCGGGCTTTCCGCAGTTCAAATGCGGTGCGGCGGGCGACGACTTCCTCACGGAAGGTAATGAAATGGCTGAGGAAATCGCGAAGAGTCAGTTGCTCCGGCCTGCCGCCGTTCAGCGCCAGCATGTTGCAGCCGAAGCTGATCTGCATGGTCGAGAACCGGAACAGCTGGTTCAGGACGACATCGGGCGTCGCGTCGCGCTTCAGCTCGATCACCACGCGGACACCGATCCGGTCGCTTTCATCCGCGATCCCGGCGATGCCCTCGACCCGCTTTTCGCGCACGAGCTCGGCGATCTTCTCGATCATCGTGGCCTTGTTGACCTGATAGGGCACCTCGTCGATGACGATGGCCCAGCGGTCCTTGCGGATTTCCTCGATATGGGTCTTCGAGCGGATGATGACCGAGCCGCGCCCTTCGAGATAGGCCTTCCGCGCGCCGGACCGGCCCAGGATCAGCGCGCCGGTGGGGAAATCGGGGGCCGGGATGATTTCCATCAGCGCTTCCATGCTGATGTCGGGATTTTCGATCATCGCAAGCGTGCCGTCGATCACCTCGCCGAGGTTGTGCGGCGGGATGTTCGTCGCCATGCCGACCGCGATGCCGCCGGCACCATTGACCAGCATGTTCGGGAAGCGGGCGGGAAGGACGGTGGGTTCCTTGTCCTTGCCGTCGTAGTTGTCCTGGAAATCGACGGTTTCCTTGTCGATGTCGGACAGCAGGAAGGCGGCGGGCTTGTCCATCCGCACTTCGGTATAGCGCATGGCGGCGGCGTTATCGCCGTCCATCGAGCCGAAGTTGCCCTGACCATCCAGCAATTTCAGCGACATGGAGAAAGGCTGTGCCATCCGCACCAGCGCGTCATAGATCGCGCTGTCGCCGTGCGGGTGGTATTTCCCCATCGTGTCGCCGACCGGGCGGGCCGATTTCCGATAGCTCTTGTCATGCGTGTTGCCGCTTTCGTGCATCGCAAACAGGATGCGGCGGTGGACGGGTTTGAGGCCGTCGCGCAGGTCGGGAATGGCACGCGACACGATCACGCTCATCGCGTAGTCGAGATAGGCGGTCTTCATCTCGGCCGAAATATCGATCTGGGGGCCGTGCCAGCTGGGACGATCCGGGTTTTCTTCTTTCTTGTCAGTAACTTCCGGGGTATCGGCCATGAGGGCAGGCGCCTTCCGTGCGAGATCAAGATTTAGCAGGCGGGAAGATACACCATCCTAGCTATGGGGTGCAATGGCGTGGCGGAAATGCCCTGATACCGCCAGGTTCGCAGCGCCAACATTCTGCTTTTATTGATCTTTAAACTGCTCCTGGCATGATTCCCGCATGTGCCACCGGACAGGAGGTCTTGATGGTCGGGCGCGAGACGGAACTGATGCTGAAAGGCTATGGGCTGACCACGGCCGAACTCTACTACCGGATGCCGGATTATCGCAGCGTCCTGAACAGCTTCATCTGGCAGGAATATGATCTGGCGCCAGACTATCCGGAGCTTTTCCGCTTCATCGAGTTCTGGCAGGAAAAGATCGACGGCCCGCTGCATTCGGTGCGCTTCACCCACCGCAAGCTGATCGCACCGGGGGAGTGGCGGAACGTGGTGAGCGAGTTCCGGCTGCACTAGGCCGGAAGCGGGTTCTGGAAACAGTCGGCCCGTATTGGGCTGATTGTCATCGGCTTGCCCAGCGCAAGAAGCTCACATTCCAGAAACAATCGGGCCGTGTAATTCCTGTTGTCGTGGCTGTAGCTACATTTGTATATACAATTTAAATGCCCGCATAATCATCGGGTTGTGGGGGCTTGCTGCCTGGTGCAGTGGGGACCATTGCGCAGGCGAGATTCTGCCACCCGCTCATCCGGTTCGCCGCAAAACCGGCCCGAAGCCGGGCAAGCCCATCCTGATGGAACCTTCAGGTTTTCGCGGCGCGCAAGATCATGCCAAAAAGATCGCGCGGATCATCGGGATCGGCGATCATGTCGAGATTGTCGTGAAGCCCGGTTTCGGCCAGCTTGCCGCGGATGTAGCGCAGGGCCGAGAAATCCTCGATGGCGAAGCCGACACTGTCGAACAGCGTGATCTCGGCCGCCGAGGTCCGGCCCGGCGCTTCCCCGGCGATCACGCGCCACAGTTCCACGACCGGATGATCGGGGGCAAGTTGCTGGATCTCGCCCTCGATCCGGGTCTGGGCCGGATATTCGACGAAGATCGAGGAGCGCAGGAGGATGTCGCGATGCAACTCGGTCTTGCCGGGGCAGTCACCGCCCACCGCGTTCAGGTGGACGCCGCTGCCGACCAAGTTGTCGGTCAGGATCGTGGCATATTGCTTGTCGGCGGTGACGGTGGTGATGATCCCGGCACCCTGGATCGCTTCTTCCGCTGTGCGGCAGGAAACAACACGCAGATCGCGGCCCGCAAGGTTCCTGGCGCATTTCGCGGTGGCGGCAGGGTCGAGATCGTAAAGCCGGACCTCGCGGATGCCGCAGACTTCGCGGAAGGCAAGGGCCTGGAATTCGGCCTGGGCACCATTGCCGATCAGCGCCATGGTGTCGGTCTTCGGTCCCAGCCATTTCGCCGCCATCGCGCTGGTCGCGGCGGTGCGGAGTGCCGTCAGGATGGTCATCTCGGACAAAAGCACCGGATAGCCTGTAGATACATCGGCCAGAAGTCCAAAGGCGGTAACGGTTTGCAGGCCCTTCTTCATATTGAACGGGTGGCCGTTCACATATTTGAACCCATAGGTCTCGCCGTCCGAGGTGGGCATCAGCTCGATCACGCCGACATCGGAATGCGAGGCGATGCGCGGGGTCTTGTCGAACAAGGGCCAGCGGCGGAAATCGGCTTCGATCTCGGCGACAAGGTCACGCAGGACCCGTTCGATGCCAAGATGCAGGACGAGCTTCATCATCTTGTCGACCGAGACGAAGGGGACGAGGTTGAGGGCCATCATTTGCTCCGCGTCGGGCGGTCGAAGACCTTCTTGCCCATCAGGCTGCCGACCAGATCGACCATCAGCCGGGCGGTCATGCCGCGGTCATCGAGGAACGGGTTCAGTTCGACGAGGTCGAGCGAGGTGACGAGGCCGCTTTCGTGCAGGAGTTCCATCACCAGATGCGCCTCGCGGAAAGTGGCGCCGCCGGGGACGGTGGTGCCGACGGCGGGGGCGATGGAGGGGTCGAGGAAGTCGACGTCCAGGCTGACATGCAGCATCCCGCCTTCGCTGCGGACCCGGTCGAGGAATTCCCGCAGGGGGGCCACAAGGCCCCGTTCGTCGATCACCCGCATGTCGTTGATGAAGATGTCACGCTCCAGCATCGCCGCCTGTTCGGCGGGGTCGACCGAGCGGATGCCGAACATGCAGATCTGGTGGGCGGGGACCGGGGTGGGGAAGGGCGGGAAGGCATCGAAGCCGTCGCGGCCCGCGATATAGGCCAAGGGCGTGCCGTGCAGGTTGCCCGAGGTCGTGGTGAGCGGCGTGTGGAAATCGGAATGCGCGTCGAGCCAGAGCAGGAACAGCGGTCGGTCCTGGCGGGCGGCGAAGGCGGCAGCCCCGGCGGCGGACCCAAGCGCAAGCGAATGGTCGCCGCCAAGGATGATCGGGAATCCGCCCTGGGAAAGGGCATCGTCGACGCGGTCCATCAGGATTTCCGCCCAGCCGACGGTCTCGGCCAGATGGTGAACGGCGGGATTGGGGCAGCTGACATCGCGCAGGGACGGCAGGGCAAGGTCGCCCCAGTCCTCGACGCCGTGGCCTTCGGCGGCAATTTCATGCGCCAGCCCCGCAACCCGGTAGGCGGTGGGGCCCATCAGGCAGCCGGGGCGCTTCTGCCCACAGTCGATGGGGGCGCCGATCAGGATTGTCTTGGGCATGGGAATCTCCGCTTTCACCCGGTGTAGCGGGGCGGAACGGCGCGTGGCAACGGGCAAAACGGTGGGATCGGCGGCGTCAGGCTGGCATTTTGTCGGGTGGGCGCGGCGGAAGGGCGCAGGGCTTTCGCCTGATCGCCGGGAGGCCTATCATGCGCCGAACGACAGGAGCATCCGAATGATCGTCGAGCTTGGGCATTTCGCGCTGATCCTGGCGCTGATGGTGGCGCTGGTACAGGCCACGCTGCCGCTTTGGGGCGCGCATACCGGCGACCAGAGGTTGATGGCGTTGGCGGGCCCGGCGGCGGGGTTGCAGCTTCTGCTGATCGGCGCGTCCTTCGCGGCGCTGACCTGGGCCTTCGTCGTTTCGGATTTCTCGCTGGCGGTGGTGGTGTCGAACTCACACACGCTGAAGCCGATGCTGTACAAGATCAGCGGCGTCTGGGGGAACCATGAGGGATCGCTGCTGCTCTGGGTGCTGATCCTGGCGATTTACGGGGCGGCGGTGGCGGCGTTTGGCGGCAACCTGCCAGTGCGGCTGAAAGCGCGGGTGCTGGCGGTGCAGGGGCTGATCGGGGTGGCCTTCATGGCCTTCCTCCTCATCACCTCGAACCCGTTCTGGCGGCTGGCGATGCCACCTTTGGACGGGGAAGACCTGAACCCGCTGCTGCAGGACCCCGGTTTGGCCTTCCATCCGCCGTTCCTTTATCTCGGGTATGTGGGTCTGAGCATGGCGTTCAGCTTTGCCGTGGCGGCGCTGATCGAGGGCCGGGTCGATGCAGCCTGGGGGCGCTGGGTGCGGCCCTGGACGCTGGCCGCCTGGATCTTCCTGACCATCGGCATCGCGCTGGGGTCGTGGTGGGCCTATTACGAGCTGGGCTGGGGCGGGTTCTGGTTCTGGGACCCGGTGGAGAACGCGAGCTTCATGCCCTGGCTTCTGGCGGCGGCGCTGCTGCATTCTTCCATCGTGGTGGAAAAGCGCGAAAGCCTGAAGGCCTGGACGATCCTCTTGGCGATCATGGCCTTCGGGTTCAGCCTGATCGGGACCTTCATCGTGCGGTCCGGGGTGATCACCTCGGTTCACGCTTTCGCCAACGATCCGGAGCGGGGCATCTTCATCCTGATGATCCTGGGGTTCTTCACCGGCGGCGCGCTGATCCTGTTCGCGCTGCGGGCCGGGGTGATGGAGGCGCGGGGGGTGTTCAGCATGGCCAGCCGGGAAAGCG
>JAGPEG010000150.1 GCA_018057165.1 Tabrizicola sp.
GCCGGTCTTGCCCAGCGACAGGATGGGAATGAACCCGCCATAGACCATCCGCTTGCCGTCGAACGGCATGTCGCCCATGTCCATGTCATCCGCCATCATCCCGGCATAGGCCTTGTCGCGGGTGGCCTTGTCAGGCCAGGTCATCCAGGCGAAGACCACGGTTTCGTCCGCGGCCAGCGCGACCGCGCGGCGGAAATCGGTCTGCTTGCCCTCGGGCACATCGTCGCCCCATGAGACGACCAGCCCGGTCGCGCCCTTGTCGCGGAACCAGGGCCACCACTTTTCCTCATGCGCGCGGTACTCGTCCTTCCGGCCATTGGGCACCGGAATCAGGAAACCATCGACATATCCCATTTCGTTCCTCCTTGCTGGCTCATCAGGACAACGTCTTGCAGGCGGGTTCGGCTCCCTGTCAGACCGGAAGCCCCGCGTCGGGTTTTGGCTGCGCCATGACGATCTGGCTTTGCACCCTGGCCACGGCGGGGTTCGGCAGCAGCCGGTGGTGGATCAGGTCGTTCAGGGCGGGCAGGTCGGCGCACCAGACCCGAAGCAGGTAATCGGCCTCGCCGGTCAGGGTCCAGCAGGCCACGACCTCGGGCAGGGTGGCGATCAGGCGCAGGAACTCGCGCGCGGTTTCTGGGGCATGGGCGGCCATCTGGACCTGAACGAAGGCCTGGACCGTCAGGCCCAGCTTGCCGGGTGAAAGCCGGGCGAGGTAGCCGGTGATCAACCCTTCCGCCTCCAGCCGGGCGCGGCGGCGGGCGGCCTGGCTGGCAGACAGGTTCAGAAGCGCCCCCAGATCCTGCGTGGTGATCTGGGCATCGGCCTGAAGGGCGGCCAGCAGTCGGGAATCGGTTTCGTCGATCATGCGTCATTTTCGCGTGATTATTTCAAATGGCAACGATGCCCCGCACGAGCTGGCCGAAATGAGCCAAAACATGCGCGCCACTGGCAGCGCCCCTGTGGCATTCTGTAGCAGACCGATCTTGCAAAGGACAAAGCCATGGGACCCTTTCCGCACAATGCCCCCCGCGCGGTGATCTCGCCCGAGAACCCGGCAGGCACTGACGGGTTCGAGTTTGTCGAATTTGCCCACCCCAACCCCGACGATCTGCGCGCGCTTTTCACCCGCATGGGCTATGCCCTGACCGCGCGGCACAAGACCAGGGCCATCGAGCTTTGGCAGCAGGGCGACATCACCTACATCCTGAACGACGAGCCCGGCAGCCATGCCCGCAGCTTCGTGCAGGAACACGGCCCCTGCGCCGCCGCGATGGGCTGGCGTGTGGCCGATGCGGCCCATGCCTTTGCCCATGCCGTCAGCCTTGGGGCCACACCGTTCGAGGGACCGGCGAAGGTGCTGGACCTGCCCGCCATCACCGGCATCGGCGGCTCGCTGATCTATTTCACCGACCGCTATGGCGACAGCAATCCCTATGACGCCGAATTCGACTGGGTTGCCGCTCCGAAGCCGGCGGGGGTGGGCTTCCACTACCTCGACCACCTGACCCACAACGTCCATCGCGGCAACATGGACACCTGGTTTGGTTTCTACGAAAAGCTGTTCAATTTCCGCCAGATCCGCTTTTTCGACATCGAGGGCAAGTTCACCGGCCTGCATTCCCGCGCGCTGACCTCGCCTTGCGGCCGCATCCGCATCCCGATCAACGAGGATAGGGGCGAGACCGGGCAGATCGTCGAATATCTCAAGCGTTACAAGGGCGAGGGCATCCAGCACATCGCCGTCGGGACGGAGGACATCTACGCCGCCACCGATGCGATTGCCGAGGCTGGCCTGAAGTTCATGCCGAAGCCGCCGATGGCCTATTATGAGGCGTCGAAGACCCGCGTCGCGGGCCATGACGAACCCCTGGACCGGATGGAAAAGCACGGCATCCTGATCGACGGCGAAGGCGTGGTCGATGGCGGCGAGACGAAGATCCTGCTGCAGATCTTCTCGAAAACGGTGATCGGCCCGATCTTCTTCGAATTCATCCAGAGGAAGGGCGACGACGGCTTCGGCGAAGGCAACTTCCGGGCGCTGTTCGAATCGATCGAGCAGGACCAGATCGAACGTGGAGTGTTGAAGGCGTCATGAGTGCGGTGGGTTTCACCCAGCCTACCCGGCGCAGGGTGGGTGAAACCCACCTGGTTCCGCATCACCCCGCCTCGCGGGCCAGCCTCAACGCTTCGGCAAACACCGGCCCGTCGCCCAGGTGGTTCATCAGGATCAGCACCAGCCGGGCGTTCAAGGCCGTGCTTTCCGCCTCGGGCAAACCCTTGTGGGCCGCCAGCAATGCGGCATAGGCGGCATCCGGGTCGGCAAGGTTCGGTGTGGTGATCAGGCTCATGTCCGGTCGCTCCAGATCGCGGTCAGGGCTTCGGTGATCGCTTCGGGTCGGGCCGTCACCCAGCGCGCCGCGATGATCTGGTCGGGCCGGACCAGATACAGCGCCTGCTTCGCACCCCCCAGATAGCGGGCCTGCAACTCTGGCGTCAGCGCCAGCTCCAGCCGCTCTGCCCCCGTCCCCTCCGGCGCGGGCTGGCCAAGCGCAAGCAGCACCGGCCTCCGCCCCAGCCGGTCGATCAGCCAGCCATCAGCCAGCGGCGCATCCGGCGCCACCGCACCAGGCCGCGCCTCGACGGGCAGGGCAGGGTCATCCGGCCCGGCCAGCGGATAGACGCAAGGCCGCGACAACCGCCCGGAATTCACCAGCGGTCGCGCAAACGCCGCCTTGCCCGCCAGGACCAGCACCGCATCACGGAACAGCCGCTCGGCCCCCGCCGCGGGCGACATGAACCGCGTTGTGCGGCTGGAATTCAGCAGGTTCTCATCCGCCCCGTGCTGCCGCTCCCGGTCGTAGGCGTTCAGCACGCCTGCATCACCGCCCTGCGCGACATGGGCCAGCCGCCATCCCAGCGCATCCACATCCTGCAACCCGCCATTCCCGCCGCGCGCCCCGAAGGGACTGACGACATGGGCCGAATCGCCGCAGAAGATCACCGGGCCATGCACGAACCGCGCCAATCGGCGGCACTGGAAGGTGTAGACCGACACCCAGTCCAGCCGGAAACCCTTGTGCCCCACCGCCTTCTCGATCCGGGGGATCACCCGCTCCGGCTGACGCTCCGCCTCGGGGTCGGCGTCCCAGCCCAGTTGCAGGTCAATCCGGTAGATGTGGTCCGGCTGCTTGTGCAACAGCGCCGACTGCCCGGCATGAAACGGCGGCTCGAACCAGAAGCGCCGCTCGCTGGGGAAATCCCCGGTCATCTCGATATCGGCGATCAGGAAGCGTTCCTCGAACAGCTCGCCGTCGAAATCGAGACCCAGCATCCCGCGAATATCGCTGCGCGCCCCGTCGCAGGCCACCAGATGCTCGGCCTCCAGCTGATAGGCTCCGTCCGGGGTCTCCACCGTCAGCGACACCCCGTCGCCCTGGACCAGCCCCGTGACCTTGTTCTTCCAGCGCAGATCAATCAGCCCCGGAAACTCCAGCGCCCGGGCAACGAGGTATTCCTCGACATAATATTGCTGGAGATTCACGAAGGCGGGCATCTTGTGGCCGGGATCGGGCTGGAGGTCGAAGGTCCAGACCTCCTCCTCGCGGTGCAGCGTCCGGCCCAGTTTCCAGATCACGCCCTTGTCCACGCATTTCGCGCCGACACCCAGCCGGTCCAGCACCTCCAGCGACCGTTTCGACCAGCAGATCGCACGACTGCCGACCGAGACCACATCATTGTCGTCCAGCACCACCGATCCCACGCCGTATTGCGCAAGGTCGATGGCCAGCGCCAACCCGATGGGCCCGGCCCCGATGATCACGACCCTGTGGCGTGGCTCAGGCGCGGTCAGGCCGGGCGGGGCGACGTAAGCGAAGGGGCGGTAGTCGTAAGCCATCGGCCTACCCCTGCAACGCCGCCCACATCTCCAGATCGCGCGCGGCGGTCCAGATACGGGGATGGGCTATGCCGCGCGCCTCGTCATGGGCGCGGGCGACGTTGAAGGGCAGGCAGTGTTCGTAGATCGCATAGTCCTTGAACTTCGGGTCGCATTCGGCGCGGACTGCGTCCCAGGCCTCTTTCAGACTGCCATTCCGGGCGGCAACGCGGGCAACGGGTTTGTAGGTGCTTTCGACGAAATCTTTCGTCCGGTCCAGCGCCCCGTTCACCGCCTTCGACCCGATCACGGCATCGCCCCGGCCCGGCGCAATCGCGACCAGATCATAGGCCCGGATCGCCTCCAGCGTCCCGCCCCAGTCGGCGAAATACCCGTCGCCGCAGTAGCAGGCCGAATGCGCCTCGACGATATCGCCGGTGAACATCACGTTCTGGTCGGGGACATGGATCACCGCATCCCCCGCCGTATGCGCCCGGCCAAGCTGGCAAATATCGACGCGGCGGTTGCCCAGCCAGACCGTCATCCTGCCGTTGAAGGTGGTCGTCGGCCAGGTCAGGCCGGGGATCGACTCATGGCCCTGGAACAGGCGCGGAAACCGCTGGAACTCGCTGTCCCAGTCTTCCTGCCCCCGCTCGGCGACCATGTTGCGGGTGGCTTCCGACATGATCACCTGCGGGGCGTTGAAGGCGCTGGCCCCCAGCACCCGCACCGCATGGTAATGCGTCAGCACGACATGGCTGATCGGCTTGTCCGTCACGCCCCGGATGCAGTCGATCACCTTCTGCGCCAGGCGTGGGGTGGCTTGCGCCTCGACCACCATCACGCTGTCGTCGCCGATGATCACGCCCGAATTCGGGTCGCCCTCGGCGGTGAAGGCGTAAAGGCCCGCGCCGATTTCGGTGAAGCTGATGGACTTGTCCGCAAGATCGCCTTGCGATGCAAAAGCCTTTGCCATTTTAATTCCTTGCGTAAGGGTCTTCAAGTGCCGCCTCAACTGTGCCCAGGCAGTCGCCGAAGCCGATGGCATAGCCGTCGCCCTTGGCTTTCCCCCTCAGCACCAGCGTATCGCCATCTTCGATGAAGCTCCGCATGCCGCCGTCGATGGTGATCGGTTCTTTCCCGCCCCAGGACAGCTCCAACAGGCTTCCCCGGCTGTCTCTTGTCGGGCCAGAGATCGTGCCCGATCCCAGAAGATCGCCGGTGTTCATCGGGCATCCGCTCGTCGTGTGATGCGCCAGCTGCTGCGCGGCGGAATAGTACATCTCGCGGTAATTGGTGCGCGCGATCACCGTCTCGCGGCCCCCCTCCGGCGTCAGCCCCACCTCCAGCGCGATGTCATACAGCATCGGCCCCGGCTCCTGCAGATGCGGCAGCAGTGGCACCTCACGCGGGGGGGTGGCACAGCGGAACGGTTCCAAGGCGGCGCGCGTCACGATCCAGGGCGAGATCGTCGTCGCCGTCGCCTTGGCCTGGAACGGCCCCAGCGGTTGATATTCCCAGGCCTGGATGTCGCGCGCCGACCAGTCGTTCAAGAGGACATAGCCGAAGATCATCGCATCCGCCTCGGCCACCGTCACCGGCCCGTCCGAGGGCACACCGACCACCGCGCCCAGCTCCAGCTCGATGTCGAACCGGCGCGAAGGCTGGAAGGCGGGCGCCGCATGGTCCGGCCCCTTGACCTGCCCCCAGGGCCGCCGGACCGGCGTGCCCGATACCACGACCGACGAGGCCCGCCCGTTGTAGCCGATGGGGATATGCAGCCAGTTCGGCGGCAGCGCATTCTCCACCCCCCGGAACATGGTACCGACGTTGGTGGCGTGATGGCGGCCAGCGTAGAAATCGGTGTATTCGCTGACAAGTAAGGGCAGGTGCAGCACGACCTGGCCCAAAGGCACCAGATACGGCTCCACCGCTGCCCGTTCCGCCGACCCTTCCGCCAGCACCACCGTCAGCCGATCCCGCAGCGCCGCCCAAACCGAGGGCCCCGCCTCCATCACCTCGTTCCAGAACGGCACGTCCAGCAGCGGCGCGCCGGGCAGGGCCAGCACCCCCGCCTCCTCCAGCCCCGCCACGTCCAGCACGAAGTCGCCGATGGCAACCCCGCAGCGCGGCTCTTCATCGCCACAAGAGAACACCCCGCAGGGCAGGTTGTTCAGCGGGAACGGATGGTCCGGCGCGTTGGCACTTTCGACCCAGGAGCGGAGAAGCGGCATATTGATCCTTCGTAGGGCGGGGTTCACCTCGCCGTTGCGCATGGCGGGGTGAACCCCGCCCTACTTTGTTCCCGGCGTCCCGTCGAACTTCTTGTCGAGACTCGCCCAGCAGTCGATGTAATCGTCCTGAAGCGGAGCATTCTTCGCCGCCCATTCCGTCAGATGCTGCGGGAAGCGGGTCTCGAACATGAAGGACATCGTCTCCTCCAGCTTCTCCGGCTTCAACGCCGCATTCGACGCGCCCTCGAAGGCGTTCCGGTCCGGCCCATGCGGCAACATGCAGTTGTGCAAGCTCATCCCCCCCGGCACGAACCCTTTCGGCTTGGCGTCATAGATGCCGTAGATGTTGCCCATCAGCTCCGACATGACGTTCTTGTGGTACCATGGCGGTCGGAAGGAATTCTCCGCCACCAGCCAGCGTTCGCGGAACAGGACGAAGTCGATGTTCGCCGTCCCCTCCAGCCCGGAAGGCGCCGTCAGCACGGTGAAGATCGACGGGTCCGGGTGGTCGAACAGGATCGCCCCCACCGGGGAATAGGTCCGCAGGTCATATTTGTAGGGCGCGTAGTTGCCGTGCCAGGCCACCACGTCCAGCGGCGAATGCCCGATCCGCGTCTCATGGAACTGCCCGCACCACTTCAGCACCACCCGGCTTGGCGCGTCCCGGTCCTCGAAAGCCGCCACCGGCACCTTGAAGTCGCGCGGGTTCGCCAGGCAATTCGCCCCGATCGGCCCGCGGTTCGGCAGGGTGAAGGGCACGCCATAATTCTCGCAGACAAAACCCCGCGCCGGGCCTTCCAGCACTTCCACCCGGTAGACCAGCCCGCGCGGCAGGATGGCGATTTCCTTCGGCTCCAGGTCGATCACCCCCAGCTCGGTCGCAAAGCGCAACCGGCCCTCCTGCGGCACGACCAGAAGCTCGCCATCCGCCGAATAGAAATACTCGTCCACCATCGAGGCGGTCACGGTATAGACATGCGCCGCCATCCCGGTCTGGGTGTTCACATCCCCCGCCGTCGTCGCCGTCCGCATCCCCGTGATCCAAGTCAGTGCCTCATTCGAATGCGGCACCGGGTCCCAGCGGTATTGGCCCAGTGAAATCACCTCCGGCAGCACATGCGGCGCCGATTTCCAGTGCGGCACCTCGATCTTTGCGAACCGGGTCGTGTGCTTCACCGAAGGCCGGATCCGGTAACACCAGGTCCGCTCCGGGTGCGGCTTGGTGAAGGCCGACCCCGACAGCTGCTCGGCATAAAGCCCGTAAGCGCATTTCTGCGGGCTGTTCTGGCCCTGGGGCAGGGCGCCCGCCAGGGCCTCGGTCTCGAAATCATTGCCGAAGCCGGGCATGTAGCCTTCGGTCAGCCCCAGGCCACCTGGCGCGCGGATCATGCCTTGGGGAAGCGCATGGCGGGTCATCGAAACCTCCCTCTCGGATTCGAGTCGATTAGTAGTTGCAACTGCAACCAAGTCAAGCTTAACATGACAAGCAATCCTGAACCGGCTAAAGCCAGCC
>JAGPEG010000015.1 GCA_018057165.1 Tabrizicola sp.
TCCCATTGGCGAATTTCTTGGGTCGATCAACGCCGCCATTTCGTTCTCCGATTTGATTGAAAGCATCATAATAGGCCCAACGGTAGCGTCGCCGCTGGCAAAACGATCAGTTGAGAGAATGCTCAAGGCCATCGGCAAGGAGAGCCTGATCGACAAGGTTAAATCGTCTGAGATTCCATTTCGCGGGACGTGACTCCCCCCTCACCTCACCAACGGCCCCCCGAACCGCCGCTCATCCCCCTCCGCCACCCCCTTCTGCATCCCCTCCTGAGCCTTCGCCCGCACCGCCCCTGCGGCCTCCGGCCCCGCATCCTCCCACTCCCAGCCAAAGGCCTTCGCCACATCCCCGAACGCTGGCTTCTCCCCCGAATGCGCCTCCTCCCGTTCCCGGTAATGCGCCAGCGTCTCGGCCCCCCGGATCACCCCGGCCAGCCGCGCGTGCATGTAGCTGCGCAGCACGTCATTGATCCGCGGCCCATAGCCCTCGCCCATCGAGCGGAAGAACTTCAGCACATCCGCCTCCAGCGCCAGCGTGACCTTCACCTTCGCCGCCCGAGGTGTGGCGGTGGCGATCTGGTGCCATTCCTCCGGGATGCGTCCGGTCAGCTCGATGGTGTTGTGCAGGTCCCATTCCAGCCGCCGCATCACGTCCATCATATAGGTCATCTGGGCGCGCTGGCGGGGGGTCTGTCGCTTCAGGTCGGGCATCGGCGGGCTCCTTTGCGGCCACCGTCGGGCACAAAGGTTAACGCCACCCGATCCCAGCGCGCGTATGGACGGGTGCCATACCAAAGCCATACGCCATCCCGACCCCAGTGTTGCATCCCTGCCGGTCCCCGCCGCCGTCTTGCGTTAATCCTGTCGCCAAGGCCAACCCCGGTCCTCTATACTGCCGCAAGTTGACCGCAAACCCGCCTGGCTGACCGAAATGATCGAACCCGACCTGCGCGACCGCATCCTCGCCGAGCCCGAACGGCTGCTGGAGGATCGCGACGTGATGAACGCCCTCGTCGCCGCCAACGAACGCGCCATGGGGGCCAATATCGTCGACCTGCGCGGCATCGCCATGCAGCGGCTGGAGACCCGGCTCGACCGGCTGGAAGACACGCATAGGTCAGTGATTGCAGCAGCTTACGAGAACCTGGCCGGGACGAACCAGGTCCACCGGGCGATCCTGCAACTCCTGGAACCGACCAATTTCGAGGCCTTCATGAAGGTGCTGACGGGTGAGGTCGCCCAGACCCTGCGCGTCGATATGGTGCGCCTGGTGCTGGAGACCCTGCATGAGGGCGACACCGACCCCACCCTCCGCCGCCTGGGCGAGGTGCTGCAGGTGGCCCCCGCCGGCTTCGTCGGCACCTACCTGACCAATGGCCGCAACGGCCCCGGCCGCCCCGTGGTGCTGCGCTCGATCACCGCCCTCGCCGTCAACCTCTACGGGTCCCGCGCCGAAGAGTTCCAGTCCGAAGCCCTGATGAAACTCGACCTCGGCCCGAAGCGCCTGCCCGGCATGCTGGTCTTCGCGTCGGAAGACCCGAGCCAGTTCAAATCCACCCATGGCACCGATCTCCTGGCCTTCTTCGCCAGCGTCTTCGAACGCGCGATGCGCCGGTGGCTGGGCTGACCGCCGACCCCTTCCTCGCGCCTGCCCTTGGTGCGGCGCTTGTCCAATGGCTTCAACAGCTTGCGGCCCTTGAGGGTGCGGCGGAGAACACCGTCGAAGCCTACCGCCGCGACGTGTCCCGCTACCTCAAATTCCTCTCCGCCCATCGCGGCGGGGCCGAGGGGATCGCTTCGGTCACTCGCACCACGCAATCCGACCTCCGCGCCTGGATGGCCGAAGAGCGCAAACACCTCTCGCCTCGCTCGCTGTCCCGCGCCCTCTCGGCGGTCAAGGGCTTCTCCGCCTGGGCCGCCGACCGGACCGGAATGGATGCGACCACCGTCCTGTCCGCCCGTGGCCCGAAGCACCGCCGCAAGCTGCCCCGCCCGCTCACCGAAGACGCCGCCGCCACCATGCTGGACGAGATCGGCGCCGATGCCTGCGAAGACTGGATCGCCGCCCGCGACACCGCCATCGCCACCCTCCTCTACGGGCTGGGGCTCCGCATCTCGGAAGCCCTTTCGCTGACCGGCGCCGACCACCCGCTTCCGGAAACCCTCCGCATCACCGGCAAGGGCGGCAAGACCCGGCCCGTCCCGGTGATCCCCGTCGCCGGCGAGGCCGTTGCCACTTACGTCCGGCAATGCCCCTTCGAGCTTGCGCCGGATGCCCCGCTCTTCCGTGGCGCACGCGGCGGCCCGGTCAACCCCCGCCTGATCCAGGGCGCGATGGAGCGTGCCCGCCTCCGCCTCGGCCTGCCCGCCACCGCCACGCCCCACGCGCTGCGCCACAGCTTCGCGACCCACCTCCTTTCCGCCGGTGGAGACCTGCGGGCCATTCAGGAGCTTCTGGGTCACGCCTCGCTCTCGACCACCCAGGCCTATACTGCCGTCGATGCCGCAAGGCTGATGGAGGTCTACGAAAAAGCCCATCCTCGCGCCTGAACGCGGGCAAACAGTTGCACCCGACCGCGTTATCCGCCATCACATTCCCATGACGCCGCGTCTCAAAGCTCTCTCCGTCCACCTCCTCACCGCTTCCGGTGCGGTTCTGTCGATGTTCGCCATGCTGGCCGCAGTCGAAGAGAACTGGAGCCTGATGTTCCTCTGGCTGGTGCTCGCGCTGATCGTCGACGGGGTCGACGGCCCGCTCGCCCGCCGCTTCGACGTGCGGAAGAACTGGCCGACCTATGACGGGGTCCTGATGGACCTGATCGTCGACTATCTGACCTATGTCTTCATCCCCGCCTTTGCCCTTTTCAAGTCCGGCCTTCTGCCCGGCTGGACGGGGTGGCTGGCGATCATCGTGATCTGTTATGGGTCCGTGGTCTACTTCGCCGACACCCGGATGAAGACCAAGGACAAAAGCTTCGCGGGCTTCCCCGCCTGCTGGAACATGGTTGTGCTGGTTCTCTTCGCGACCGAGCCCAGCCAGACCGTGATCCTGCTGGTGGTGATCCTGTTGACGGTCACGATGTTCACCAATCTCAAGTTCATCCACCCGGTGCGGACAAGCCGCTGGTATGAGATTTCGCTGGGCGTCTGCATCGCCTGGATCGTCCTTGCGGGCTGGGCCGCATGGTGGGATTTCCACGAAGGCCCGATCGCCAAGGGGCTGCTGGTGCTGACGTCACTGTATCTCTGCCTGGCCGGGATCGTGCAGCAATTCGTCCCCGAAGGGATCCGCCGGGTGCGATAGACCCACATTCCTTCCTTAAGGAATTTGGCCCTGTCTAGAACCGCGTCAGCATCACCCCTGCGACAATGATCACCGAGGCCAGCGCCTTTTCCCCCGTCATCCGCTCGCCGAAGATCAGCCAGCCGATCAGCACCGCGAACAGGATCGAGGTCTCGCGCAGCGCCGCCACCACCGCGATGGGGGCAAGGGTCATCGCCCAGATCGACACCGCATAGGCCCCGTAGCTCGCGGCCGAGGCGAAGGCCCCCATCCGCCAGGCGTGCCAGTTCCTCGGGATCACATCCCAGCCGCGCAGGGCCAGCATCCCCAGCGTGAAGATCGTCCCGTCCGCCACGAAGACCCAGGCGACATAGGCGGCGGGCGAGCCGGAAACCCGCGCGCCCATTCCGTCGATCAGCGTATAGGTCGCGGTGGCGCAGGCCGAGCCCAGGGCAAAGGGCAGCAGCCGCCGGTCCTCGCCGCTGGCGAACACGCCCCGTGCCATCAGCAGAATCCCCGCCGCCAGCACCGCGATGGCGACATATTCCTTGCCCGTCACCGCATCGGCCAGGAAGGCCGCCCCGAACAGCGCCACGATCATCGGCGCAGCCCCGCGGGCAATGGGATAGACGCGGGACAGGTCGCCCCGGTCATAGGCATAGGTCAGGAAGAACTTGTAGGCGAAATGCGTGCAGCCCGCCGCCAGCACCCAGGGCACCGCCGCCGGGTTGATCGCATCGGTGAACATCACCACCGCCAGCCCGATCGGCACCTCGACAATCGACAGGATCACCATCCCGCCGACCTTCGAGGTTCCAAGCTTGATCAGCGCATTCCAGAGCGCATGCAGGAAGGCCGCTGCAAGGACGGCCAGAAAGATGCCAAGGCTCAAAGCGCACCTGTCAGGAGGATTGTCACCCGCAGGCGTAAGCCTCGGCGGACAAAGGCGCAAGCGGGCGGATAGGTCCAGCGGCCCGGTTTCGATAGGGTCAGATCACTTGCCTTTGGCCGCCTTGCGCTCCAGCGCCTTCAACTGACTGCTGACGCCAAGGCCGACGAAAAAGAAGGTCACCAGAAAGCTGACCGCCGCACCGATCCCTATAATCCAGGGGAGGAACGGGCCGATATCGGCCTTCGGCATCGTCTCCCCTGTCATCACCATCACCACGTTCTGCGCGGTGAAAGGCAGGCCGACATAGGCAAGAAGGACCCAGAAGACAGCAACGGCGAATACCAGGTTCAGGATCGTGGCATAGGCAGCAAAGACCGCCTTCTCGCCCGTCCGCAGCTTTCGGCCAAGCCGTGCAGCCACGCCCTGCCCCGCAGCCAGGGCTGCGGCCATCGCAAGGATCATTCCTGTCGAACTTGGCAAGGGCAAGTCGGGCAGGAAATAGGTCAGCACTGCAAGGGCGACGTTCCCGGCAACAAAGGTGCCTGCGAAAATTGCCAGCATTCGGCCAAGCGGCATCTTGTCGGTCAAAGTCATGGGGCCAATCCTCTCGGTTGAATTCCATGCCACTTTTCCCACCAGGGCCCCGAAACGCAAGCCCGGCGTTACAACAGCAGCGCCCCCTCGTGCCGCAAGAGCGCCGCCTTGGTCTCCACCCCACCCGGCGCCGAAAAGCCGCCGAACCAGTCGGTCCCCGTCACCCGGTGGCAGGGGATGAGGATCGGCAAGGGGTTCGCCCCGCAGGCCTGCCCCACCGCCTGCGGCGCGGCGCCCACCCGTTTCGCGATCTGGCCATAGGTCCGCGTCTCGCCATGGGGAATATCGGCCATCGCCCGCCGCACCGCCGCGTTCAGCCCCGCGCCCCAATCCAGCGGCAGATCGAACCGCTTCAACCGCCCCTCGAAATAGGCCGACAGCTGCGCCAGACCTTCGGCCAGCAGCGCCGACTGCCCGGACATTTCCGGCAGCCGCCATTCCAGCCCGACCAGCACGCCCTCGCGTTCGACCAGCGCCACCGGCCCGAACGGCCCCATCATCCCCGCCCGGATCATCACGTCCCCTCCCGCCGCAACGGAGCGAAGGCCGCCCGCAGGATATCCGCCATCCCTTCCACCGCTGGCGAGGTTCCCCGCGGATTCCGCCGCAGGACCACGCGCGCCGAATCCACGATCGGAAACCCGTCCTCGGCCGTCAGCTCCCGGCAGCCCGGCGGGATCGTGCTGCGCGACAGGGGTGCGATCGCCATGCCGTTCATCACCGCCACCCGGAACCCCCCCGCCATGTCGCAGGTCCAGGCCGCGCGCCAGTCGATGCCCTGGCG
The DNA here is from genome assembly GCA_018057165.1 of Tabrizicola sp. Taxonomy (GTDB): domain Bacteria; phylum Pseudomonadota; class Alphaproteobacteria; order Rhodobacterales; family Rhodobacteraceae; genus Tabrizicola. The sequence goes on from JAGPEG010000015.1 coordinate 5,551, forward strand.
AACCAGGGATTGTTCGGCATAGTCCCGGCTCCACTGGCTGTGGAAATACACGGCCACCGGCACCGGGCGGCGCAGGTGCTGGCCATGGGTCAGCGAAGTGACCCAGACCGTCGGGTCGATGCACAGGATCTCGCCCTCCTGCACATACTGCCAGTCATAGATCACCCCGATGTCGATCTCGTCCGCTTCCAGCGCCGCAATCTGCGCTGCGGAATGGTCCACCCGGACCGAGACCTGCACCCCCTCGTGCCGTTCGTCGAAGGCCGCCAGCGCCCGCGGCAGGACCGTTCCCGAATATTCGTCCGATATCCCCACCCGCACCGGCCCTGCCAGCGGCTTTTCCCGCAAGGCTATCGCCGCCTCCTCCAGAAGCGCCACCACCCGCCGGGCATAGGGCACCAGTTGTTCGCCGCGCGGCGTCAGCGCCACCCCGCGCGCCTGGCGTTCGAAGAGCGGCTGGCCCAGGCTGTCCTCCAGCCGCTTGATCTGCAGGCTGACCGCCGATTGTGTCCGGTAAAGCCGCGCCGCCGCCGCCGTGACCGACCCGCTGTCGGCCACCGCAAGGAAGCTGCGCATCAGGTCACTGTCCAGCGGCTGCATCATTCACCCATGAGTGGAATTTATGTTATCCATCAAACCTATTCGTTTGTGGAATGTCAAACTTCCCCCTATCTTCTGGCCTCAAGCATAGGAGTTCCATCATGTTCGCCCGCCTCTTCGCCCTTTTGCAGCTGCGCCGCTCGACTGCGTTCCTGCTGGAACGCGAAGATGATCGCTTGCTGGACGACATCGGTCTCACCCGTGCCGAGCTTTTGGCCCTGCGCCGGGGTGAAAGCCTCGCCGACGCGCAGGCCAGCACGTTGCGCTTCCATTCGACGCCGACGCCCCGCGGTCTCCCCGTAGGCGCTTCGGCCTGACTCTTCGCCGGGGGTCCACGCCCTCGGCGAAGTCTTTCCCCCCGCCGTGAGTTGCCCTCATGCTTCCGCCAGCGCGGGAATCGAGGACGGGCACGCCGCAGAAACAGGCCGGAACAGCGGCTGCATTCGCTGGGCAAACGCATCCGATTGCAGCCAGGCTTGCAGGGTCTGATAGGCCTTTCGGGCGATTGCTTCCCGCAAGCCGCTGTCCGACAGAAGCCGGTCCAGGACCTCGCCGAAATTCGACAGGTCCCAGGCTACCGGCGCATAGGTTTCCCAGGCGACGAAGATATCGGGATCGGTCTCGACATGGCTCATGTCCGGTTTCAGCACCACCGCGCCGGACAGGACCGCCTCGTAATCGCGCCAGCACACCTCGCCATAGCCGAAAGGGCTGAAACAGATCTTCGACCGCCGCAGCTCGGCCAGAAACCGTGACTGCCGCACCCCCGACCCGCGCAACAGGTTCAGGCCGGTGCAACGGTCCACTGCCGCATCTGCCTCGCCCCGCATCGCGCGATACCAGGGCGTTCCCGACATTTCGAAACGGGCATGCAGGTCAATGGGCCGTTGGCCGCGGGGGGGTGTCGCCTTCAGGAATTCGGGCTGGATCTGCGGCGCCGTGACGAAGGACGGGCCAATGATCAGCTTTTGCAGAAACCCCGGCGACACCGGGAAGCACCGCTCCGGATCAGCCAGGTCGAAGCGGCGGGCGTAATGGTCGGTAAGGTTGGTGTCGCCCAGGGTCGGGCGTCCATAGTGTCCCCGGTCACGCAAGACATGCTTCTTGACGTAAAAATCGACCTCGCCGTCCATCCGCGCCGCATTGCGCAGGTCGGTCGGCGCGAACCAGTCCAGGCAGCCGATCCTCGCCCCCGGATGATCCGCCCGCAACCGGGCGAAAAGCCGGTTCAGATCGTCATCCGACACGTCGAACGGCGTCTGGAACGCCACCACGGTCGCCCCTTTGGCCGCAACCGGCCTGCCCGCCAGAACGTCCGCCAGATCGGCCTCGCGCAACTCTGCACCGTAAAGGCGCTTCAGGTCCGCCGCGTAATGATGAAAGGCGTAGACCTGGCTTTGCGGCAAGCGATCAGTCTGCGTCACCAGCAGAAGCCGCTCGGCAGCAGCAGGGGAAAACGGCTTTGCCATCGCCTGCTGCCGCACCCTGTCGGCGCTGCGGCGGCGCAACAGATTTCGCGCCCGGATGACTTGAGCGTCAAATGCCAGGAAAGACATCACTTACCACTCCACTTCCTTTTGCCGCCACATGGTCCAGCCTGTCGCGCAGCGCGATAAGCCGCCGTGCCATGCGGGCGTCCATCTGTTCCACGAATTCCCGGTGCAGGCAGTAGGTATCTGCCGATCTGAGATGCAGCGGCCCCTTGGACAGCACCCGCCGCAGCGCGTCGGACGCCGCAGCGCCGGGTCGGACCATCGCCGCGATCCGCAGGCGGTCCAGCTCGTTCCGCAGCCGGTTCAGCCGCAGCCTTGGCATGGGTGTGCTTCTGAACCCCTCGGCAAAGGGGATGTCGGCGCAGGCCGGGAAGGCCCGCGCAATCGCGTCATCATGCAGTTTCTGGTCGCATGTCACTGACCAGGGCAGCGACAAGCCAAGCCTGACGAAATCCGGGTCAAGATAGGGACAGGCGACCATCGCCGCCTCGCCCAGAATTCCGGTCGACACGAAATTGATCTCGCGTCGGGTCCGGTTCCAGAACCAGAACGCCTGATAGGGGTCGGGCGCGGCCTCGAACCGGCGCATTGCCCCGGCGATACGGTCGATGGCGGCGGCTTCAAGCTCTGGCGAATAGATCACGCCCGCCCCACCCTTATGCCCCAGGCGATTGATGACCCGGCCATGCCCTTCGGCCAGGCTTCGGGCAATGCCCTCGAAATCGCCGCGCCGCGCCAGAGTGATGAATTCGGCCGCGCTGTCATCGGGGTTGGTCAGGATATCGCCGCCGATCCCGTCGATGGCCGCCGCCGGACTGCCGGACAGATAATCATGCATCGGCATCATCTGGGCATGTTCGTCCGCGCAGAACTGCGTCAAGAGAAGCGCACGCAGCGTATCGCGCAGCCGTCTCCGGGGGTGGCCCAGTAGCGTGTGCCGCGCCCCCACCCGTTCCGTCACCGCCCGCGCAGCCAGCACCTCTCGGTCCAGGTAGCGCCCGCCGTCGTGAAAGGTTGCGCAGGTGTCGGGCTTGCGGCCCTGATGCGCCAGTTCCAGCAGGATATGCCGCGAGTCGCGCCCCCCCGACAACGGCAACACCACCGGGCCATCCCAGCCCGCCAGGAACCGGCGCAGCGCGGCCCTGGGCAAGTCGATGAACGCTTCCACCGCTTGCGTCCGGGTCAGGGCCTCTTCCCGCGGGACCGGAGCGCCTCCGGTCACTTTTGCCACGCCGTCGCGCCAGGTCAGCCGCCCCTCCGGCGGCAAGACCCTGATATGCCGGAAGGGCGTGTCATCCTCGACGAAGAGTCCGATCCGGTGAAACACCGCCAGCGCCACCGGGTCCGGCTCGGGATCGGCCCCCTGCGCCAGAAGATGCAGGATCGAGGGCGACACCACGATCTCGCCGCCCTTGCAGTAGACGAAAAGACTGAAATACCCCAACGGATCGACCGTTGCCGTCAGCGTCGTACCATCCCAATGCCACTCGGCCCACAACCCGCGCGCCGCTTCCCCCGCCCCAAGCCGGTGCCCGACGAAAGCGCTCGGCGTCCCCGCCATCTCGACCCTGCCCGCATGAAACCTGAGCTGGAGGAAGGGCGCGTCCTTCGCGGCAAGAGTATGCGGCGCCGACCAGCAAGACCCGACGCCGGTCCTTTCTTCAACAGGTGAGCAGACCTTGTAACTCAAGTCGGTCCTTCTACGCCCAGGGCGTCTTGGCAAGAGCAGCCGCAGCGGACAATCACGGACACCAAATCCTAAAGCTTTTCATGTTGTTTTGCCGGATCAGTCTAATGTCAACCCTCGGCAATCGGTCAGGGTTTCAAAAAATCCATCCCTGACCTGTCGCCCGATCACCCCCCGGCTTCAAGCCTTCCGCCCGGATGTCCGGAACCGGGCCCCGGTCGAAAAGCGGGGCCCGTCCGCTGCCTTGGGCCGCTCAGTGCTGGCCCAGGGCGTCGTTGCAGCGCCGACAGGTGCCGGGGTGCTTGTGTGTGCCCACATCCGGCAGCACCCGCCAGCAGCGCTCGCATTTCTGGCCCCTGGCGAGCTCGAACGCTACCGCCACGCCGGGAACCTCGGCCAGCGCGAACACTCCCTCCGGTGCGGGCTTGGTCGACAGCCAGATGCACGAGGTGATGCAGATCTCCTCGAAAGTCACCGTCTCCAGCAGCGCCATCATCTCGGGCGAGACGAACACCTCCGGCGCAGCCTCCAGGCTCGCCCCGATCACCTTCGCCGTCCGCTGCACCTCCAGCGCGCCCGTCACCACCCGGCGCACGTCGCGGATCGTCTCCCATTTCGCCGCCAGCGCCGCATCGCGCCACGCCGCCGGGGTCTCCGGGAAATCGACCAGATGCACGCTGGACTCCTCGCCGGGGAACCGCTCCAGCCAGACCTCCTCCATGGTGAAGACCAGCACCGGGGCCAGCCAGGTGGTCAGCCGGTGGAACAGGATGTCCAGCACCGTCCGGCAGGCCCGGCGGGTCAGGCTGCCGGGCGCGTCGCAGTACAGGCTGTCCTTGCGGATGTCGAAATAGACCGCCGACAGGTCGGTGGTGCAGAAGGTGAACAACTTCTGGAACACGCCCTGGAAGTCATATTTCGCATAGCCCTCACGCACCTCGGCATCCAGTTCGGACAGGCGATGCAGCACCCAGCGCTCCAGCTCCGGCATGTCCGCAGGTTCGACCCGCTCCGCCTCGCTGAACCCCGCCAGGGCCCCCAGCATGTAGCGCATGGTGTTGCGCAACCGACGATAGCTGTCGGCGACCCCTTTCAGGATCTCCTTCCCGATCCGCAGGTCCACCGTATAATCCGACTGCGCCACCCAGAGCCGCAGGATATCCGCGCCATACTCCTTGATCACCGCTTCCGGGGCGACGGTATTCCCCAGCGATTTGGACATCTTCATGCCCTTCTCGTCCAGGGTGAAGCCGTGGGTCAGCACCCCGCGATAGGGCGCGCGGCCCTTGGTGCCGCAGGCCTGCAGCAACGAGGAATGGAACCAGCCGCGATGCTGGTCGGTGCCCTCCAGATACAGATCCGCGATCCCGTCCGCCGACCCGTCCTCGCGGTCCCGCAGCACGAAGGCATGGGTCGAACCAGAGTCGAACCAGACGTCCAGAACATCGTACACCTGTTCATAATCCTGCGGATTCACGATGCCGGATAGCATCTTTTCCTTGAATCCTTGCACATACCAGACATCCGCACCCTCGGCCTCGAAGGCCGCCCTGATCCGTGCGTTCACCTCGGCGTTGCGCAAAAGGAAGTCCGCAGCATCTGGCCGCGCCCCCGTCTTCACGAAACAGGTCAGCGGCACGCCCCAGGCCCGCTGCCGCGACAGCACCCAGTCCGGACGCGCCTCGATCATCGAATGCAGGCGATTGCGCCCGGTGGTGGGAGTCCATTCCACCAGCTGATTGATCGAGGTCAGCGCCCGGCTGCGGATCGTCTGACCATAGGTCGACATGCCGTCATCCAGCGTCCGGTCGATCGCCACGAACCACTGCGGCGTGTTGCGGTAGATCACCGGGGCCTTCGACCGCCAGCTGTGCGGGTAGCTATGCTTCAGCTTCGCCTTGGCAAACAGCGCCCCCGAATAGGCCAGCTGCTTGATGACCGACACATTCGCCGGCCCCTCCTTGCCCTCGGGCGTGATGATGTGCTGCCCGCCGAACAAGGGCAGGTCGGCCCGATAGGACCCGTCCGCCTCGACGTTGTAGGTCATCGGCAGGCCGAACTTCACGCCCAGCTGATAGTCGTCATCGCCGTGGCTGGGCGCGGTATGCACAAACCCCGTCCCCGCATCGTCGGTGACATGCTCGCCGGGGAGCATCGGGACAGGGTAGTCCCACTCGCCGTTGCCGCCCTCGATGCCCCGGAACGGATGCGCCAGCACCATGCCCTTCAGGTCCGCCGCAGAGACATCCCCGAGCCGCCGCACCATCTCCGGCCCGACCAGCTTTGCCTGAGCAAGCACACCTTCGGCAAGCTGGTCTGCCAGCACCACGCGATGCCCGATGGTCGCCGAACTGTCCTCCGGCCGCCCGATGATCTCGTAAAGCCCGTAGGCGATCTCTGGTCCGAAAGCCACCGCCCGGTTCTGTGGGATCGTCCAGGGCGTCGTCGTCCAGATCACCACATCGGTCGGCGTCTTCGTGAACAGAGCATCCCCATGGATCACCCTGAACCGCACCCAGACCTGATGGCTCGTATGGTCGTGATACTCCACCTCTGCCTCGGCCAAGGCGGTCTTCTCGACCGGAGACCACATCACCGGCTTCGACCCCTGATAAAGGCTCCCGTTCATCAGGAACTTCATGAACTCGTCCGCGATCACCGCCTCGGCGTGATAGTCCATCGTGAGATAAGGCCGGTCCCACTTCCCCGTGACCCCCAGCCGCTTGAACTCCTCGCGCTGGACGTCGATCCAGCCCTCGGCGAACTTGCGGCACTCCTGCCGGAAGGCGACCGTGTCCACGTCATCCTTGTTCAGCCCCTTGGCGCGGTACTGCTCCTCGATCTTCCATTCGATCGGCAGACCGTGGCAGTCCCAGCCCGGCACATAGCGCGCATCGCGGCCCATCATCTGCTGGCTGCGCACCACCATGTCCTTCAGCACCTTGTTCAGCGCATGGCCGATGTGCAGGTGCCCGTTGGCATAGGGGGGGCCGTCATGCAGCACGAAGGGCGCGCGGCCTGCCGCACGCTCCCGCAGCCGGTCATAGACCCCGATCCGCTCCCAGCGCGCCAGCCAGTCCGGCTCGCGCTGGGGCAGGCCCGCCCGCATCGGGAATTGCGTCTCGGGCAGGAAGACGGTGTCGCGGTAGTCAACAGCAGCAGTATCGGCGCACATGGGGGATCGAACCTCGGATCAGGGCAGAACGGCCCGAAACGGACCAGCGGCAAGACGTCAAACCCGGCCAGGCCTCAGCCCGCCGGGCCGGTAATTCGCAAAGGAACGCCCAGACCTGTCTGCATGGCGGCCTTATAGACAAAGGCCAATCAAGGGTCCAGCCCGCCCCTTTGCGCATCTGACATGCTTTGCTCTTTCCGAAATACTCTCCGGGGGTTTGGGGGTGGAAAACCCCCAAGCGACCGAGGCGGAGGCGTAGGCCGACGACGAGACAGAAGGCTTGCGCGCCAGCGCTCAATTCGAAACCCGCTCCAAACTGTCCCGTCACCAGCGCAGACGAAGGCGCAAGGATGGCGGCCTGCCGCTCGTCAACGCCTATGCGGTCGACTGCCGGCAGGCCCGGCCAAAAGTTGACAGGCGGTAAACGCCCACGGACAAGCCTTTGATTTTGCTTGGTCCAATATTCTGTCCACCGTGGACAGGTCTGGACAGGCGCCCCCTGACCTGCCATCCTTCCCCGATGAAGCTCCCCTCGCTCAACGTCCTTGGTCAGGACCTGCAACCCTGCTCCCCCGATCCCGTCACCGGCTTCTTCCACGACGGCTGCTGCAACACCGGCCCGATGGACCGCGGCCTCCACTCCGTCTGCGCCCTGATGACGGCCGAGTTTCTGGCCCTGTCGAAATACCTCGGCAACGACCTCTCCACCCCGCGCCCCGAATACGGCTTTCCGGGCCTGAAACCCGGCGACCAATGGTGCCTCTGCGCCTCCCGCTTCCTGCAGGCGCATGACGAAGGCGCCGCCCCCCAGGTCCGCCTGGCCGCCACCCATCAGGCCACCCTCGCTGTCGTCCCGCTGGACATCCTGCGGCAACACGCCACCGACTGACCGTCTGGACACGGGGCCCCGCCAGCACGACATCTGCCGCATGATCCCGCCCCGTTTCGACATCACGCCAGACCAGATCGCCCGCGTCGTCGCGACCTTCTACGCCAGCGTCCGGCAGCACCCCGGTCTTGGGCCCGTCTTCGCCGCCCATGTGACCGACTGGCCCGCGCATGAGGAAAAGATCGCCCGCTTCTGGCGGAATGCGATCCTGCATGAACGGATCTACGACGGGAACCCGCTGGCCGCTCACCGCGACGCGGGCAACGTCCGGCTCGGCATGTTCGAGGTCTGGCTTGGCCTTTTCGACAGCGTCCTCACGCGGGAACTTCCGGTCGAGACCGCCGCGCAATGGTCGGCGCTGGCCCACCGGATCGGGCGCGGCCTGATGTTCGGGCTGCAAGGGGCCACAGGCGCGCCGCCCTCACTTCGCTGAGACCGTGGCCGGAGATGGCGATTCCGGCATCGGCCGGATCGCGCCGTCATCGCGCATGAGATCCTCGATGAACAGCGACAGAAGCTGCGACCGCCCGGTCACGCCCGCCTTGCGATAGATCGCATTGGTCTGGGCCTTGACCGTGCCCTCGCTGGTGGACCGCATCGTCGCGATTTCCGCCGTCGACATCCCCTTGATCGCGAACAGCGCCACGTCCTTTTCCGACGGTGTCAGGCCCCATTCGGCGAAACGCTCCTGCAAGAGGTCGGCGAAGGCCCCCGACGCCCGGCGCAGCCGCTCCTCCGCCCGGCTTCGGCCCTGAAGCGCCCCCAGCAGCATCCAGCCGCCCAGGCCCACACCCAGGATCAGGCCGAAGGCCGCACCGATCTCCAGCAACTCGCGCATTTCCCAGCTGATCGGCGCGGTCTGGAAGCCGATCATCGACGACAGGATGTCGGATACGAAAAAGAAGGCGCAAAGCACCTGGATCACGAAAATCGCGATGAAGGGCGCTGCGCGTTTCACCCCGGCATCCGGGACGGCCGCACCTGGACCAGATCAGTCGTCATCTTTGCCGCCATGGCCACTGTCGTCGTCGTCGTCGTCATCATCGTCATCGTCGTCATCGTCATCGTCGTCGTGATCCCTGCCCGAATGGTCGTCGATGATCGTGACCTTTCCGTCGGCCCCGTCGACCGGGGTCCAGAGATCGCGCAGGACCTCGCCCGTGCGCGGATTGACGATGATCTCGCGTTCGCCTTCCTTGCGGTCGGCCAGAATGCGGACCCGGCCCAGAAGCGTCCGCTCCTGAACGATCGAGCGGTACCCCTGATTTCTGAGCTGGCGAACAATGCTGTCGACGACATCCTCCGCGGCAGCGGGCGAAGCCAGCGCGGCGCCGATAGCAAGACCTGTTAGAAACTCCCGCCGCTTCATCCGGATATCCCGTCCCCTCTCCTGGAAACTATGTTCCAAGCCGAAGGCCCCGGCAAGACCGGGACCTTCGAACGAGCTGAAGCTGGCGCTCAGTCGTCGTTGCTGTCGTGATCGCCGCCGCCGTGATCGTCATCGTCGTCGTCGTCGTCGTCATCATCATCGTCGTCGTCATCATCGTCATCGTCATCATCATCATCGTCATCGTCATCGTCGTCATCGTCATCGTCATCGTCATCGTCGAAGTCACTGTCGACCGACTTCACGTCCTTGCCGGTCTTGCTGGCGTCATCGCCATCGGCCTTCTCGGTTTCCTGGTCGATGATCGCAAGCGTCTCGTTGTCGTAGACGGCTTCAAGCTTCTGGCCGTCCTTGATTGCCTCGACCTTGGTCTGCGTCGGGCCGACCTTCACTTCAACGTAGGTGTAGCCCTGCGCCAGGTAGTCATCGGCAAGCTGGTTGCCGTCGATGGCGGCAAAGGCGGCACCCGCCAACAGGGCGCTCGCGGCCGTGTAGCACAAGAGTTTGGTTCTCAGCTTCATCAGTGATCTCCTTCACGTTCCGGGTCCAGCTCGTCAGGGGAACAAGTCCACCGTCGAGAGCATGGAGCCATCAAGCCCGACCCCGCCGAGGCTGGCCATTGAACCCAGGTTTAGCGACGGGGCCTTATGCCCCCGGTTGGCAGGAATAAACCTCAGTTTATGATCAACCCTGGGGTGAGGCCCTGTTTCCGGCGCGTGGTGCGGGCAGGACTTCGCCGCTTCGCGAATCGCCAGATGCAAAAGGCCCGCAGCATCATGCCACGGGCCCAAAAATCGACCGCCGGTTGAGAAGGCTTCAGACCGTCATCGTCACGCCCAGGTGCTTGGCGACGGTGAAGATGTCCTTGTCGCCACGCCCGCACATGTTCATCACGATGATCTTGTCGCGTGCCAGCGTCGGCGCCAGCTTCATCACCTGCGCAAGCGCGTGCGATGGCTCCAGCGCCGGGATGATGCCTTCCAGCTTGCAGCACAGCTGGAACGCCTCCAGCGCCTCGGCGTCGGTGATGCTGACATATTCCGCGCGGCCCACGTCATGCAGCCAGGAGTGCTCCGGCCCGATGCCGGGATAATCGAGTCCCGCGCTGATACTGAACCCCTCCAGGATCTGCCCGTCATTGTCCTGCAACAGATAGGTGCGGTTGCCATGCAGCACACCCGGACGGCCGCCGGTCAGCGAAGCGCAATGTTCCATCCGGTCGTCCACGCCCTTGCCGCCTGCCTCCACGCCGACGATCCGCACCGAAGGATCATCGAGGAAGGGGAAGAACAAGCCCATCGCGTTCGATCCGCCACCAATGGCCGCAACGACCACGTCGGGCAGGCGGCCTTCGCCCTCCTGCTCGGCCAGTTGCCAGCGGACCTCCTTGCCGATGATCGACTGGAAGTCGCGCACCATCGCGGGGTACGGATGCGGGCCTGCCACCGTACCGATGCAGTAGAAGGTTTCGCGCACGTTCGTGACCCAGTCGCGCAGTGCGTCGTTCATCGCATCCTTCAGCGTGCCACGGCCTGAAGTCACCGGGATCACCTCGGCGCCCAGCAGCTTCATCCGGAACACGTTCGGCGCCTGCCGTTCCACGTCATGCGCGCCCATGTAGACCACGCATTTCAGCCCGAACTTGGCGCAGACCGTCGCCGTCGCCACCCCGTGCTGCCCCGCGCCGGTCTCGGCGATGATCCGGGTCTTGCCCATGCGCCGCGCCAGGATGATCTGGCCCAAGACGTTGTTGATCTTGTGTGCGCCGGTATGGTTCAGCTCGTCGCGCTTCATGTAGACCTTGGCACCGCCCAGATGTTCGGTCAGCCGGGGCGCGAAATACAGCGGAGATGGCCGCCCGACATAATGCTTCCAGAGATCGTCCATCTCGGCCCAGAAGCTGGGGTCGGTCTTGGCAAAGTTGTAACGCTCTTCCAGTTCCAGGATCAGCGGCATCAGCGTTTCACTGACAAACCGCCCGCCGAAAAGGCCAAAGCGCCCCGCCTCGTCTGGCCCGGTCATGAAGCTGTTCAATCCGTCGTCGGCCATGGCGCGCCCCCGTTGTTGCCCTTGGGATGTAGCGCCATTGCGCCGTAGGGAAAAGCCGGAGTTTTCGAAAACTCCGGGCCAAGGCCTTCAGAGGCTCGGGTGCGATTTCTTCGAAGACATCGCTACCGCAGGATCGGCACGCCGCCCTTCACCCCCTGCGCCGCTTCGACGAAAGCCGCGATCCGGGCGGCGTCCTTCACCCCCGGCGCGCTTTCCACGCCTGAGGACACATCCACCTGCCGCGCCCCGGTCAATCGCACGGCCTGCGCCACGTTCTCCGGCGTCAGCCCCCCGGCCAGCATCCAGGGCCGCAGCCACTTGCGCCCGACCAGCAGGCGCCAGTCGAAAGCCAGCCCGTTGCCCCCCGGCAAGGCCGCCCCCTTCGGCGGCTTGGCGTCGATCAGCAACTGGTCGGCGGCCAGGCTCATCTCCATCAGACCCGCCAGGTCGCCCTCATCGGCCACGCCCATCGCCTTCATCACCGGCAGGCCGTAGCGCGCCTTGACCTCGGCCACCCGCTCCGGCGTTTCATGGCCGTGAAGCTGCAGCATGTCCAAGGGCACCGCCCCAAGGATCGCATCCAGCGTCGTATCGTCGGCGTCGACCGTCAGCGCGACCTTGCACAGGCCCTCCGGTGCGCCCAGCGCCAGATCCCGCGCGACCTCGACCGTCAGGTGGCGCGGGCTTTTCGGGAAGAAGACGAACCCGGCATAACCCGCCCCCGCCGCAGCCACCGCCGCCACATCGGCCGCCGTCCGCAGCCCGCAGATCTTGACCCGGACCTGTTGCATCAACGCTTGTCCAGCAGAGCCAGAACCTCGTCCTTCGGCGGGACCGAGCTGGAATCCTTCAGCACCGCCAGTTCCCGCTCCAGCCGCGTGACCTCGCGTGATTTCTGGCTGGCGGTGGCGCGATGGCCATGCTCGCGGACCCATTCCCAGACAAAGCCGATCAGCACCCCGGCCAGGATGCCGCCAAGGATGACCAGGAACAGCGGCAACTCCATCGCCCAGGTCAGGCCGGTCAGCGCAGCCATGTCATCGGGCAGCAGCCGCACCATCACCGGCGCGCGGTTCGCCAATGCGACGGTCAGCAGGACCAGGCCCAGAACGGCCAGAAGCAACAGTCGAAGATATCGGATCATGCGGTTCGGCACCCCAAGGTTCGGGGATCAATATCGGCCCGAACCCGACCGGGCGCAAGGCAAAGCGGGGTTACTTGCCGTTCAGCCGGTCGCGCAGCAACTTGCCGGTCTTGAAGAACGGCACTTTCTTGTCATCAACCTTGACCGCCTCGCCGGTGCGGGGGTTGCGTCCGACGCGGGCATCGCGCGCCTTGACCGAGAAGGCGCCGAAGCCGCGCAACTCGACCCGGTCGCCCTTGGCCAGCGCCTCGATGATCTCTTCGAAGACCGTGTTCACGATCCGCTCGACATGCCTTTGCGTCAAATGCGGGTTCTCATCCGCGATCTTCTGGATCAGTTCCGAACGGATCATCCGTAGTCCCCCCTGTGGTTCGGCCCCTGGCAGGTGGCCGCCACGATGTTGTATTCGCGCGACTATAGCGGCAGGATTTGTCTCATGACAAACAAAAACGGGGACTTGGCTCCCGAATGAAAAAGGCCCCGCGTGTGGCGGGGCCTTTCAATTCAATCAGGGGTCGGCCTGACCTTAGCTGCGGTCCTTCAGGGCCGCGCCAAGGATGTCGCCCAGCGACGCGCCCGAATCGGACGAGCCATACTGTTCGACGGCTTCCTTCTCTTCCGCGATCTCGCGTGCCTTGATCGACAGACCCAGCTTGCGGGTCTTCGGGTCGATGTTGGTCACGCGGACGTCCACATGGTCGCCCACCTGGAAGCGCTCGGGACGCTGGTCGGCGCGGTCGCGCGACAGGTCCGAACGGCGGATGAAGGATTTCTGGCTGTTGTACTCGACCTCGATCCCGCCTTCCTCGATTGCGGTCACGGTGACGGTGATGATCGCCCCCCGCTTCACGCCATCAACGGCATCGGTGAAGGTGTCGTCGCCCAGAGCCTTGATCGAAAGCGAGATGCGTTCCTTCTCGACATCCACTTCGGTGACGGCGGCCTGAACCGTGTCGCCCTTGCGGTAGTTCTGGATCGCTTCCTCGCCGCGCTGGTCCCAGGACAGGTCGGAAAGGTGGACCATGCCGTCGATGTCGTTGTCGAGGCCGACGAACAGACCGAATTCGGTGATGTTCTTGACTTCGCCTTCGATGGACGAACCCACGGGATGCGTTTCCGCAAAGACTTCCCACGGGTTGCGCTGGGTCTGCTTCAGGCCAAGCGAAACGCGACGCTTGGCGCTGTCGATTTCCAGCACCATGACTTCGACTTCCTGCGAGGTCGAAACGATCTTGCCGGGATGGACGTTCTTCTTGGTCCAGGACATTTCCGAGACGTGAACCAGGCCCTCGACCCCCGCTTCCAGCTCCACGAAGGCGCCGTAATCGGTGATGTTGGTGACGCGGCCTTTGTGGACCGTGCCGATGGCATACATCTTCTCGACGGCATCCCACGGATCGGACTGAAGCTGCTTCATGCCCAGGCTGATGCGGTGGGTTTCCTTGTTGATCTTGATGACCTGCACTTTGACAGTTTCACCGATCGACAGGATTTCCGACGGATGGTTGACGCGGCGCCAGGCCATGTCGGTGACGTGCAGCAGGCCGTCCACACCGCCCAGGTCAACGAAGGCACCGTATTCGGTGATGTTCTTGACCACGCCGTCGACCACTTGACCTTCGGTCAGGTTGCCGATGACTTCGGCGCGCTGTTCGGCGCGGCTTTCTTCCAGGATCGCACGGCGCGAGACAACGATGTTGCCGCGACGACGGTCCATCTTCAGGATCTGGAACGGCTGCTTCATGCCCATCAGCGGGCCAGCATCACGCACCGGGCGGACGTCGACCTGCGAACCGGGAAGGAAGGCGACAGCGCCCCCGAGGTCGACCGTGAAGCCGCCCTTGACCCGACCGAAGATCGCGCCATCGACGCGCTGCTCGGCGGCATAGGCCTTCTCCAGACGGTCCCAGGCTTCCTCGCGGCGGGCCTTCTCACGGCTGATCTGGGCTTCGCCACGAGCGTTCTCGACGCGGTCCAGATAGACCTCGACGGTGTCGCCCACGTTGATGTTGGGCTGCTCACCGGGGTTGGCGAATTCTTTCAGGTCGATGCGGCCTTCCATCTTGTAGCCGACATCGATGATGGCCTGGCCCGCTTCGATCGCGATGACCTTGCCTTTGACGACAGTGCCCTCTTCGGGGGTGTCGATCTCGAAGCTTTCCTTCAACAGGGCTTCGAAGTCTTCCATGCTTGCTTTAGCGCACATATAGATCAGTTTCCTTTTCTCGTGTTTTCACAGGCCTTGCGGTTGGCTCCGCCGGTCTTTGCCCTGAACGAAAAACGCGACCGTCCGGTGAACCGGCGGGCTTTCGTCCTTTCAGGATGGGCGGGCTATAGCGGCAACGGGCCTGCGGGGCAAGGGAAAGCGGGCCCCGTTGGCCTATCACCGCTGGTCAAAACGCGCAGAAACAACGGCACAGGCCGCCGCGACCGCCGCGTCGATCCCCAGGGTCGTCGTGTCGATCATCACCGCATCCGCTGCGGGCCTTAGTGGCGCATCTGCCCGCCCCATGTCGCGGGCGTCGCGTTCCTTCACCTCGGCCAGCACTTGCGCCTCGTCGCCCCCCACCTCCAGCCAGCGCCGATGTGCCCGGACCACGGCGCTGGCGGTGACGTAAAGCTTCACCTCGGCCTCGGGGCAGATCACCGTGCCGATGTCGCGCCCGTCCAGCACCGCGCCGCCCTCGCTGCGGGCGAACCGGCGCTGGAACTCGACAAGGGCCGTGCGGACCTCGGGCAGGGCCGCGACCCGGCTCGCCGCCTGCCCCGCTGCAAGCGTGCGCAGGTCGTCGCGCGCCAGATCCTCCGGCGTCAGGTCACGGGCGGCGGCAACGGGATCGCCGCCCATCACCGCGACTGCGCGGTAAAGCAATCCGGTGTCCAGGTGCCGGAATCCGAAGCGCGCGGCCACCGCACGGCTGATCGTGCCCTTCCCCGCCGCCGCCGGCCCGTCGATTGCCACCGTGAAGATCATCGCCCTGCCCAACCGTTTCCAGGGCGGGAGTATTTGGAAATGCGCAAGGCGGGAAGGGGGTTTTGCGATGGGCAGCGGGCCCTTCCGTCCCTTCGCCGACCAAGCCCTTGAATTCCCTGCCGCAGCCCGGCGGGCGTCGCGAATTTTCAGCGATTTTTGCTTGGATTCGGCCCGGAATCTGCCTATGTTCCCCGCGCGACGTTATCTTTTCGACCACTGTCTCCGACCATCGGCCACAGCAATCGACTTCAAGCTGACGGGGCCAAGCCGCCGCATCCTGCGGGCGGCATGACAGACATGGAGACTTCACGATGGCCAAGGGCACCGTGAAATGGTTCAACGAAACCAAGGGCTACGGCTTCATCGCCCCGGAAGGCGGCAAGAAGGACGTGTTCGTGCACATCACCGCGCTGGAGCGTGCGGGCCTGCGCAGCCTGAAAGACGGCCAGCCGGTCACGTTCGACATCGAAGCCGGTCGTGACGGCCGTGAAAGCGCGACCAACCTGGCGCTGGCGTAAGCCATTCGGGGGCGGCCCGCCGCCCCCACCTTTCAGTTCATCGTGATCGCCGCCCGGTCCCGCAGGACATGGTCGAAGCCGATCCGGAAGCTGGTCTCCGACACATCATCGGGCAGACAGACCGCCGTGCGGCGCCCCAGCGGATAGGCCGGCACATCGAACTCGCGGCTGACCAGCATCACCCGCATCTTCGCATCGCCGGCGATCAGCGTGGAAATCGCCTGTTCCGCCCCGGCGATGCCGCCGAAACCGTCGCAATCCATCACGAACAGATCATAGCCGAATGGATCGTCCAGAATCGCCGTGACCGCGTCTTCCAGCCCGTCGGCCACATCCACGACGCTGCCGTAATCGGCAAGCCTCTGGCCGGTGCGGCCTTCGGCATGGTCGCTCAAAAGCATGACCCGCACGCCCAAGCTGTGCGGCCTGACCCGCTGGCGGTCGGTCTGAATGAAAGTCTGCACGCGCACTCCTCCACTAGCTTCGGCCAATTTCATTGAACAATGCGGAGAGCATTCGCCCGAAAAAAGGAAAGTTGCAGGTAAAACTTCGTGATCACTGCCACATTCAAGCCAGAGTTGCCGTCTTCCGGCCCAAGTTCCGTACTCAGGTTGTAAGATTTTTCCCTCGCGTTGCAGAAGTTTCCATACGGAAGCTGTTAACCTATTCTGAGTCGAAATGCAGCCCTTCATTGGGGTAGCGCCTGATTCGCGGCGGGAGAGTACTATGAATCATCACACCAACATGACGTTCCTCGACCTTCGGCAGGATCTGGCAGCCGCCTTCCGCTGGACTGCCCGGCTGAACCTGCACGAGGCGGTGGCGAACCACTTCTCTTTGGCGGTGAACCCGGAAGGAACCCGGTTCCTGATCAACCCGAACGGTCGCCATTTCAGCCGAATCACGGCCTCTTCCCTGGTCGAGATCGACGCGAACGACCCGAACACCATGTCCCGCCCCGATGCGCCGGACCCAACCGCCTGGGGCCTGCACGGCAGCATTCACCGCGCCTGCCCGCATGCGACCTGTGTCATGCATGTCCATTCGATCCACGCCACCGTTCTTGCCAGCCTGGCCGATTCGCGGCTTCCGGCCATCGACCAGAACACCGCGATGTTCCACAACCGCCATGTCGTCGATGACCATTACGGCGGCATGGCCTTCGGGGATGAGGGGGCGCGCTGCGCCCAGCTCCTCTCCGATCCGAAGATCACCACGATGATCATGGGCAACCACGGCGTCCTCATCATCGGACGCAGCGTGGCGGAAACCTTCAACCGGCTCTACTATTTCGAACGCGCCGCCGAGACCTATATCCGCGCGCTGCAAACCGGCCGCCCCCTGCGGGTGCTGCCCGAAGCCGTCGCCGAGAAGACCGCCCAGGAATGGGAGGCCTACCCCGGCTTCGCCGAGGCCCATCTGGGCGAGCTGCGCGCCATCCTTGATGCCGAGGACCCCGGCTACGCGCATTAGGGCTGCCCCCAGCCACCCCCGCCCGGCGTCTGCATTTCGAACACCGCGCCTTCGGGCAACTCGCGTTCGTCATTGCCCTGCAGCCGGTCCACCCGGCCATCGGGCCAGTGGACAAGGTTTTCGCCCACCGCGCCCGGCCCGCCGCCGTCGCCGCCGAAAGGTGCGACCCTGCGGCTACCGCACAGCGTCGTCACCGTGACCGGGGCAAGGAACCGCAGCTTCCGCACCGCCCCGTCACCGCCGCGCCATTGGCCCGTCCCACCCGAGCCGCGACGGATGGAAAACTCTTCCAGCCGCACCGGAAAGCGCTTTTCCAGCACCTCCGGATCGGTCATCCGGGTGTTGGTCATGTGGCTTTGCACCGCGTCGCAGCCATCGAAGCCCGGACCGGCCCCGGTGCCCCCGGCGATGGTTTCGTAATTCTGGAACCGTTCGTTGCCCCAGATGAAGTTGTTCATCGTGCCTTGTGCCGCTGCCACCACCCCCAGCGCGCCATAAAGCGCGTTGCAGGCGGACTGGCTGACCTCGGTATTTCCGGCGATCACAGCCGCCGGAGCGACCGGGTTCAACAGCGTCCCCTCCGGCACGACGATCGTCAGGGGGGCAAGACACCCCTCGTTCAGCGGGATCGCCTTGCCCACCAGCGTGCGGAACACATACAGCACCACCGCCCGCGTCACCGCCTGCGGGGCGTTGTAGTTGCCCCAGTGCTGCGGGCTGGTTCCGGTAAAATCAATCACCGCCGACCGGGCGGCATGGTCTACCGTCACCTTCACCCGGATTTCCGTGCCGATGTCCATCGGATAGCGGAACGCTCCGTCGGTCAGCCGGTCGATCACGGCCCGCACGCATTCCTCGGCATTGCGCTGGACATGGCCCATATAGGCCGCAACCACCCCCGCCCCGTGCATCGCCACGACCCGCAGCAACTCCCGACGCCCGGTCTCGTTCGCCGCGATCTGCGCCTTCAGGTCCGCCATGTTGTGATCCGGCGACCGGCAGGGCCATCGCCCCGACGCCAGCAGCGCCCGCGTCTCCCCCTCGCGCAACACCCCCCGCACCACCAAAGGAAAGAGGTCGATCACCACCCCTTCCTCCTCGATGGTCGTGCTGTCCGGCGGGGCCGAGCCCGGCGTCCGTCCCCCGATATCGGCATGGTGCCCGCGCGAGCCCAGCCAGAACGCCGCCTTGCCGCCGACGAAAACCGGGGTGATCACCGTCACGTCCGGCAGATGCGTCCCGCCGTTCCAGGGCGCGTTCAACATCCAGGCGTCGCCCTCCTGCGCCTCCGCGCCGACAGCGGCGATCACCGTCTTCACCGCATGGGACATGCTGCCCAGATGCACCGGCACATGCGGGGCATTGGCGACCAGATCGCCGCCCGCATCGAAGATGGCGCAGGAAAAATCCAGCCGCTCCTTGATGTTGACCGACCAGGCCGTATTCGCCAGCGTCGCCCCCATCTGGTCGGCGACCGACATGAACAGGTTGTTGAACACCTCCAGCAGCACCGGGTCCGCTTCTGTCCCCGCCGCCGGGGGCCGCGCAATCGCCGCGACCCGGCGCAGGATCAGGTTCGCCTGCCCGTCGACCTCTGCCTCCCAGCCGGGTTCCACCACCGTCGTCGCCGTCGCCTCGGATATGACCGCCGGCCCCGAGATCCGTGTCGCCGTTCCGCAGCCGTCCCGCCGGTAAAGCGGCACCTCCTGCCAGCGCCCGCCGGCCCAGACCCGCAGCCGTTCCACCGGCTGTCCGGCCTCCGCGCCCGCTGTCAGATCGGGCAAGCCCGCGCCCCCGCCTTCGGCCTCGACCGCCAGCATCTCGAACAGCACCGACCGTTCCGGCGACGTGAAGCCGAACGCTGCCTGATGTGCCGCCGCGAAGTCGCTTGCCATTGCCGCCTCATCGCCGAAGGGCACCGGCAGCGACTGGTGCTGCCCCTCATAGCGCAGATGCGCCATCCGGGTCACGACAGGGGCCGCAATGCCCTGCGCCGTCAATTCGCCCGCCGCCTCCGCGGCCAGCATGTCGATCCTCCGGCGCGCTTCCTGGACCGACGAAAGCGGCGCGTCGAACTGCGCTTCCCGCAGCTCCCGCAGATGCGCGAGGCCCATGCCGAAGGCCGACAGCACCCCCGCCTGCGGATGGATGAAAACCGTCTTCATCTCCAGCGCATCCGCCACCCCGCAGGCATGCTGCCCACCCGCGCCGCCAAAGCATTGCAAGGCATATCTTGTCACATCATGCCCCCGCTGCACGCTTATCTTCTTGATCGCATTGGCCATGTTGTCGATGGCAATCCGCAGGAAGCCCTCGGCGATCACCTCTGGCGCATCGACCCGCCCCGTCACCTGCGCCACCTCTTGCGCCAGGACAAGCAACCGCTCCCGCACCACCTCCGCGTCAAGCGGCTGGTCCCCCCTGGGCCCGAAGACCGCCGGGAAATGCGCAGGCGACAGCCGCCCCAGCATCACATTGCAATCGGTGATCGTCAGCGGTCCGCCCCGGCGATAGCTTGCCGGGCCGGGGTTCGCCCCGGCGCTTTCCGGCCCGACCTGGAACCGCCCGTCGCGGAACGAACAGATCGACCCGCCCCCCGCCGCCACGGTATGAATATCCATCATCGGCGCGCGCATCCGCACGCCCGCGACCTCAGTTTCGAACGACCGTTCATAAACGCCCGCATAATGGCTCACATCGGTCGATGTGCCGCCCATGTCAAAGCCGATCAGCCGGTCGAACCCCGCCGCCTCTCCCGTCCGGACCATCCCCACGATGCCCCCCGCAGGCCCCGACAGGATCGCATCCTTGCCCTGGAACCGCCCAGCCTCGGTCAAGCCCCCGTTCGACTGCATGAACAGCAGCCGCCCCGTCGCCCGCCCCATGTCCAGCGCCCCTTCGACCTGCGCCACATAGCGCCGCAGGATCGGCGAGAGATAGGCATCGACCACCG
>JAGPEG010000016.1 GCA_018057165.1 Tabrizicola sp.
GCCGCCGCGCATAGGCGCGCTGGCCGGCCTGCGGACAGTACCCCGACCCCGATCCG
Source organism: Tabrizicola sp. (assembly GCA_018057165.1). Lineage (GTDB taxonomy): Bacteria > Pseudomonadota > Alphaproteobacteria > Rhodobacterales > Rhodobacteraceae > Tabrizicola. The sequence continues at coordinate 57 of JAGPEG010000016.1, forward strand.
CCCTCCAATCTGGGTGACACCCGCCCCCGAATCAGCTCCCGACAGACCGTACTCGCCGACCGGCCCAGAAGTCGGGCAATCTCCCGCTGGCTCGCGCCCCGACGATGCTCCGCAAAGATCACCGCCCGCTCCGCACCGTCCAGATGCAGCCCCCGCCTCTCCATCGCAACCCCCCCTCCACACTCAGGTGTTGCGGTTCATTCTAGAGCCTAAGCGGCCTTAACCTCTCACGCCGCCAGCGCAAGGACCCCGAACGTCAGGATCAGCAGCGCCAGCCCGAGGTCAAAGCCGCGCAGCCAGCCGGGTGCGACGCGAAGGCCAAGGTAGTCGCGCAGGATCACATGCGCCTTGAGGCCCGAGAGCGCCAGCACCGGCACCACCAGCGCCGCCCCAGCAAGACCCGAAGCCGCAAGCGCGGTCGAGGCGGCGGAAAGGGCGAGGAGCCAACCCCAGGCTTTCGTCGCGCGGCTCATATGAGGTAGATCACGGGAAAGAGCAGCACCCACACGAGATCGACCATGTGCCAGAAGGCCGCCCCGGTCTCGACCGCCTTCGGCGTGCCAAGCCAGCCGACCAGCGCCAGCAGGACCATTCCGGCCAGCACATGCGCGGCGTGAAAGCCGGTCAGAAGGAAGCTGAAGGTGTAGAAGGCATGGGTTTCCGTCCCGATGCCCTGGGCGAAAAGATCGGCATATTCCGTTCCCTTCAGCACCAGAAACACCGCACCCAGGAGGATCGCCGGGGCCAGCAGCAGCCGCAGGCGGCGGATCTGCCCGGCCTCGGCAGCCCGGACCGCGAGGGCAGCGAGCCAGCCGGAGGTGACGAGAACCAGCGTGTTCGCGGCGGCCCCGGTGCGGTGAAGATGGGACTGCGCCTCGGCGAAACCCTCAGGGTCAGTCAGGCGCACCGAAAGGAAGGCGAGGAGGCCCGCGCCGAAGACGGCGATTTCCGACAGGATCAGCACCCACATGAGAAGTTCGCCGGGAAGCTGGCCTTGCGGCGGCGCGTCTGGTGGGGGTGCGGTCATCCGGTCACAAGCTGCCGGTAGATCTGCGGCAGGGCCTGGGTCAGTTTTTCCGGGTGCGGGATCAGGGCAAAGGCACCCTGACCGAACAGCCGGGGGAACCACGACTTGCCGTCACGGTCCACCGTGATGCCGAAGACCGAATGCCCGGCGCGGCGGGCTTCCAGCACGGCCATGCGGCTGTCCTCGATGCCGTGGCGGCCTTCGTAATGGTCAAGGTCGTTGGGTTTGCCGTCGGTGATCACCAGCAGCAGGCGGCGCTTGCGGGATTCCTTGGTCAGCAGTGCCGAAGTGTGGCGGATCGCGGCGCCGAGGCGGGTGTAGTGGCCGGGCTTCAGGGCGCTGATCCGGTGTTCCACCGCTTCCGCCATCGGTTCGGCGAAACCCTTGACTTCCTGCACGAAGACCCGGTCGCGCTTCAGCGAAGAAAAGGCATGGATCGCAAAGCTGTCGCCGCAGGCGTCGAGGCCCCAGGAGAGGGCCGCAAGCGCCTCGCGTTCGATGTCGATCACGCTCCGCCCGTCATGGCCATGGCCGGGGATCGCGCTTTCGGTGCTGCGCGACACGTCCAACAGGATCGACACCGCAAGATCGCGACGTTCCGGCCTTGTCTGGCGCCAGACGCGATCCGTCTCCTCGCCGGTGCTAAGAAAATCGACCCGCGCGCGCACCGCCCGTTCGGTGTCAAGCACGTCGCCATCCGGGTAGCCAGGCATCGAGACGAGGCTGGGACGCAAGGCCTCGAACTGGCGGCGGACGGCACGAATGCGGGCGCTCGCGCGCGGGTCGGCCCGAAACGGGGGGGTCAGGTCGCTGGCTTCCGCACGGGAATGCAGCACCCGAGCGTGGGAGGGTATGTAGCTGCCGGTACGGACATCCCATTCGGGATAGGTGAAAGCCCCTGAAATCTGCTCGCGGTCCACGTCTTCGGGGGCGAGGTCGAGATGCAGTTTCAGCCGGGTGGCGGGGGCTTTCGAGACCTGGGCAAGGCCGATTTCGTCCTGATCGTCGGCGGCCTTCTTCGCGGTGTCCTCGTCGTCATCCTCGACCCTTCGGTTGAGGTTGAGGAATTCGGTCATCGACAGGATGGCTTCAAACTTGTGCAGGATGAAGCTGTCGTTGCGGTCGGCCTGGTCGGATTTGCGGCGGCGGGCCTTGCGGGCGGTCTTTTCCTCGGATTCCTCCGGCGGGCCATCGGTGGCGCGGGCCTCGACGGCGGTGTGTTCGCTGCGGGCAAGCGGGCGCAGGTCGGGCCAGAGCGCCACCGGCCTGAACGGGCGATAGCCGCGCGGGGCTTTCGCGGGCAAAGCCGGAAGGTCGACCTTCTGCCCGAGGGCGGCCCGGACACGCGCCTCGACACCGGCCTCGACGGGCGGCAGGCTGCGGGTGCGGCGGAAGAGGAGCGTCGCCTCACAGAGGTCGGCGTGGAGCTTGCGGTAGCCGGGGGCAAGGCGCAACGCGGCTTCGGTCATCGCCTGCGCCAGCGCAATGGCGGCGAGGTCGGCCTGCAGCGGGTCTTGCACATCGGGCGGGGTCTCGTCGCGCAGCGCCACGGCGGCGGCGGCAAGCCAGAGATACAGCGCGGCATTGGCGCGGGGGTCGGGGAAGGCGGCGAGGCTTTCCGGCAGGCGCAGGGTCGCGCCGTCGAAACTGGCGCGGGGGCTGGTTTCCGCCCAGGTGCCAAGACGGCGGAGAAGGGAAAGCCGGTGATGCGAGGTTTCCATCGCCACCGGCTTGATCTCCACCGCCGGGTCGCCGCCCAGGCCGCGGAAAAGGACTGCCAGCCGTCCGGCCACTTCGGAAAGCGACACACGGGCTCCATCGTGGATGGGGTCGCCATCCAGACGGCTGGCAAAGGCGTGCCACAGTTTCCCGACAGATTCCTCGGGTTCCCATGGCTCGAAGTCGATCCGTGACATTGCCGGCCTCACCCGAAAACGGCAGTCACGAGATCGCGGAGCCCGGCCTTCACATCCGGGTCGTCGGTGAGGGGTTCGATCATCGCGGCGCGGATGGCGCGGTCGATGGGCATGCCCCCCTGGATGAGTTGCGCGCAATAGACCACAAGGCGGGTGGAAACGCCTTCTTCAAGATCCTGGCCCTTCATCGCGCGGAGTTTGTTGGCAAGCCGGACCAGCGGTTGCACCCGGTCTTCCGCCAGGCCGCTTTCGCGGGCGACGACGGGGATTTCGTGTTCGGGTTTCGGGAAGGTGAATTCCAGCGACACGAAACGCTGCCGGGTGGAGGGTTTCAGCGTTTTCAGGATGTTCTGGTAGCCGGGGTTGTAGGAGGCAACCAGCAGGAAATCCGGATGGGCCTCCAGCTCCTCGCCGGTGCGGTCGATCGGCAGGATGCGGCGGTCGTCGGTGAGGGGGTGGAGGACGACAGTCACGTCCTTGCGGGCCTCGACCACCTCGTCGAGGTAGCAGATCGCACCTTCGCGAACGGCACGGGTCAGGGGGCCGTCGGCCCAGACCGTCTCGCCGCCTTTCAGCAGCCAGCGGCCGATCAGATCGGCGGCGGAAAGGTCGTCATGGCAGGCGACGGTGTAGAGCGGGCGACCGAGTTTCGCCGCCATATGGGTGACGAAGCGGGTCTTGCCGCAGCCGGTGGGGCCTTTGAGGAGGACCGGCAGCTTGTGGGCGGCGGCGGCCTGGAAGACCGAGATCTCATCGCCCTGGGGGAGGTAGAAGGGGGCTGTCGCGCCCCCCCCAATTTCATGGGCCGTCTTGATGTGGGAACCGTCCATCTGCATCACTCCGCCGCGACGTGGTCGGGATCATGCTCAAGGCGTTCGCTCTCCAGCGGGCCGGGGGTCACGATCTCGCGCCGGGGGAAGGCGACCGAGTAGATGAACAGCACCGCGCCCAGGACCACGGCCACCCCGGCGCCGAAGCGCATGGCGTAGAAGATCCAGAGCTGGTCCTGCACGTCCATGAAGAACTCGCCGTTGACCCGTTGCAGGTGGGTTTGCAGCGCGCCGGCGAAGGTCAGCACGACGGTCATGAACACCACGCCACCCGACATCAGCCAGAACGAGGCCATGTTCAGGACCTGGTTGTAGGGGTCCCGTCCGCGCAGGTGCGGCATGGCATAGCTGATGATCGCAAGGTTGAGGCAGACATAGGCGCCGTAGAAGGCAAGGTGCCCGTGCGCGGCGGTGATCTGCGTGCCGTGGGTGTAGTAGTTCACCCCGTGCAGCGTGTGCAGGAAGCCCCAGACCCCGGCGCCGAAGAACGCGAGCGTGGCGCAGCCGAGCGACCACAGGAGGGCGGCCTTGTTCGGATGGTCGCGGCGGCCCTTCCAGACCATTACGAAGGCGAAGGACATCATCGCGAAGAAGGGGGCGACTTCGAAGCTGGAGAAGATCGAGCCGATCCACTGCCAGTAGCCGGGCGTGCCGATCCAGAAGTAGTGGTGGCCGGTGCCGAGGATGCCCGAGAACAGCGCCAGGGCGGCGATGACGTAAAGCCACTTTTCAACGACCTCGCGGTCCACGCCCGTCAGCTTGAGCATCAGGAAGGCGAGGATCGAGGCCATCACCAGCTCCCAGGTCCCTTCGACCCAGAGATGGACGATGTACCACCAGTACATCTTGTCGAGCGCCAGGTTGTCGGGGTTCACGAAGGCGAACAGGAACAAGAGCGACAGAAGCCACAGCCCCAGCAGCAGGATGTTGGTGATCGCGGTCTTCTTGCCCGCAAGCACTGTCATCGAGATGTTGTAGAGGAAGATCAGCGCGGCAACGACGATGCCGACCTTGACCCAGCGCGGTTGTTCGATGAACTCGCGGCCCTCGTTGCCCAAGAGCCAGTTGCCGTCGAAGAGGTTGAAGAGATAGGTCACGACGACCCCGGCGGTGCCGAGGACGAAGATGCCAAGTTGCAGCCAGGCCAGCTTGGGCGAGTGGATCTCGCGCTCCGATTCTTCGGGCACCAGATAATAGGCGGCCCCGAAGAAGCCCAGCAGCAGCCAGACGACCAGGCTGTTGGTGTGCAGCATCCGGCCGATGTTGAAGGGGATCAGTCCGGACAGGAAGTTCGGGCTGACATAGATCCAGCCCAGGAGAAGGCCCATCGACACCTGTACGGCGAAGAGGGCCAGCGCGACGGCGAAGTAGGCCAGCGCGATTTTCTGCGATTGATATTTCATGGTTGCGTCTCCTCAGCCCGCATCATTCGGCGGCCAGTCCTGCGCGCGGATCGTGTCGCTCCACAGCAGGAAGTCGGCGAGGTTCTGGTATTCTTCGTCGTTCAGGCCGAAGTTCGGCATCTGTCGGCGGCCCTCGATGCCCGAGGGCATCGCGTCCATCCAGCCTTTCAGCGCGTCGAAGGCGGCCTGATGGTCGCCGGGTTCGACGCCCCAACGGGTCATCACGTTGCCAAGTTCCGGGGCGAAATAGGCGCCTTCGCCCAGGATCGTATGGCAGTTGATGCAGGCGTGCTTTTCCCACAGGAGTTTGCCCGCCGCGACGCTTTCGGTCAGCGTGGCTTTGTCGGTCGAGGTGTTGACGATGTAGTAATGTGAATGGGCGGTGAGGCCCACGAATATCAGGATGAAGAACAGAGACCCGCCGTAGAAGATGTTTCGGGCCATGCTCTTGGTCATGACTTCGCGCATGGCGGAATCCTTCCCGGAAGCGTTTCAGGTAACGTCGGTGTGAGCGTTCAAGCTGCGGTGGGCCTTAACAAAAGTCAACCATGCGGAAGGGAATTGGCCTGTGCGACAATCCGGCATTGCCCTGCTCAAGGCCGGGGCGGGGTGGGCGTCAGACCATCGCCTCGATCCGGACTTCGGGGAAGGCTTGCAGCGCGTGGCTGATGCCTTCGCGCTCCATCAGACAGAAGGCCGTCGACAGCGCATCGGCCAAAGCGGCCGAAGGCGCACTGACGCTGACGGTCTGCCAGATCGGCGCCTGTCCCTCTGGCCCAAGGATATGTGGCTGGCCATTCACCAGCGTCCCGCGCGGCGATGAGGTGGCAAGCGCGCGGTTCGCCAGCCGGGTTTCGGCAAGGGGCGTGCCATCGGGGCCAGTGATCACGGCGGGCCAGCCACTTTCCCCCAGCGCCGCGATCTCGCCCATGTCGACCAGCGCCCTTGTGAAGCCCTGCGCGCGGAGGAGGGCGGCGATCCGGTCGGCGGCCCAGCCCTGTGCGATGCCGTTCAAGGTCAGGGCCTGACCGGGAGCAAGCTTGATCTCCTCGGGTGACAGGCGGATGCGGTCCCAGCCGATCAGGGCGCGGGCTTTCGCCGGATCGGTGCCGTTGGCAAGCGCCAGCCACAGGGGTTGCACCGTCGGATCGAAGGCCCCCCCGGTTGCGGCATGGACCTGACCGGCAAGGGTCAGAAGGTCCAGAAGGTCGGGCGAGGGCCAAGAGAGATGCCCGTCGCGGTTCAGCCGGGTGAGGGCCGAATCGCGATGGAGGGAGGCGAGGCTTTCAATCCTTGCGATCTCGGCCTCGACGCGGGCAAAGGTCAGGCGCGCCTGATGCGGATCGGCCCCGACAAGGTGCAGGGTCAGGGCGGTGCCAAGGCCGGTGCCCTCCCATCTGGTCAGGGTTGCGGCATGGCCGGGCAGCGGGGTCAGGGCGGCGGCGGTCAGGGTCAGGAAGCGGCGGCGGTTCATGTCGGTGCAGCCCCCGCAGGGCGGCGCGCAGCACGGGGGCCCCAGAACACCGGCCACAGCGCGACGGTGAAAAGCCCGAAGGCCAGCAGCCACAGCGCCCCGGCAACAAGGATCGCGGCGGTATGGGCGGCGGGCAGTTCGGCCCCGGCAAAGCGGACCAGCGCGGCCAGCGGGATCAGCGCATAGGCCAGCGCAACGGGCCGGGGAGCGACCAGCGCGCGCCCGGTATGGCCCAGTGTGGCGCGGGACATGATCGCAAGGGTCATGCCACCAACCCCGCCGATGCCCAGAAGGTGCAAGGCGGCGAGATCGGAGGTCAGGCCAAGCTGCGCCAGACCAAGGGTCAGGAAGCCGAGGGCGTTCAGGGCATAGGACAGGTGCAGGGTCCAGAGAATCGGCTTGCCCCTGGTCCAGAGCCCGCGCCAGAGCGCGACACGGACAAGGCCTGCGGTTCCGGCGACAAGGGCGAAGGGGGCAAGCCAGAGTTCCGGCGCGCCGAGGAGATAGCCGAGCGGTTGGGTCAGCGCGGCGGCGATGGCAAGGGCGGCCAGCGGCATCGGGTTCCAGGGCAGTCCGATTTCGCGCCCCGACTGGACCATGGCGTTCTTGGTGAAGCCGGGGGTGACGCGGCCACCCAGCACCATGATCATCGCGCCCAGCGTCAGAAGCCCGGCGCGCAGGCCCGCCCAGGCGGTATCGGCGGTGAGGCCCACCCATTCCAGATGCACCATCAGGTTGCCGATCCAGTAGGCGGTGAGGATTGCCAGAATGATCATCTGCTGCGGCTTCGGGCGTTTGATCAGCTGGGACAGCAGGTTCGCGGCCAGCACCGGGACGAAGGCGAGGTCAAGCACGGCGACCAATGCGGGCGGCAGGTGGCCGGAAGTGAACACCGCCAGCCGCCCCGCCAGCCAAAGGCCCGCGACCACGGCGATGAAGCGGTGCGGGGCGGATTTCGCGCCGGTCCAGCTTGGCACGGCGGTCAGCAGGAAACCGGCAAGCGCGGCGGAGCCATAGCCGAAGATCATCTCATGCGCGTGCCACAGATGCGGCGGCGCGGCGGTGGGCAGATCCAGCATCCCGCCAAGCGCCTGGAGGATCTGGTAGCCCTCCCAGATGCCCATCGAGACAAAGGCGAACAGCCCGGCGGCAAGGAAGAACACGCGGAAACCATTGCCGAACAGGCGCTTGAGGGGGGTCATGGGGCGGCTCCTTCCGCGCGGGCGCGGCGTTTCAGGACGGGGCATTGCGTCCCGTCGTTCATGATCACCTGACAGCGCAGGCAGAGGACGCATTCATTGGCGTTGATCCGGCCAATGGCGTCGATGGCGCCGACGGTGCATTTCGTCTCGCACAGCCGGCATTCGCGGCCACATTGCGGGCGGCGCTTCAGCCAGTCGAAGATCTTGAGCTTGGCCGGGATGGCAAGGCCCGCGCCAAGGGGGCAGAGGTAGCGGCAGTAGAACCGTTCGATGAAGAGGCTGGCGGTGAGGAGGGCCGCGACGAAAAGGAGGAACGGCCAGGCGCGCAGGAAGCGGAGGGAGATGGCGGTCTTGAACGGTTCGGCTTCGGCGAGGATCAGGGCATCGCGCATGGAGTAGAAGGAGAGCGCGAGGATGGCCATGAACAGGGTGTATTTGATCACCCAGAGCCGTTCATGCAGCGCCTGCGGGACGGCGATCTGTTTGACGCCAAGGCGTTGCGCGGCGGCGTTGGTCAGCTCCTGCAGCGCGCCGAACGGGCAGAGCCAGCCGCAATAGACCCCCCGGCCCCAGAACAGCATCCCCAGCGCGGTGAAGCCCCAGAGGATGAAGATCACCGGCTCGATCAGGAAGGTCTCCCACCGAAAGCCGGTGAGGAGGGAATGGACGAAGGCCACCACCTGCACCACGGAGAGTTGGCCGTTCAGGCCCATGCCGAGGACGAGGAAGGTCGAGGCGAGGAAGGAGAGGCGGCCGATGCGCCAGAGGCGGGGGCGGCGGGTGATCCATTCCTGCGCGAAAAGGATCAGGGTGAGGACGGTCAGCATCAGGCCGGTGATGGCGATCTGCGGGTGCTTCGCCTGCCAGGCCTGCTTCCACAGCGGCTCGGGTTCCGGCGGCGGGGCGAGGCGGAAGGCTTGCGGAAGGGTGTAGGGAACGGCCACGGTCATCGCGACTTCGCCCGTCGCGGTGGGCCGGGTGGCGCGGATTTCCACCGTCAGCGGCTTGGTCGGGTCGATCTCGGGCGGCAGGGCGAAAAGGCTGATCTCCTTCATCTTCGGTGCGCCCGCCAGCTCCAGCGCCTTCAGCATCTGGTAGCGGTCGTCGGTCGGCTGCCAGCGGATGTCGCCCTGCACCACCGTCACCCGGTCGAACGTGCCGGACTTCTTCCAGTCGGTCCCCCGATGCGACTGGACCCCCTGCCCCATCACGATCAGCGCCGAACCGCCTGCGCCGAGGTTCCCCACCGCGCGGGTGAAATCCTGCTGGCCGAGCAGGTTCTGCCCCACCGTCGGCGGGTCGATCACCCCCACCCAGAGATGCAGGAAATCGCCGTCGCCCGGCGGAACCGGGACTTTCGCGCCTTCCAGTGCCGCCGCCGCCTCGGTCATCGAGACGCGGCGTTCGGCCAGTGCCCCCATCGCCAGAAGCTGATCCCAGGTCGCGGGCGCAAAGCTCAGCCGGTCCAGCCCGCCCCCCGCCGCGATCAGCCCACGCCCGATGGCCAGTGTCCGCGCCGTGCGCAGGATGCCGTCGCGGATGACGCCAGTCGACACGGTGGCGCGGGAGATCACCGGCGGCAGGGCGCTGGTGTCGGGCACCGGGGCCGCCAGGTCGAAGCCCTTGAAGCCCGCGACATAGGCGGCAATGTCGGCGTCCGAAATGCCCAGCGTCAGCACGGGTTCGTTGTGCCGCACCAAGAGCGCCCCGGCGATCCGGGCCTGCGGCGACACCGCCACCAGCACATCCAAGGGCCGCCCGGAATAGCCGACCGATCCGGCGATTTCCCAGGTAGAGCCGATCTGGCCCCTGACCTCGCCGCCCTGAGAGACGGTCCAGCCCGGCACGCCCTCGTCGATCCGCGCGACCTGCACCGGGCCGGAAAGCCCCAGCAGCATCGCCGCCTGTTCGGCAGTGGGGGCCGTGACCGCAAGCGCGTCGTCGGCGATCAGCCCTTCGGCCCGCGACAATGTCACAGACAGAAGCAATGCCATGACGGCGGCAAGAAGAACACGCATGGACGGGGCCTTTTCCAGTGCCCCGAACCCTGCGGCGACGGCACGCGGATCGCCTTAACGAAAGTCAAGGTAACGGTTCCGTCATTGGAACAGGGTCCGCGCAGCCTCACCAGCTGAACGGAGAGATTCCCATGACTACCCGAGCAAGACCCGCCAGGACGTTGTTACTGGGTACGGCAGCCTTGTTCCTGGGTCTGGCCGCGCCCGTGACCGCGGAAGACAAGCCCAAGGACCATGCTGACGGACCCGCCGCCGCCTACGAGCCCAACATGAACACGCTGGGCCAGATCAAGGTGGAGATTCCGGGCTTCAAGCCCGACGACCCGGTGATGACGCCGGAAGAGTTCCAGAAGGCGGCCACGATCTACTTCGAACGCTGCGCGGGTTGCCACGGCGTCTTGCGCAAGGGGGCGACCGGGAAGGCGCTGACCACCGACATCACCCGCGAGAACGGCTATGACTACCTGACCAGCTTCATCACCTACGGCTCGCCCGCGGGGATGCCGAACTGGGGCACCTCGGGCCAGCTGACCGAGGAAGAAGTCGGCATGATGGCCCGCTATCTGCTGCTGGAGCCGCCGCAGCCGCCGGAATGGGGCATGCCGGAGATGATGGCGTCCTGGAAGGTCCTGGTAAAGCCCGAGGACCGGCCGAAAGAGAAGCTGAACGACATCGACATCGACAACCTGATGTCGGTCACGCTGCGCGACGCGGGGCAAGTGGCCCTGATCGACGGCGGCACCTACGAGATCCGGGCGATCATCGACACCGGCTATGCGGTTCATATCAGCCGCATCTCGGCGTCCGGCCGCTATCTCTTCGTCATCGGCCGCGATGGTCTGGTCAACATGATCGACCTCTGGATGAAGGAACCCGCCACGGTCGCCTCGATCAAGATCGGCATCGAGGCGCGCTCGGTCGAGACCTCGAAGTTCGAGGGCTGGGAAGACAAGCTGGCCATCGCCGGGGCCTACTGGCCGCCGCAGTTCGTGATCATGGACGGCGAGACGCTGGAGCCGAAGAAGATCGTCGCGACCCGCGGCATGATCTACGACGAACAGACCTACCACCCGGAACCCCGCGTGGCCTCGATCCTGTCGTCGCATTTCAAGCCCGAGTTCATCGTGAACGTGAAAGAGACGGGCAAGATCATGTTCGTCGACTACACCGACCTGAAGAACCTGAAGATCACCGAGATCGAGGCCGAACGCTTCCTGCATGACGGCGGCTTCGATTCGACCAAACGCTACTTCATGGTGGCGGCAAACCAGCGCGGCAAGATCGCGGTGGTGGACACCAAGGAAGACAAGCTGACGGCGCTGGTGGAAACCGGCGGCCAGACCCCGCATCCGGGGCGCGGCGCGAACTTCGTGCATCCGGTCTATGGGCCGGTCTGGGCGACCTCGCACCTTGGCGACGAGACGGTGGCGCTGATCGGGACCGATCCGGAAGGACACCCGGACCAGGCCTGGAAGGTGGTGGACAGCTTCTTCGCACTTGGCGGCGGGTCGCTTTTCATCAAGACCCACCCGAACTCGACCCATCTCTACGTCGATGCCACGCTGAACCCGGATGCCGAGACTTCGGGGTCGGTGGCGGTGTTCGACATCACCAAGATGGGCGGCGATCCGGAGGTGGACCCGGAATTCACCACCCTTCCCATCGCGGAATGGGCGGGGATTGCGGAAGGCCAGCCGCGCGTGGTGCAGCCCGAGTTCAACAAGGAAGGCACCGAGGTCTGGTTCTCGGTCTGGAACGGCAAGGACCAGGAATCGGCCATCGTCGTGGTCGATGACAAGACGCTGGAGCTGAAGACGGTGATCAAGGACAAGCGCCTGATCACCCCGACCGGCAAGTTCAACGTGCTGAACACGAAGGACGACGTCTACTGAGGTTCCCAGGCCCGCGGCCGGTCGTGGCTCGCGGGCACCTCCTGGCGGGGGTGTTGATTCCCTCTCACCCCCGCCCTTTTCCTTTTTCCGGGGCTCGCCATGAAAGACCACCGTCCTCTGCCCGGACATGTCCACCTGATCGGTGCCGGTCCGGGCGATCCCGAATTGCTGACGCTGAAGGCCCTGCGGCTGATCCAGAACGCCGATGTCGTGGTGCATGACCGTCTGGTTTCGCCCGAGATCATGGCGCTGGTGCCTCTGGGCGTGCGGCGCGTCGATGTCGGCAAGCTGCCGAAATTCCACAAGGTCCCGCAAGAGGCGATCAATGCCTTGCTGGTCGATCTGGCCCGCGAAGGGCTGGTGGTCGCGCGCCTGAAGGGCGGCGATCCGATGATCTTCGGGCGCGGATCCGAAGAGGCCGAGGCCTGCCGCGCCGCCGGTCTGGGGGTGAGTTACATCCCCGGCATCACCTCGGCGCAGGGGGCGGCGGCCTCGACCGGGGTGCCGCTGACGCATCGCGGGCTGGCGACCGGGGTGCGCTATGTCACCGGCCACCGGGCGAAGGATGCCGCGCTGGACCTCGACTGGACCTCGCTGGCGTCGGAAGACACCACGCTGGTCGTCTACATGGGCGCGGGCAACATCGCCGAGATCGCGCTGCAGCTGATGCGGCACGGCATGGCCCCTGCCCTGCCGGTGCTGGCCGTTTCTGCCGCCACCACCCCGCGCGAGGAGCGGCTCTTGTCCACACTGGGCCAGATCGGCACCGATGTCGCCAAGGCCCAGCCCGAGGCGCCGGTCCTCTTCGTCATCGGTCGGGTCGCCGGGATGTATTCCGAGATCGTCGAACTGGACGCCGCCCTTTGCGAGGGGGCCGGGATGGCCGCCTATGCGTAACCTTGCGGTCCTGCTGGCGCTGGCGCTTCCCGCCGGTGCCGACATCGCCCCGACCCGCGCGACGGAGCTGGAGCATATGGTCCTGCAAGACTGCGGCTCCTGCCACGGACTGACGATGAAGGGCGGGCTTGGCCGCCCGCTGACCACCGATGCGCTGGTTCATGCCGACCGGGACGGTCTGGCGCTCATCATCCTCGACGGTGTCCCCGGCACCGCCATGCCGCCCTGGCGCCCGCTGCTGACCGAAGCCGAGGCGTTGTGGATCGCCGATTACCTGAAAGGGGAAACCCCATGAAACGCCTGTGCCTTCTCACCTTCCTTGCCACGCCGCTTTGGGCCGGGGATGATCTGACCGCCACCGGCGACCTTGGCCTTGTCATCGAACGCGCGACCGGCAGTCTGGTGCTGATCGACCGCTCCGACCGTGTCGCTGTGGGTCGGATCGAAGGGCTGGGCGACCTCAGCCACGCTTCCCTCACCTATTCCCCCGACGAACGCTTCGCCTATGTCTTCGGACGCGACGGCGGGCTGACCAAGGTGGATATCCTGACCCGCCAGATCGTTGCCCGCACCGTGCAGGCGGGCAATTCCATCGGCGGCGCGATCAGCGACGATGGCAAGCTGGTCGCCGTGTCGAACTATGAGCCCGGCGGGGTCAAGGTCTTCGACGCCGACACGCTTGAACTGGTGGCCGACATCCCCGCCGCGGGCAAGACCATCGGGCTGGTGGACGTGCCGGGGCGGCGGTTTGCCTGGGCGGTCTGGGACAGCGGCGAGGTCTTTCTGGGTGACTTCTCTGCTGCCGAACCGAAAGTCACCATGATCGGCAACGCCGGGAAGAACCCGTTCGACGCGGTCCTGACCGACGATGCCCACACCTATCTGGTCGGCCTCTTCGGCGAGAAGGGCGTCACCGCCTTCGACCTTTGGGACACCAGCCCCACCCCGCAGAAATTCCTCACCGACTACGGCAAGGACGGCGAGGACATGCCGGTCTACAAGATGCCGCACCTGCAAAGCTGGGCCTTCACCGAAGGGCAGTATGCGCTGCCCGCCGTGGGGCGGCACGAAATCCTCTGGGTTGATCGCGACAGCCAGGAAACCGTGGCGACGACCCCGGTCCATGGCCAGCCGGTCTTCATCATCGCCCAGCCCGCCAGCCCCTATGTCTGGGTGAATTTCGCCACGCCGCTGAACGACACCGTGCAGGTGGTGGACAGCCGCAGCCACGAGGTCGTGGCGACACTCACCCCCGGCAAGGCGATCCTGCACATGGAATTCGCCCCGCGCGGGGCCGAGGTCTGGCTGTCGGCCCGCGACGACAACAAGGTGGTGATCTACGACACCCGCACGCGCGAGAAACTCGCGGAAGTCCCCGCCGAGGCGCCAAGCGGCATCTTCTTCACCGCCCGCGCGCATCAGACGGGGTTGTAGATGGACCGGATCGACCCCACCGATCTGGCGCTGCTTGACCGCTTCCAGCGCGATTTCCCGCTGGAGCCCCGGCCCTTCGCCCGCATCGCCGTCCGCCTTGGTCTTGCCGAGGCCGAGGTGATCGACCGCCTGAGCCGGATGCAGGCAGCGGGCCGCATCGCGCGGGTCGGGGGGACAGTGAGACCGAATACAGCCGGGGCCTCCACGCTCGCCGCGCTTGCCGTGCCCGAGGACCGGATCGACGAGGTCGCCGCCATCGTCGGGGCCGAGGCCGGGGTCAACCATTCCTACCTGCGCGAGGCGGACTGGAACCTGTGGTTCGTCGCCACCGCGCCCGAGGCCGCTGCCCTTGCCGCGATGCTGACCCGGATCGAGGCCGCAAGCGGCCTGCCGCTGCTCGACCTTCGCCTTGTCCGGGCTTTCAACATCGACCTTGGCTTTCCGTTGCGGGGGGAACGGGTCGCAATGCCGGGCAAGCGCGGGGTGGAACCGGCCGTGCTGCGCGCCGATGACCGCCCGCTGCTTCATGCCCTCAGTGCCGGGCTGGACCTGACCCCCCGGCCCTATGCCACCCTTGCCCTGCGCCTTGGCCGCGACGAGATCGCGGTCATCGCCCGTATCGGGGTGTTGCTGGCGGCGGGTATCCTGACCCGGCTGGGCGTGATCGTCCGCCATCGCTCGCTTGGCTTCACCTCGAACGCCATGGTGGTCTGGGACGTGCCGGAAACCGCCACGCTGGCCGCCGGTCTGGCGCTGGCCGCTTTGCCCGGCGTGACACTGGCCTATGAACGCCGCCCCGTCGCCGGGGTCTGGCCCTATCGGCTTTTCTGCATGATCCACGCCCGCTCCCGCGCCGAGGCCGGGGAGGTTCTGGCCAGTGCCCGCGTGCTGCCCGAACTGGCGGGGATCGACCACCGTATCCTGTTCTCGACCCGCTGCTTCAAGCAGTCCGGGGCCTGTCTGTCGGAGGCCGCCTGATGCGCACCACCCTTCCCCCCGAGGCGCTTGACGCCACCGACCGCCTGCTGATCAACCGGCTGCAAGACGGCTTGCCGCTGGAACACGCCCCCTTTGCCGCCGTCGCGCGCGAGGCCGGGCTGAGCGAAGCCGAGGTGGTGGACCGCATCACCCATTTGCGCGAAATCGGCGCGATCACCCGGTTCGGTCCCTTCATCGACGCCGAGGCGATGGGCGGGGCCTTCTGCCTTTGCGCCATGGCGGTGCCGGAGGACCGCTTCGACGAGGTCATGACTTTGGTCAATGCCCTGCCCGAGGTGGCGCATAATTATGAACGCCTGCATCGGCTGAACATGTGGTTCGTCCTGGCTTGCGAAAAGCCGGACCAGATCGCGGAAACAGCGGTGCGGATCGAGGCGGAGACGGGGCTGACGGTCCTGCGCTTCCCTAAAACGAAAGAGTTCTTCATTGGCTTCCGGGTAGAGGCATGACGCTTGACGCGACCGATCGGCGGATACTGAAAGCGACGGCCTCCGGCCTGCCGCTGACGCCGCATCCGTTCGAGGAGGTCGCGCGCTGGCTGTTTCTGCCCGAGAACGAGGTGATCGCCCGAATGCAGGCGATGCAGGACGACGGCGTGATCCGCCGCGTGGCCGTCGCGCCCAACCACTATGCGCTGGGGCTGGCCGCCAACGGGATGAGCGTCTGGAATCTGGACGACGCGCGGGCCGAAACCTTGGGCGCGCAGGTCGGTGCTTTGTCCTTCGTCTCGCATTGCTATCTGCGGCCCCGCGCCCTGCCCGACTGGCCCTACAACCTTTTCGCCATGCTGCATGGCCGCAGCCGCGAGGAGGTCGAGGCGAAGCGCGCCGAAGTGGCTGCCCTGCTGGGCGATGCCTGCCGGGGCAATGACATTCTCTATTCCACCCGCATCCTGAAGAAGACCGGGATGCGCCTTGCCGGAGAAGGCTGATGTTCCGCCTGACGCAATACATGCGTGAGCTTGTCAATCCCACCCCGGTCCGCCGCCGGTCGGGCCCGGTCAAGCCGGTGGTGATCTGGAACCTGACCCGGACCTGCAACCTGCGCTGCCGGCATTGCTACACCACCAGCGCCGATGTGCCGTTTCCGGGCGAACTCAGCCATGACCAGGCGATGTCTGTGCTGGACGACCTGTCGCGCTTCGGCATCCCCGCGCTGATCCTGTCGGGGGGTGAACCCCTATCCCGCTTCGACTTCTTCCCCTTGGCCGAACGGGCGCGGGAGCTGGGGTTCCGGCACCTGTCGCTCTCCACCAACGGCACCAAGGTCGCCGAGAACATCGACCGGCTGGTCGACTTGGCTTTCGATTATGTCGGCATCTCGCTGGACGGGATCGGCCAGATGAATGACTGGTTCCGGGGGGTCGACGGGGCCTTCGACGCGGCTTTGGCCGGGGTCAGAGCCTGCAAGGCGAAAGGCGTGAAGGTGGGCCTGCGCTTTACCATCACCGAGGACAATGCCGAGATGCTGCCCGCGATGATCGACCTCTGCGATGCGGAAGGGGTGGACAAGTTCTACCTCTCGCACCTCGTCTACGCGGGCCGGGGCAACAAGAACCGGGGCGAGGATACCGAACGCGCGCGGACCCGCAAGGCGATGGACAAGCTGATCGACCGCGCCTGGGTGGCGGTGGCCGAGGATCAGCCCTTGGAGATCGTGACCGGCAACAATGACGCCGATGCGGTCTGGTTCCTGCGCTGGGTCGAGCGCAACTTCCCCTCGCAACGCGCCGCCCATGTCGCGCAGCACCTGGAGGCCTGGGGCGGCAATTCCAGCGGGTTGGGCGTGGCCAACATCGACCCGCAGGGCAAGGTCCATCCCGATACCTACTGGTCGGACTACACGGTCGGCAGCGTCAAGGACACGCCGTTCAGCACGCTCTGGACCGGCCCCGACCCGATGCTCGCCACCCTGCGCCAGCGCCCGCGCCCGTTGAAGGGCCGCTGCGGCGCCTGCGCCTTCAAGGACATCTGCGGCGGCAACACCCGCATCCGCGCGCTGCAAGTCACTGGCGACCCCTGGGCGGAGGACCCCGCCTGCTACCTGACCAACGCCGAGATCGGGGTGGACGAGGCCGAACGTGTCGCCGTCACCCCGTTCCGGGGGAAAAGCCATGATCCTGCGCATCGTTTCGTTTAGCCTTTTCGCCCTCCTCGCCGCCCCCGCCCTTGCCCAACCTGACGGAGCGACGATCTATGCCGACCTCTGCGCCTCCTGCCATGCCGAAACCCGGCTGGGCGGCACCGGCCCGGCGCTGATCCCGGAAAGCCTGGGGCGGCTCAAGGGCGACAAGCTGGCCGCGACCATCGCCGAGGGCCGGGCGATGACCCAGATGCCCGCCTTCAACGACACGCTGAAGCCGGAAGAGATTGCCGCCGTCGCCGACTACCTCAGCCAGCCGCTTGTCGCGCCGGTCTGGGGCGAGGCGCAGATCGCCGCTTCGCGCTTTTTGCGCGACGACTACACCCCCGCCCCTGCCCCGGTCTTCACCGCCGATCCGATGAACATCACCCTCGTCGTCGAAACCGGCGACAGCCATATCTCGGTGCTGGACGGCGACACTTTCGATGTGCTGGACCGTTTCGAGACCCCCTTCGCCGTGCATGGCGGGCCGAAGTTCTCCTCCGACGGGCGCTATGTCTTCGTCATGTCGCGCGATGGTTGGGTGCAGAAATACGACATCTGGTCGCTGCACGAGGTTGGCCGGGTCCGCGCCGGCCTGAACAGCCGCAACATCGCGATGAGCGCGGATGGCAGATACCTCGCCGTCGCCAACTACCTGCCGAACACCCTGACCCTCCTGAATGCCGCCGACCTGACCGTGGCGAAGGTGTTCGAGGTCAAGGGCCGCAACGGCGACCCTTCCCGCGTCTCCGCCGTCTACCAGGCCCCGGAACGCGGCACCTTCGTCCTGGCGCTGAAGGACGTGCCGGAAATCTGGGAGATCGCCTTCACCGAAGACGGCGGCCCCTATTCCGAAGGCCTCGTCCATTCCAACGAGAACGGCATGGAAGAGGCGCTTGGCGTCGAAAGGGGGCTCTTCGCCCGCCGCCGGATCGCGGTTTCGGCCCCTTTGGACGATTTCTTCTTCTCCCCCGACTACCGCGAGCTGATCGGAGCGAACCGCGAGGGCGAAACCGGGGTTGTCGTCAATCTGGATGTCGGGCGCGAGATTGCCAGCCTGCCGCTGCCCGGCATGCCGCATCTCGGCTCGGGGATCAGCTGGGACAGGAACGGCCACCGCGTCGTCGCCATCCCGCATCTGAACGAAGGCCGGATCAGCGTCATCGACATGGAGGACTGGTCGCTGGTCAAGACCATCGAAACCTCTGGCCCCGGCTTCTTCCTGCGCAGCCATGACGGCACGCCCTATCTCTGGGCCGATGTCTTCACCGGCGAACACAAGGGCGAGATGCACATCATTGACAAGCAAACGCTGGAGGTGGTGAAGGTGCTGAAGCCGGAACCGGGCAAGACCGTCGCCCATACCGAGTTCACCCGCGACGGCAAATATGCTCTGGTCTCGATCTGGGAGATGGACGGGGCGGTGATCGTCTACGATGCCGCGACGTTCACGGAACTGAAGCGCCTGCCGATGGTCAAGCCATCAGGAAAGTACAATGTCTGGAACAAGATCACCTTCGAGGACGGCACCAGCCACTAGGCCCTCCTGGCGGTTGATGGCCTTGCTCTGGCCCTTCGCCACGGCCGCCGTTGCCATCAATCTCTTTCTCCTCGGCCTGATCGGGCTGGCCATTGGCCTGCCGTCGATGCACCCTGTCACCGCGCTCTGGCTTTCACTGCCGCTCGGCTTGCCCGCGACCTGGGCCGCCGCCCGCTGGGTGTCCAGTCTGATCGCCAGGGCCGGGCAGGCCTGATCTAAGTCAAGGCCGCCCGCCCTGCCCCGTGCAAACACCAGTGTCAGCAACCCCGAAAGGAAAGCCCATGTTCAAACACCTGCTCCCCATCCTCGCCCTGGTGGTCGCCGCCCCCGCCTTTGCCGACCCTGACGCGGCCGAAGGCGAGAAAAACTTCAAGAAGTGCAAGTCCTGCCACTCGATCATCGCGCCCGACGGCACCGAAGTGCAGAAGGGTGGCAAGACCGGCCCGAACCTGTACGGCGTGATCGGTCGTGTTGTCGGCTCGGCACCCGATTTCAAATATGGCGAGGGCCTGCTGGAGGTGAATGCCAAGGGCACTGTCTGGGACGAAGCCGAGATCGCCATCTACCTGGCCGATCCGACCGCCTGGGTTGAGGCCAAGTCCGGCGACGGTGCCGCCAAGTCGAAGATGAGCTTCAAGCTGCCCGACGCCGAGGATGCCGCCGACCTGGCCGCGTATCTCGCCACGCAGAAGTAAGCCGCGGTCTTCCAGCCCCTGCCCTTCGGGCGGGGGCTACCACCTTGACGCGGGCCAGACCGGGTTCGCAAGCCTGCGCCACGCGCTTCAGCCGGTGCAGATGATTCCTGGGCTCTGTCGCAAGCTTTGGCATATAGCCTGGGGTTTGGCAGGATGGCGGCCCTCTCCGACGGGTGCCATCCCAAGCCATCAATGTCGACCGTTGCCGCGCAATGGCGCAAGTTCAGGTGTTTGCAACCAAGCCTTCAACTGCTCAGCAGCACGGCGCTGTCCATATTGACGCGCAGGGCCACTTCTGCCCCGGTTGTCAGCAGAATCTCGTCGCTGCGGTGGCTTTTGTCGATCACCAGATCGCTGCCGGCAGCCTGCACGATATAGCGGATCTGGCTGCCCAGAAACTCGCTGTGCAGCACCCGGCCGGCAATCGTGTCGGCACCTGCTGTCCGTTCTATGGTAATGTTCTGCGGACGCAGTATGGCCGAGAACAGGCCGGCAATGCCGTGTCTGGACAAGGGCAGCGCATCGCCCGATCCGGTGACGAAACGCAATGCCTCGCCCTGCTTTTCGACCCGCCCGTCCAGCACATTGGCGGTGCCCAGAAAGCGCGCGACGAACAGGTTGTCCGGGCGGTCATACAGATCCTGCGGCCGACCGATCTGCTGGATCACGCCCTTGTCCAGAACCGCCATGCGGTCGCTGGTGCTGTTGGCCTCTTCCTGGTCATGGGTGACGAAGATCGTGGTCAGGCCCAGCTTCCTTTGCAAGGCCAGCAACTCGCGCCGCATCTGCACCCGCAGGCTGGCGTCGAGGTTGGACAGGGGTTCGTCCAGTAGCAGCACCTGCGGTTCGATCACCACCGTCCGCGCCAGCGCGATGCGCTGCTGCTGGCCGCCCGAAAGCTGGTTCGGCATCCGGTCGGCGAGGTGCTTCAGCCCGACCAGATCCAGCGCCTCATCGACGCGGCGGGCGATCTCGGCCCCCGGCACCTTGCGTTCGCGCAGGCCGAAGGCGACATTCTCGCGCACCGACATATGCGGCCACAAAGCATAGGACTGGAACACCATCCCCACATTCCGCTTCCACGGCGGCAGGTCGACCACATCCTTGCCGCCGATGCGGATCGCCCCCTGCGGTCGCGGCCCGAACCCCGCGATGGACCGCAGCAGCGTCGACTTGCCCGACCCCGAGGGCCCGAGGAAGGCGAAGAACTCGCCCGGTTCGATGGTCAGGTTCACGCCGGTCAGCACCTTGGTCTGGCCAAAGGACAGGTGCAGGTCTTCGATCTCGATGCCAAGCATTTCGGTTTTCATGGGCTTCTCCCTAGCGGCACTCAGTGATCGTTGCCGGATGTTTTCAGTTTCTTGTCGCGTTCGATGATCAGCTGGGACAGGTACATGCCCAGACCCACGATGATGACCGCGATGATGCCAAGCGCCGCCCCCGCACCGCGCCCGGAAGGCGTCTGCATGAAGAGGTAGATGCCATAGGCCAGCGGGCTGTCCTTCGAGGAGGAGACCAGCATGATCGTCGCCGACAGCTCCACCGCCGCCGTGGCAAAGCTGGTGACGAAACCGGCGAGGATGCCCCCGGTCATCAAGGGCACCACGATGCGGCGGATCGTGCGCGACTTGGTGGCGCCCAGGCTTTCGGCGGCCTCTTCCAGCGCGACGCTGACCTGTTGCAGCGCAGCCATGCAGGCGCGCAGGGCGTAAGGCAACCGCCGGATCATCAGGGCGATGGCGATGATCACCCACCACTGTGCCAAGGGCTTGTCGAGGAAGGGCACCTCCACGCCCTGAAAGGTCCGCAGATAGCCGATGCCCAGCACCACACCCGGCACGGCCAGCGCGGCGGTGGCCATGTAATCCAGCCATTTGCGGCCCGCGATGCCGGTGCGCAGCACGATATAGGCAATCGCCGTGCCCAGGATCACATCGCCCAGGGCCGCCAGCCCCGCATACAGCAGCGTGTTGGTGATGTACTGCTGCGAGCCTTCCCACATGCGGACATAGTTGTCCCAGGTATAACCATCCGGCAGGGGGGCAAAGCTCCAGATCGTGCTGAAGGACAGAAGCAGCAGGCCGATATGGGGCGACAGGACCAGAGCCAGGATGAACAGCACCGCGCCATAGGCGATGATCTTCTCGCGCCGCGACAGGTCGCGCTTGGCCAGACCGCCGCCGCCTTTCTGGACCGTCGCATAATCCTTGCCGCGCATGACCAGGAAAGAGGCCCAGAGCGACAGGATCGAGAAGGCGACGAGGATGACCGAGATCACATAGCCCATCGGATCGCTGATCCCGACCGAGGTGATGCGCAGATAGGCCTGCGGCGCCAGCATGTTGTTGACGTTCAGCAAAAGCGGCGTGCCGAGGTCGTCGAAGACCTTGATGAAGACCAGCACCGCACCGGCGATATAGCCCGGCATGGCCAGCGGAAAGACGATGCGGCGGAAGAGCCGCAGCCCGGAGGAGCCGAGGTTCTGGCCCGCCTCCTCCATCGAGCGGTCGATGTTGCGCAGACTGGCGGACAGGTTGATCAGGATGAAGGGGAAATAGTGGATCGACTGGACCAGAATGACCCCGTTCAACCCTTCCATGAAGGGGATCGTAAAGCCGAAACTGTCGCGCAGCAGCAGGTTGATCGTGCCATTGCGGCCAAAGATCAACGACATCGCGACCGCGCCCACGAAGGGCGGCATGATCAGCGGGATGAAGCCCAGGCTCTGGATCAGGGCCGAGCCGCCGAAGTTGAACCGCGTGGTGATATAGGCCAGCGGCAGGGCGATGATCGTGGCGACGACCACCGACATGGCCGAGACGTAGAAGGAATTGACAAAGCTTTCCCGAAACAGGCTGGTGCCGAAGAAATCCGCGAAATTCTGCAGGGTCAGCCCGCCGCTGCGCGGGTCGATGAAGGCGACATAGATCACCTGCAGGACCGGGAAGATCAGGAAACCGATCAGGAAGATCGCGATGAAGAGACCCGCCAGGGCAGTGCCGCTCAGCCGGGGAAACAGGAAGGACGGCAGGCGATTGGCCAGACCTGTCCCGGCCGCCGGGCGCGGAGTGTCATTGGGCATGGGAATATGTCCGGGATGTGAGGGGGTGAATTGGCAGGGGCGGTTGCCCGCCCCTGCCGGATTGACGCCCGCCCGATCCCGCGACCCACCAGAAGCGGGGCCGGGGCGGGGGCCAATCACATGGCAGCGGCCTTGTCGGCCAGTTCTTTGGCCTTGCGATAGTTCTCAGTCACCATCGCATCCCATTGCTGCTCGATTTCTGCCTGGCGGGCCTCGATCGCATCACCGGCTTCCTTGCGGACGGCGGTGAAAGCGGCGGTGAAAGCCGGGTCCAGGCTTTGTTCTTCGGTGATCGGCATCGCCTCGATCAGGGCGCGGGCCTCGTCGATCAGGGCCTTGGCCTCGGCATTGCTGCCATCGGCATGCTTGGCTTCGGCATCATGCACGGCCTTTACCGCGGCCTTCAGATCGTCGAGGCGATAGGTGATCATCACGTCGAACAGCGACGAGACGACATAGTAGCGTGCGCCCGACTTATCGACATCGAAGGTGACTGCCGCACCAATCGACTTGTCCTCGAACGGGTTCGGCAGGCCCTCCGGCGCGTCGGCATAGACCTCGGGGTTCACCGGCAGACGCATGATCGCCGGATCGAACAGCACCTTCTGGCCCTCGGGCGACAGCAGGTATTCGACAAAGATCACCGCGCCCTTTTCGTTCGGCGCATTGGCGATGACGCCCACGTTTGCGGGCACAAGCGCGGTCACGGTCGGATAGGCAAATTCGACCGGAAAGCCCGAGGCCTTGGACGAGAACGCGAAGAAGTCGATCACGATGCCAAAGCCGAAGCTGCCGGTGTTCACCCCGTCCGGCACGCCGAAGCTGCGTTCCGTCACCGAGGCGAAGTTGCCGCCCATCCATTTCCAGTCGGCCCAGCCCTTGTCCCAGCCCTCGCCCTGCAACACGGTTTCCACCGTCAGGTGGGTGGTGCCGGACCGCGACGGCGCGGACATGCCGACATGGCCGAAATATTCCGGCTTTTCCAGATCGGCCCATTCTTTCGCCGGCTGCAAGCCGTTGCCCTCCAGATAACGGGTGTTCCACATGATCCCGTAGCCCGAGGCGGCGAAGCCATAGTAATGGCCATCCGCGTCGTTCATCGGATAGCTGCCGATCACATCGGGGATGCCGGTCACATTGGGGGTGATCTTGGCCAGCTTGCCATCGGTCTTCAGCACCTCGAACGCATCGGGCGCCGAGGCCCAGAAGATGTCGGCGGTATTGGCGCTGGCGATCTCCTGGACATATTTCACGCCCGAAGAGGTGCTTTTGTTCAGGATCTCGATGTCATATTCGGGATGTGCGCCTTCAAAGGCCTTTTCGATCACCGCGGTCATTTCCTCGGGGAACGAGGTGACGACCACGATCTTCTCCGCAGCCCAGGCACCGCCCGCCATCAGGCCAGACGCCGCCACGCTGCCAATCAGCAGTTTTTTCATCTTTTGATTTCCTCCCTTTTGACCGCTTCGTCGCGGATCAGGAAGCAGCGTGCCAAGATGAAAATTTCAAATCAAGTCTTTGGTTTCTAATGAAAATACAAGAGAAAGCGGGTCAGTTTCGACACGGGCGGCGGGTCAGTCCTGACCCTCGGCCACCATGCCGCAGGCCCGCAATCTGAGATAAAGGCGCTTGCGCGGGATGCCCAGGGCCTCGGCGGCCTCGGCCTTGCGGCCGCCGGTCTTTTGCAGGGCGGCGCGCAACAGGGATGATTCGAATTCCCGCATCGCCGCGTCATAGCCCAGATCATCGACCGCCCCCCCGGCACTGCCCCGCGACGGAGGGTGCAGCGTGACTTTCAGCCCGATGACCAGCTTTTCGGCGACGTTGCGCAGTTCGCGCAGGTTGCCGGGCCAGTGATAGCTGCGATAGGGCCGCAGTTCCTGCGGGCTCAGGTCGGGAAAGCGGCGGTTGTGGCGCTGCGCCGCCTCGCGCAGGAATTGCGCCAGCAGCAGGTAGATGTCGTTTTCCCGGTCGCGCAGGGGCGGCAGTTCCACCTCGGCCAGGCTGAGCCGGTAATAAAGATCGTCGCTCATCACCCCGGCCCGGCGCAGGTCACTGATACTGCCATGGGCCGAGGCGATGACCCGGAAGGGCACGCCAGTGGCACGCGCTTCCATCAAGGCCAGCAGCCGGTGCTGCAAGGGTGCGGCCAAGAGGTTGGCCCGCTCCAGATAGAGCGTGCCACCCCGCGCCATCGGGATGGCCCCCGGACTGTCACCGCCCTCACCCAGCATCAGGGCGGTGAAATTCGCCTCGGTCAGCGCCCCGGCATCCACCTCGACGAAATCGCCATCAAGGCCGGAGAAATCATGCAGCGCACGGGCGGCCAGTTGCTTGCCGGTCCCCGGCTCGCCATGCAACAGCACATCGACCTCCAAGGGCGCGACGGCGGCCAGCTCGCGGCGGCAGTTGCGCATGGCGGTCGAACGTCCCAGAAGCCGTGCCCGCAGGTCGGTGCCGCGCGCGATGCGTTCCTTCAGCCGCCGGTTTTCCAGCAAGAGCCGCCGGGTTTCCAGGGCGCGGCGAATGACGGCCAGCAGATATTCCGGCAGGGCGGGCTTTTCGAGGAAATCGAAGGCCCCGCGCTGGATCGCCTGCACCGCCGAGCGCACATCGCCATGCGCGGTGATCAGCACGAAAGGCACGCCGGGGGCCATGGCGCGGGCCTCGGCCAGCAGCTCCAGTCCCGACAATTCCGGCATCCGCATGTCCGACAGGATCACCCCGTCCCATTCCGGGTCGAGTTCCGCCAGCATCGCCCGGCCCCGCGAAAAGCCGCGCGCGGGCAGGCCTGCGGCCTCGATCACCTCGACCATGGCGGGCAGAAGGTCGGTGTCGTCATCGACGACGAAGACCTTGGGTTCAGGTTTTGTCATGCTTCACCGTCGGCAACCGCAGCCGCGCCACAACGCCCTCGTCGGGCGCGGGGGCCAGCACCAGATCGCCGCCCATATCCTTTGCGATATTGTAGGAAATCGACAGGCCCAGCCCCATGCCGCGCCCGGCCTCTTTCGAGGTGACGAAAGGATTGACCGCCTCTTCGGGCGAGAGATCGCCCAGGCCGATCCCATTGTCGCGCACGGCCAGATCGACGAAACCGCCGGTCAGCGTGGCATCCAGCGTGATGCGGCCATCGCCGTTGCGTTCCTCGATCGCGTCCAGCGCATTGCTGATCAGGTTGATGATCACCTGTTCGATCAGGATCGCATCTCCCATCACCCGGGCCTCTGCCGCCGCATCGCTGGGGCT
>JAGPEG010000151.1 GCA_018057165.1 Tabrizicola sp.
AGGGGATCGTGGTCGGCTTCGCGCTGGCGGGCCTCGTGTTCATCAAGCGCATGTCCGAAGGCGTGGCGATGCGCCCGCGTGAGGAGCATCTGGATGTGCCGCGCGCGGACCGGGTGGTCTATCATCTGGACGGCCCGTATTTCTTCGGCGCCGCCGCGCAACTGGGGGGCGTGCTGGACCGCATCGCCGAGGCGCCGCGCGCGCTGGTGCTGGAAATGTCGGGTGTGCCGCTGATCGACAGTTCCGGCGCGCGGGGCTTTCACCGGCTGGCCGCGCGGGCGGCGAAACGGGGCGGGCAGCTTTACCTTGTGGGGCTGAAACCGGCGCTGCGGCGGCAGCTTCAGGCGCAGGGTCTGACCGAGCCGGAAGTGCGCTTTCTGCCCGACCTGGCCGCCGTCGATGCCGCGCTGGACGCACAACCCGGTGGCGAATCACACTGACCCTTGCGCTGCGGCCAGCCAGACCCCTGTTGCCCGCCCATCCGCCCGCAAGCGCCCCTCCTCACGCGGGCGTGAGCGGTAACGGCCCGAAAAAGCAGGCACTTGGGCGCCACAATTTTCACACATTTACGAAATTGACTTCAGTGCAGTGAAGAAATTAACAGAATTATTGATATAAAATATGGGGTTACGAAATTCTTTACGAAGTGATATTCTTCCCTTGGAAAATGGCTCCTGACCAGTCACCGTCAGCTGCGGAAGGGCGCCTCCTTCCAAGGGGAGAAGAGAATGAGTGAAGCCGCCAAGTCGATCCATCCGCCCTCTGCGGCGTTTGCCGCCGCTGCGCATGTCGATGCGGAAGCCTATGCCAAGCGCTATGCTGCCTCGGTTCAGGACCCGGAGGCGTTCTGGGGCAAGGAAGGGCTGCGGCTGGACTGGATCAAGCCCTATACCCGCGTCAAGAACACCTCGTTCCAGATGGGCAGCGTCTCGATCAAGTGGTTCGAGGACGGACAGCTGAACGTCAGCGCCAACTGCATCGACCGCCACATGCTGACCCGTGCCGACCAGACCGCGATCATCTGGGAGCCGGATGATCCGAAGACTCCGGCCAAGCACATCAGCTACCGCGAACTGCTGGAGCAGACCTGCCGTCTGGCCAATGTGCTGAAGGCGCATGGCGTGCAGAAGGGCGACCGGGTTGTCCTCTACATGCCGATGATCCCGGAAGCGGCCTATGCGATGCTGGCCTGTACCCGGATCGGGGCGATCCATTCCATCGTGTTCGGGGGTTTCTCGCCGGACGCGCTGGCGAACCGGGTGAACGACAGCGATGCGAAGCTGGTGATCACGGCGGACTGGGCGCCGCGCGCGGGCAAGAAGACCGGGCTGAAGGACAATACCGACAAGGCGTTGCTGCACTGTTCGGACAAGGTGAAGGTGCTGGTGGTGAAGCGCACCGGTGACCAGACCTCCTGGGTGCAGGGGCGCGACTTCGACCTGACGGCGGAAATGGCGGCGGCCAGGCCCTATTGCCCTTACGTCGAGGTCGGGGCGGAAGACCCGATGTTCATCCTTTACACCTCGGGGTCGACGGGGAAGCCGAAGGGCGTGGTGCATACGACCGGCGGCTATCTGGTCTATGCGGCGATGACGCAGCAGCTGACCTTCGACTACCATGACGGCGATGTGTTCTGGTGCACGGCGGATGTGGGCTGGGTGACGGGGCACAGCTACATCGTCTATGGTCCGCTGGCGAACGGCGCGACCACGCTGATGTTCGAGGGCGTGCCGAACTACCCCGACGCGGGCCGCTTCTGGGAGGTCTGCGCCAAGCACAGGGTCAGCCAGTTCTACACCGCGCCGACGGCGATCCGGTCGCTGATGGGCCTCGGGCCGGAATGGGTGGAAAAGCACGACCTGTCGTCGCTGAAACTGCTGGGCTCGGTTGGCGAGCCGATCAACCCGGAGGCCTGGGCCTGGTATGACACCCATGTCGGCAAGGGCAAGCTGCCGATCGTCGACACGTTCTGGCAGACCGAAACCGGCGGCCATATGCTGACGCCCTTGCCCGGCGCGATCCCGACCAAGCCCGGCTCGGCGACGAAACCCTTCTTCGGGGTGAAGCCCGAGGTGCTGGATGCCGCGACCGGCAAGGTGCAGTCCGAGACCGAGACCGAGGGTGTGCTGTGCTTCGCCGACAGCTGGCCGGGGCAGATGCGCACGCTCTGGGGCGATCACCAGCGCTTCGAAGAGGCCTATTTCAGCCAGTACAAAGGCTATTACTTCACCGGCGACGGCTGCCGTCGCGATGCCGATGGCTATTACTGGATCACCGGCCGGGTCGATGACGTGATCAACGTCAGTGGCCACCGGATGGGCACGGCGGAAGTGGAATCGGCGCTGGTCGCACATGAGGCGGTGGCCGAGGCGGCGGTGGTGGGCTACCCGCATGACATCAAGGGCCAGGGCATCTATGCCTATGTCACCCTGATGAAGGGGGTCGAGCCGACCGAGGACCTGCGCAAGAAGCTGGAAGCCTGGGTCAGGAACGAGATCGGCCCGATTGCCAAGCCCGACCTGATCCAGTGGGCGCCGGGCCTGCCGAAGACCCGCTCCGGCAAGATCATGCGCCGTATCCTGCGCAAGATCGCCGAGAACGACTTCGGCTCGCTGGGGGACACCTCGACGCTGGCGGACCCGTCGGTGGTTGAGGACCTGATCGCCAACCGCGCGAACAAGGGCTGAGCGGATGGGTCCGGTCCTGATCCTTCTTGGTCCCCCCGGCGCAGGCAAGGGCACGCAGGCCCGGATGCTGGAGGAAGACTTCGGTCTGGTCCAGCTTTCCACCGGCGATCTTCTGCGCGCCGCCGTTGCGGCGGGGACCGAGGCGGGGAAGCGCGCCAAGGCGGTGATGGAGGCGGGGCAGCTTGTGTCCGACGAGATCGTGCTGGCGATCCTGAAGGACCGGATGGCCGCGCCGGATGTGGCGAAGGGCATCATCCTGGACGGCTTTCCCCGCACGGCGGGGCAGGCGGCGGCGCTGGACGGCTTGCTGGCTGAGGCCGGGCAATCCGTCACGGCGGCGATCAGCCTGGAGGTCGAGGACGAGGCGATGATCGCCCGCGTCTCGGGACGCACCACCTGCGCCACCTGCGGCGAAGGCTATCATGACACGTTCAAGCAGCCCGCCACGGCGGGGACCTGCGACAAATGCGGCGGCACCAGCTTCAAGCGCCGGGCCGACGACAACGCGACGACGGTGCGCGAAAGGCTTGTCGCCTATCACGCCCAGACGGCCCCGCTGATCGCGCATTACGACCGGCTTTCGGTCCTGGAACGGGTTCCGGCGATGGGCTCCATCACCGGCATCCGCACCCGGCTGGCCGAGATCGTCGGGCGCGTCGCGGCATGAGATCGGGTCATCGCCTGGCCGGAGGAGGGCAGGCGGTGGGCCAGAAGGGAAGGGGAGGGCCGTTCGCGGCGTGATCCTTCGGCAAGACCATCCCCGGAGGGGTGGATGACAGCACGGGCCTGCCGGGACGGGCAGGCATATGGCCAGAAACAGACGGGGACCGCCTGAATCACCCGATTCAGGCCACAAGGAGGTATTGCATGGCTACGGCATCAACCAATGTGCGCGAACGCTCGCGCCCGATGACCGGGGAGGAGAAGAAAGTCATTCTCGCCTCCTCGGCGGGGACCATCTTCGAATGGTATGACTTCTATCTCTACGGCTCGCTGGCCGCGATCATCGGCGCGCAGTTCTTCACGCCCTTCCCCGAAGCCACGCGCAACGTCTTCGCGCTGCTGGCCTTTGCCGCGGGCTTCATCGTGCGCCCGTTCGGCGCGCTGGTGTTCGGGATGCTCGGCGACCTGATCGGGCGGAAATACACCTTCCTCGTCACCATCATGATCATGGGCCTGTCGACCTTCATCGTCGGCATGTTGCCCAGCTACTACTCCTGGGGCGTCGCCGCGCCGGTCATCCTGATCGCGCTGCGCATGTTGCAGGGCCTTGCGCTTGGCGGCGAATATGGCGGGGCCGCAGTCTATGTGGCCGAACACGCGCCGCAGAACCAGCGCGGCTATTATACCTCGTTCATCCAGACCACCGCGACGCTGGGGCTTCTGCTGTCGCTCGTGGTGATCCTGGCGGTGCAGGGCTATGTCAACGGCAACTACGCCGACCAGCCGGTGCTTGACGCCGCCGGTCTTGCCACCTTCAACGCCGACGGCTCGCCCGCGATGATGAAGGCCTTCAACGCCTGGGGCTGGCGGATTCCCTTCCTCGCCTCGATCCTGCTTCTGGCGATCTCGCTCTACATCCGCTTGCAGATGAGCGAATCCCCCGCCTTCAAGAAGATGAAGGCCGAGGGCGCCGCCTCGAAAGCGCCGCTGCGCGAGGCTTTCGGCAACTGGAAGAACGGCAAGATCGCGCTGATCGCGCTTCTGGGCCTTACTGCCGGTCAGGCCGTGGTCTGGTATTCCGGTCAGTTCTACGCGCTGTTCTTCATGCAGAGCGTGATCAAGGTCGACAGCTTCACCGCCAACGTCTTCGTGGCCTGGTCGCTCATCCTTGGCACCTATGGCTTCATCTTCTTCGGTCGCCTCTCGGACCGCATCGGCCGCAAGCCGATCATCCTGGCGGGCTGCCTGATTGCGGCGATCACCTACTTCCCGGTGTTCAACTTCCTTGCCAAGACCGCCAACCCGACGCTGCATGCGGCGCAGGAAACCGAAGTCATCGTGACCGCCGACCCGGCCAAGTGCTCGTTCCAGTTCAACCCGACCGGCACGGCCAAGTTCACCACCTCCTGCGACATCGCCAAGGCGCTCTTGTCGCGGACCTCGGTGAACTCGACCACCGTCGATGGCGCGCCGGGCTCCATCGCCACCGTCTCGGTGGCCGGCACGGTGATCGAAGGCTATGACGGCGCCGCCAACACCAAGGCGATTGCCGATGCCAAGGCGGCGCTGGAAACCGCGAAAGCGGCGATCGAGCCCGCCGCTGCCACCGCACTTGTCGATGCCGAAAAGGCGCTGTCCACGGCCAAGGCCGCGGTCGATACCGCCACCAAGGCCGTCGCCAAGATCGCCGATGGCGAGGACGAGGCCGCGAAGGCCGCCGCCCAGACCAAGGTCGCCGAAGCCGAAGCCGCAGTGGTTGCGGGACAGGCCGCACTCGACACCGCCCGCGCCGCCGTTCCTGCGGATGCCCTGGCGGCCTATGACGCGGCAGCGGCCCTTGTCGCCAAGGAAAGCGGCGTGAAAGGCGCTTTCGAGAAAGGCCTGAACGATGCGCTCAAGGCGGCGGGCTATCCGCTGGTCGCGGCTGACAACACCAGCATCGCCGTGGCGAACAACATCTTCGACATCTTCACCGCGCAGAAGCTGACGATCATCGCCATCCTGACCTACCTCATCGTTCTGGTGACAATGGTCTATGGCCCGATCGCGGCGGCCCTGGTCGAGCTCTACCCGACCCGCATCCGCTACTCCGGCCTCAGCCTGCCCTACCACATCGGCAACGGCTGGTTCGGCGGCCTGCTTCCGGCCACCGCCTTCGCGATCTCGGCCCAGACCGGCAACATCTACTCCGGCCTGTGGTATGCGATCATCATCGCCCTGATGACGGTGGTGATCGGCGCGATCTTCGTGCCGAACGGGACCCACAAGAAGGACATCTTCGCCGACGACGCGACGCGCTGATATCCTGGTCCGGGCCGGGGCAAGCGCCTCGGCCCGGACCTTCCCTCTGCCTCTCGACAAGCCGGTTCGCAGGCTTTTCCGGGCGCAGAGTGGCGGGCTTCCGCAACAACGGGCCCGTCACCTTTTTCCCGTCAGCCGCGCAGCCGCCGGACGATCATGGCAAGGGCAAGCACGATGCCAAGGATGATCAGGTTCGACACGATCCCCGCCGCGACCGCCTCGGTCAGGCTGGCCGTACCCGAGCCTTGGGTCGAGGGCAGGATCACCGCGACGAAGATCACCCCCGCCGCCAGCGGCAGGACCGTCCCGGTCGCCGCGCGGGTGCGGAACATGGTGAAGACCAGCGCCACGACCAAGCCGATGCGGAACGGGTCCAGAAGCTGTGACTGGATGAGATCTATCACGCGGTATCCTTTCGTTTCCGCCAGTTTCCCGATCCATGGCACCCGCACAAGTCCCTGTTTCGGCGCTGCGGGATGAGCGCGTCCTTCCCCCGTGTCCTGGTGGTCGAGGACGAAGACAACATCGCCGCCGCGCTGGAATTCCTGCTGACCCGCGAAGGCTATGCACATGACCGGGTGGCCTCCGGCTCCGAGGCGCTGCCGCGCATCCGGGCGACGCAGCCGGACCTGGTGCTTCTGGACGTGATGCTGCCCGAGGTCTCGGGCTATGACATCTGCGTCGGCATCCGCACCGATCCGACGCTGGCAGCGGTGAAGGTGCTGATGATGACCGCCCGCGGCTCGGCCCAGGAACGCAAGCGCGGGATCGAACTCGGGGCGGACGGGTTCATCTCCAAGCCCTTCGAGCTGAAAGACCTGCGCGCCGAGGTGCGGCGGCTGCTGGCGCCGTGACTCGACCAAGTCTAAAATTTTTCGGCGAAAAATTTTAGACTTGGTCGCCCGTCTGCGCCTCTGGATCGCGCGCAAAGGGGTCTTCCGGATAGCTGACCCCCACCAGATACAGCCCCTGCGGCGGCGAGACCGGGCCACAGGCCGCGCGATCCTTCGCTTCCAGCGCGGCGCGCACGTCCTCGGGCGCCCAGGCCCCCGCGCCGACCCGCTCCAGCGTGCCGACGATGGAGCGGACCTGATTGTGCAGGAAGCTGCGGGCGGCAAGATCGAAGCGGTATTCGATCCCGCCGGGATAGGGATGTTCGCTGATCAGGGTGCGGTCCAGCGTCTTCACCGGGCTTTTCGCCTGGCAGAGGGTGGAGCGGAAGGTGGTGAAATCGTGGGTCCCGATCAGCATCGCCGCACCTGCCCGCATCGCGCCCAGATCCAGCCGGTTCAGCACCTGCCAGACGAGGCCCTTGTCATGCGTGACCGGCGCGCGGCGGGCGACCAGGCGGAAGCAATAGCGCCGCCCGGTGGCGGAGAAGCGGGCGTGGAAGTCCTCAGGGACTTTTGCACAGCCAAGCACCGCCACCGGGTCGGGACGCAGATGGGCGTTCAGGGCCGAGGCCAGCTTGAAGGGCTCCCAGTCGCGGGTCAGGTCCACATGCGCCACCTGCGCCGTGGCATGGACCCCGGCATCGGTGCGGCCGGCGGCGGCGATGGTATGGGGGCCGGGTTCCAGCTTGCCGAGCGCGCGTTCCACCGCCGCCTGCACCGAGGGCAGCCCTTGCGCCTGGCGCTGCCAGCCCGCGAAAGGGCCACCGTGATATTCGATCTGCAGGGCATAGCGGGGCATGGCTCCCTCACTATCCCGGAAGCGGGTCTTGGCGCAATCCTTGCCAAATCCTGAACGCTCGCAGGCAATATATTGAAAATAAACGATTATGATATTCTGTCCACTGTGGACAGCATGATCGCAGATGGGCAGAATTGCCCGCCTTAGCCACCCCCTACCAATC
>JAGPEG010000152.1 GCA_018057165.1 Tabrizicola sp.
CGCCGTGAAGACGGCACCGCGATCCGCTTTGACCGCAACGCCGCCGTCATCCTGAACAACCAGGGCGAACCGGTCGGCACCCGTATCTTCGGGCCGGTCGTGCGCGAGCTGCGCGCCAAGAACTTCATGAAGATCATCTCGCTTGCTCCGGAGGTGCTGTGATGGCTGCCAAGCTCCGCAAGGGTGACAAGGTCGTCGTGCTGACCGGCAAGGACAAGGGCAAGTCGGGGGAAATCACCTCGGTCAGCCCGAAGGACAACAAGGCCGTCGTCGAAGGCATCAACGTCGCCATCCGCCACACCAAGCAGTCGCAGGCCTCGCAAGGCGGCCGGCTGGCGAAAGCCATGCCGATCGACCTGTCGAACCTGGCGCTGATGGACAAGGACGGCAAGGCCACCCGCGTCGGCTTCCGCATGGAAGGCGACAAGAAGGTGCGCTTCGCCAAGACCACGGGGGAGGTCCTCTGATGCTGGATCAAGCCACTTACAAGCCGCGCCTGAAGGCCGCCTACCAGGCCACCATGCGTCCCGCGCTGAAAGAAGAGTTCGGCTACAAGAACGACATGCAGATCCCGCGTCTGGACAAGATCGTCCTGAACATGGGCGTCGGCGAGGCGGTCAAGGACACCAAGAAGGTGAAGCAGGCCGCCGAGGAACTGGGCCAGATCGCCGGCCAGAAGGTCGTGATCACCAAGGCCAAGAATTCCATCGCCGGTTTCCGCGTTCGCGAAGAGATGCCGCTGGGCTGCAAGG
This sequence comes from Tabrizicola sp., assembly GCA_018057165.1. GTDB lineage: Bacteria > Pseudomonadota > Alphaproteobacteria > Rhodobacterales > Rhodobacteraceae > Tabrizicola. The sequence goes on from JAGPEG010000152.1 coordinate 753, forward strand.
TCACCCTTCGTGGCGACCGGATGTATGAATTCCTGGACCGTCTGGTCAACGTGGCGCTGCCGCGCGTGCGGGACTTCCGCGGCGTGAAGCCTTCGTTCGACGGCCGCGGCAACTTTGCCATGGGCCTGAAGGAACACATCGTCTTTACCGAGATCGACTTCGACAAGGTCGACGAGATCCTGGGGATGGACATCATCATCTGCACCACCGCGAAGACCGATGCGGAAGCGAAGGCGCTGTTGAAGCACTTCAACATGCCCTTCAACGCCTGATCGCGAGGAACCAAAGATATGGCAAAGAAATCCATGGTGAACCGCGAGGTCAAGCGTGCGAAGCTGGTCAAGCAGCACGCCACCAAGCGGGCCGCCCTCAAGGCGGTGATCTACGACCAGACGAAGCCGATCGAAGAGCGCTTCAAGGCGACTCAGAAGCTGGCCACTCTGCCCCGCAACTCGTCGGCCGTGCGGATCCACAACCGCTGCCAGCTGACGGGCCGTCCGCATGCGTTCTATCGCAAGCTGAAACTGTCGCGGATCATGCTGCGCGAACTGGCCTCGTTCGGCCAGATCCCCGGCATGGTCAAGTCGAGCTGGTAAGGGAGGAAAGACGATGTCGATGAACGATCCTCTCGGCGATATGCTGACCCGCATCCGCAACGCGCAACTGCGCGGCAAGTCGGTTGTGGTCTCGCCCGCCTCGACCCTGCGCGCCCGCGTACTGGACGTGCTGCTGTCCGAAGGCTACATCCGCGGCTTCGAGAAGAAGTCGACCGCCAACGGCCAGGGCGAATTCGAAATCAGCCTGAAGTACTACGAAGGCGAGCCGGTGATCCGCGAACTGAAGCGCGTGTCCAAGCCCGGCCGCCGTGTGTACATGGGCGTCAAGGAGATCCCCTCGGTCCGCAACGGCCTGGGTGTCTCGATCGTGTCCACGCCGAAGGGCGTGATGTCGGATGCAAACGCTCGCGCTGCCAATGTCGGCGGCGAAGTGCTTTGCACCGTGTTCTGAGGAGGGGTCCATGTCTCGTATCGGCAGAAAACCCGTCACGCTGGACAAAGGCACCTCTGCCTCGATCAGCGGCCAGACCATCGAGGTGAAGGGTCCGAAAGGCACCCGTTCCTTCACCGCGGGCGACGATGTCACCATCGCCATCGAAGGCGATCTGGTGAAGGTCACCCCGCGCGGGCTGTCCAAGCGCGCGCGTCAGCAGTGGGGCATGACCCGCTCGATGATCGAGAACCTCGTCACCGGCGTCAGCACCGGCTTCAAGAAAGAGATGGAAATCCAGGGCGTCGGCTACCGTGCCGCCGTTCAGGGCAACATCCTGAAGCTGTCGGTCGGCTACAGCCACGAGGTGAACTTCGAAGTGCCCAAGGGCGTGACCGTCGCGACCCCGAAGCCCACCGAGATCGTGGTGGAAGGCATCGACCAGCAACTGGTCGGCCAGGTCGCCGCGAACATCCGCGAGTGGAAGCAACCCGAGCCCTACAAGGGCAAGGGCATCCGCTACAAGGGTGAGTACATCTTCCGCAAGGAAGGCAAGAAGAAGTAAGGGGCGCAAAAGAAATGGCGAATTCGAAAAGAGAGCTGTTCCTCAAGCGCCGCCTGCGCGTCCGGAACAAGATCAAGGCAACGGCCCACGGCCGTCTGCGTCTGTCGGTGCACCGTTCGTCCAAGAACATCTCGGTCCAGCTGATCGACGACGTCAAGGGCGTGACCGTTGCGGCGGCCTCCTCGCTGGAGAAGGAATTCGGCGTGGTCGGCAAGAACAACGTCGAAGCGGCGGCCAAGATCGGCGCGGCGATTGCCGAGCGGGCCAAGAAGGCCGGGGTCGAGGAATGCTACTTCGACCGTGGCGGCTTCCTGTTCCACGGCAAGATCAAGGCCCTGGCCGATGCTGCCCGCGAGGGTGGCCTGAAGTTCTGACCCGTCCGCCTAGGCGGACAAACTGAGGTGAGGCGGGCAGCGGCAACGCTGCCCCGATGATCCGGGCCGCGGTCCAAAGCCAGGGCACCAGGATCGGCTATAACGGCGCTTGTCGCCACCACGAAGGATTTGCCAGATGGCAGAACGTGAGAACCGCCGGGAGCGTCGTGACGACCGTCGCGACAACCGGCCCGAGGAAACCCCGGAATTCGCCGACCGCCTGGTCGCGATCAACCGTGTGTCCAAGACCGTCAAGGGTGGCAAGCGCTTTGGCTTTGCAGCCCTCGTGGTGGTCGGTGACCAGCGCGGTCGCGTCGGCTTCGGCAAGGGCAAGGCCAAGGAAGTGCCGGAAGCCGTCCGCAAGGCGACCGAGCAGGCCAAGCGCAGCATGATCCGCGTGCCGCTCAAGGATGCCCGCACCCTGCACCACGACATCGAGGGCCGTCATGGCGCCGGCAAGGTCGTGATGCGCACCGCCGTGGCCGGTACCGGCATCATCGCCGGCGGCCCGATGCGCGCCGTGTTCGAGATGCTGGGCGTTCAGGACGTGGTGGCCAAGTCCATCGGCACCCAGAACCCCTACAACATGATCCGCGCCACCATCGACGGTCTGAAGCAGGAAACCTCGCCCCGCCAGGTTGCGGCCCGCCGCACCAAGAAGGTGGCCGAGATCCTGAAGAAGCCCGAAGCCGAAACCGTGGAGGGCTGATCATGACCGCGAAGAAGACCCCCGCCGCGGATGCGGCAAAGAAGACAATCGTCGTCAAGCAGGTCCGCTCGGCCGCCCGCCGCCCGGCGGTGCAGACCGCCACGCTGAAGGGCCTGGGCCTGAACAAGATGAACCGCACCCGCGAGCTGGAAGATACCCCCTCGGTCCGCGGCATGGTGAACTCGATCAGCCACCTCGTCGAGATCATCGAAGAGCGCGGCTAAGGATCGGCGGGGTTAACCCCGACCTACGGATCAGCGCCCCTGCGGAAACGCGGGGGCGTTTGCATTTCAGGCGCTCTATGCGAAGCTGCGTTAACCTTCGTTAACCAGCGTGCTGCCATGCGCCTCCTTTCGGTCGTTCTGGTCCTCGGCGTCCTTGCGCTCGCTGGCCCGGCCCTTGCCTACGGCGGGGGGTGCCGAAAAAGTTCGCCGCCCGGCCAATGCTGCCATATGGACAACTCTGTGGGCGTCGTTCACTGCCACTGAGACCTATGGAGGGGCAGCGGCGGCGGCCGATTTGCATGCTCTTCTTCCATCCAGGGTCTGTGCTAACTTCGCCCCAGCGACTCATCCCGCCCGCGGAGGGGCAGGGAGCGCGAGGGAGTGAAACCATGACCACGCATTACGCCGGCGGCTGCCAGCATGTTCACGTCACCGCCACGGCGGAGCCGATCGACAACCACGAATGCCACTGCAACGTCTGCAAGTCCGTCACCGGGCAGCACACCACGCATGTGGCCTTCTTCAACCACGGCGACCTGAAGGCCGATCACCCGGAAAAGATGAAGCGGGTGCCCTTCAACAAGGACAACCCGAACGGGCCTTTGGAGATCTGCCTCTGCACCGATTGCGGCGCCGTGCTGATGCTGGACGACAAGCAAAAGCGCATCCGCGTCGCGGTGCCGAACGTCATGGGCTATGACGACGCCAAGTTCCCCAAGGCGACCTATCACGCCTTCTGGGACGAGACCAAGGGCTACCCCGCGCCGCAGGACGGCCGCCCCGTCTATGCCGGCCTTCAGCCCAGCTTCGCCTGGCCGAAAGGCGCCTGAGCCCGGTCCGTAGGATGGGCAATATTGCCCATCCTACGAAGCGCCTTGATTGATCGGGGGCGGGCCTCTATACGCCCCCGGTGGCCGGTAGTGGCCGCAGAATCAAGCAAGAAACGCCGCGTTGCCCGCATCCGTCGCAGGTCTGGGTATTCCGGCATAGGAGAATGCGACATGAAACTGCATGAACTGCACGACAACGAAGGCGCCGCCCGCAAGAAGAAGCGCGTGGCGCGCGGCCCGGGTTCGGGCAAGGGCAAGACCGCCGGTCGCGGCATCAAGGGCCAGTCGTCCCGCTCGGGCGTGGCGCTTGGTGGCTACGAAGGCGGCCAGATGCCGCTCTATCGCCGCCTGCCCAAGCGCGGCTTCTCGAAGCCGAACAAGCTGCATTACGCCGTCGTCAACCTGGGCCTGATCGAGAAATTCGTGGCCGCCGGCAAGCTGGACGTCAAGACCGAGATCACCGAGGACGCGCTGGTTGCCGCCGGCCTGACCTCGACCAAGCGTGACGGCATCCGCATCCTCGCCAAGGGCGAGATCAAGACCGCGGTCAAGCTGAACGTCACCGGCGCCTCGGCTGCCGCCGTCGAAGCGGTGAAGGCCGCGGGCGGTTCGATCACGGTCAAGGCCGCCGCCGCCGAATAAGGGATTGTGAGCGGCGCATTCGTCGCTTACATCAGCTTCGGGTTTTCCAGCGCCGCCGGACCGGAGAACGGGTCCGGCGGCGTCGTCCATCAAAAGGGCACAGCATGGCATCCGCCGCAGAACAGATGGCCGCGAACCTTTCGTGGTCTGCGCTTGGCAAGGCGACCGATCTTCGCAGCCGCATCCTATTCACCATCGGGCTTCTCATCGTCTACCGGCTGGGCACCTACATCCCCGTCCCCGGCATCGACGGCACCGCGCTGCGCGAGTTCATGACCCAGGCGGGGCAGGGCATCGGCGGCATGCTGAACCTGTTCACCGGCGGCGCGATCAGCCGGATGGGCATCTTTGCCCTGGGCATCATGCCCTACATCAGCGCCTCGATCATCGTGCAGCTGGTCGCCACGATGTACGGCCCCTGGCAGAACCTCCGCAAGGAGGGCGAGCAGGGCCGCAAGAAGCTGAACCAGTACACCCGCTACGGTACGGTGGGCCTGGCGGTGTTCCAGGCCTATGGCATCGCGATGTCGATCCAGGCAGGCGAGCTGGCGCACAGCCCCGGCCCGTTCTTCGTGGCCTCCTGCGTCATCACGCTGGTCGGCGGCACCATGTTCCTGATGTGGCTGGGCGAGCAGATCACCAGCCGCGGCATCGGCAACGGCATCTCGCTGATCATCTTCGTCGGCATCGTGGCCGAGATCCCGGCCGCCCTGGCGCAGTTCTTCGCCCAAGGCCGCTCGGGCGCCCTGTCGACGCCGATCATCCTGGGCATCCTTGTGATGGTGGTGGCGGTCATCACCTTTGTCGTCTTCATGGAACGCGCGCTGCGCAAGATCCACATCCAGTATCCCCGCCGCCAGGTGGGCATGAAGATCTATGACGGCGGCTCGTCGCACCTGCCGATCAAGGTCAACCCGGCGGGCGTGATTCCGGCGATCTTCGCCTCGTCCCTGTTGCTGCTGCCCACCACCATCGGCACCTTCTCGGGCGGCGCGACCAACCCCGTGATGTCGACGATCACCGCCTATCTGGGCTATGGCCAGCCGCTGCATCTTCTGGCGCTGGCGGCACTGATCGTGTTCTTCAGCTACTTCTACACCGCGAACGTCTCGTTCAAGGTCGATGACGTGGCCGAGAACCTGAAGAACCAGAACGGCTTCATCCCCGGCATCCGCCCCGGCAAGAAGACCGAGGAATATCTGGAATACGTTCTGGACCGCATCCTGGTGCTTGGCTCGGCCTATCTTGCCGCGGTCTGCCTGCTGCCCGAGGTGCTGATCTCGAAGGTCGGCGTGCCGTTCTACTTCGGCGGCACCTCGGTGCTGATCGTGGTTTCGGTCACCATGGACACGATCAACCAGGTGCAGTCGCACCTGCTGGCCCACCAGTACGAGGCGCTGATCGAGAAAAGCCAGCTGCGCGGCAAGAAGCGCACCTCGCGGGCACCGGCGCGGCGCTGACAGGATGGCACGGCACATCATCCTTCTGGGGCCACCCGGCGCGGGCAAGGGCACGCAGGCCAAGCGTCTGGAAGACAGCCGCGGCATGGTGCAGTTGTCGACCGGCGACATGCTGCGCGAGGCCAAGTCCAGCGGCACCGAGATGGGCCGCCGGGTCGCGGAGATCATGGACAAGGGTCAGCTGGTCACCGACGAGATCGTGATCGGCCTGATCGAGGAAAAGCTGGAAGGCGGGGCGGGGGGCGGCTTCATCTTCGACGGCTTCCCGCGCACGCTGAAACAGGCCGATGCCCTGGGTGCGCTGATGGACCGCAAGGGCCAGGCGCTGCATTCCGTGATCGAGATGCAGGTGGACGATACGGCGCTGGTGGCGCGGATCACCGGCCGCTACACCTGCGGCAGCTGCGGCGCGGTCTACCATGACGTGACCCGGCCGACGCAGGTTCCTGGCACCTGCGACAGCTGCGGCGGCACCGAGATGAAGCGCCGTGCCGACGATACCGAGGACGCGCTGAAGACGCGGCTGATGGAATACTACAAGAAGACCTCGCCGCTGATCGGCTACTACTATGCCAAGGGCAAGCTGTCTTCGGTGGACGGGCTGGCGGAAATGGACGCCGTTGCGGCGGCCATTTCGAAAGTTCTTGACAAGCCCTGAATTCGGGGTCTGCCGCCCTTGACGGGCGGCGGAAAACCCCATATGGCACGGCGTCCCGGCAAGGAATCGCCCGCGCCGTGGTTTCCCGTTTCCGATGGGAAGATCGTCGCCCCGGTGGCCGAGGCCCTGGGGCAGTTGTGAAAAAAGGCTCTGGCACGACGGAGCCGCAACGAGAGAGAAGGACAGCACGTGGCACGTATTGCCGGCGTCAACATCCCGACCCAGAAGCGGGTCCCCATTTCCCTTCAGTACATCCACGGCATCGGCCCTCAGGCGTCCGCGCAAATC
>JAGPEG010000153.1 GCA_018057165.1 Tabrizicola sp.
GCACCGAGATGGTGATGCCGGGCGACAACCTGAAGTTCGAAGTCGAGCTGATCGCCCCCATCGCGATGGAAGAGAAGCTCCGCTTCGCCATCCGCGAAGGCGGCCGCACCGTCGGCGCAGGCGTCGTGTCGAAGATCATCGCCTAAGCAGGTTCCGGGCAACAGCCTGGCTCTTCCGGAAGGGCCGCCCCCGCAGGGCGGCCCTTTTGCGTTGCATCGGCCCGAGGCACGGGTAAGACAGGGCGACATCCTCTCCATCGTCGCATGAGGCAAGCGTGGACCCCATTCTCGGCCTGATCACCGCCACCCTTCGCATTCCGCCGCCGCATCTGACGAAGCCTGTCGAAGTGACCCCGTTCTTCGAAGTCGGGCCCGAAGGGTTCCTGATGACCACGCCTTCGGGCGGGCGGTCGCATTACGCGCCGGATGCCGGCCTGTCGCTGGCCGATCCGCCTGGCCGGCCTGCGGGGGACATGCAGCCCTTCGCCTGGAGTTCGGGCTTTGCCGCTGCGGCCTGGCTTGATGGCCGGGTGCCGCTGCGCGTCAATGCCGCCCGGCTGAGGGATGGCCGCCTGCTTCTGATCGCCTCGGACCGCGACGACCTGCGCGAAACCCTGGCCCTGGCCCTGGCGGATGCCTGCGGTCTTGCGATTTCGGATGCCCCGGTGGTGATCGACCCGGAGGATCCCGCGCGCGTCTGCACCAATGGCCGCCCGATCACCCTGCGCCGCAGCCGGACCGAAATGCCCGAGCCCGCGGTGCGCCTGGACGCACGGCGGCTTCAGCTTGACCGCCCGGCCATCGACGGCATGGTGGTGCATCCCTGTGCCGGTCTCGTCTGTCTGGCCGACGGCAAGGGAGCGGCGGCCAGCGTGCAGGAACTGAACCTGCTTGCCGCGATTGCCGAGATCAAGAAGCATGTCTTCATGCCGCTGGTCGGCACGGCCATCTGGGGCGGCGATGCCATCAGCGGGGTGAATGTGGTGTTGGCCAACGCCCTGCCGGTCCTGCGTCTGACACTGGCGCCGAACCAGCCTCCGACCGGGGCGAATGCGGTCGAATTGCTGGCGCTGATCGAAGACCAGCTCAAGCAGAAGGCGGACCAATGACCACGACCAGCACAAAGCGGGACCGGGCCGGGTTCATCTGGCTCGCATCCTACCCGAAGTCCGGCAACACCTGGTTCCGCGCCCTGTTGACCGCCTATGAGGATTCCGACGGCGATGTCGACATCAACCGGCTGGACGGGCGTCATGCCGCGCGCGAACGCCTGTTCGAACGCTATCTCGCCTGCGATGGCAGCCTTCTGACCACCGAGGAGACCTATGTCGCCCGGCGGGCGATCTACCTGCATCTGGCGCAAAGCGAAACCAGCGGGGTGCCGCAGAAGGTGCATGACGCCAACCTGCTGCTGGCCAACGGGCAGCTGCTCTTTCCGCCCGAGGCGACGGCGGCCACGATCCATGTGGTCCGGCATCCGTTCGACGTGGCGGTGTCCTATGCCTATCATCTGGGCCTGGCCCCGAATTTCGACCGCTGCATCGACAATATGTGCAACCCGGACTTTCTGGTTGACGGTCTGGTCTTCGCCCAGATGCCCCAGGTCCAGTCCGACTGGTCCAGCCATGCCCTGTCCTGGCTGTCCATGCCCGGTCGCCGCCTGACCCTGCGCTACGAGGACATGCTGGCCGACGGGGTCGGGGCGCTGACCCGTGCCCTGCGCATGATGTATCCCGATGCCGAGCCCGATCCGGCCCGCGTCGCCCGCGCGGTCGAGGCAACGACCTTCGGCAAGCTCAAGGCGCAGGAATCCGCCACCTCGTTCCGCGAACGGCCGCCGAAATCGGAAAGCTTCTTCCGGTCCGGCACCTCGGGCGACTGGCGGAACCATCTGACACCCGCGCAATGCGCCCGCCTGGCCGAGACCCTGGCCCCGGCGATGGAGCGTCTGGGCTATCGCCCCGATGGCGGCGTCGATCAATGGACCGACGCACCGGCGCCCTGACCGGACCCCTGCCGCGCCTCCTGACCGGATCGGTTGACGATTCGCCTATTCCGTCCCACCCTTCCAAGCGTCCACAAGGCCAGCAGGGGAGGCCAGCCATGTGTCAGATGTTCGCCGGGCAGGACCCGGCCCGCTACGAATATGTCACCCGGCGCCTGCGGCTGAACGGCCAGTCGACCAGCATCCGGCTGGAACGCGCCTTCTGGGGCATCGTCGACCAGATGGCGGCGAAGGACGGGTGTTCGACGCCCGCCTTCCTGTCGAAACTGCATTCCGAAGTGCTGGAACAGCAGGGTGAGGCGACGAACTTCACCTCGCTTCTGCGCTGTGCCTGCACCATCCATCTGGGCGAGCTCGATCAGGTGCCACAACCCGGCCCGGCCATCGCCGCCGAATAGGAAAATCCGCCTGTAGTATTCCCCTACTACCTGCCCTGAAAATTGGTCCGTTAATCTTACCAGATCAACGCCAATTGCCGGGGGTTCTATGGCAAAGCTGATTCACTCCATGGTCCGCGTGCTGGAAGAAGCGCGTTCTGTGGCTTTCTACGACGCGGCCTTCGGGCTGAAGGTGGCCGACCGGCTGGAGTTCGACAGCTTCACGCTGATCTACCTCGCGAACGCCGAACAGACCTTCGAGCTGGAGCTGACCGTCAACAAGGGCCGGACCGAGGCCTACATTCTGGGCGACGGCTACGGCCACATCGCCGTGTCGGTCCCGGATATCGAGGCAGAGCATGCCCGGCTGACCGCCGCCGGCCTTGCCCCCCGCAAGATCGTCGACTTCCGCAACGGCGACACCACCGTCGCCAAGTTCTTCTTCATCGCCGACCCCGATGGCTACCAGATCGAGGTCATCCAGCGGGGCGGCCGCTTCCTCTGAGGAGGGGGGAGGCGGCCATTGCCCCGGCCAGACATCAAGGGAGGAAACCATGACAAGACATGACCTGAGAGGGCTGACCCGGCGTCAGCTTCTGTCACGCAGCCTGTCGGCAGGCGCGCTGGCGGTGGTGGGCACCGGCTTCATCGCCGCCCCGAACGCGGCCTGGGCGGTCGAGGTGACGGTGATCACGCCGGAGGAGATGGCGACGCTTCTGCAGATGGCGCGCGACATCTACCCGCATGACCAGGTGGCCGACCAGTTCTACGCCGTGGCCGTCAAGGGCTATGACAGCGAGGACCACAAGACGCTGGTGTCCGAGGGCGTGGCCGCGCTGGACGCTGCCGCCAAGGCTGCCGGCTTCGACAGCTATGTTGCGGCGGGCTGGGAAGAGGACCGGGTCAAGCTCTTGCAGGGGATCGAACAGACTCCCTTCTTCCAGACCGTCCGTTCGGGCCTTGTGACCGGGCTTTATAACCAGAAAGAGGTCTGGCCGATCTTCGGCTACCAGGGCGAAAGCTTTTCCCAGGGTGGCTACATCGAGCGCGGCTTCAACGACATCGACTGGCTTTGAGGGGGGACGGCAATGGCTACGTTTGATCTGAACGACGACCAGGTGGTCGTCATCATCGGCACCGGCGCGGGCGGCGGGGTGCTGGCGAACGAATTGGCGCAGAAGGGCGTCAAGGTCGTGGCGCTGGAAGCGGGCGGGCGCTACCTGCCCGAGGATTACATCAACGACGAATGGGAAAGCTTCGGCCAGCTGGCCTGGCTGGATGCCCGCACGACCAGCGGCTCCTGGCGCGTGGCGAAGGATTTCGCAGGCCTTCCGGCCTGGATCGTCAAGGCCGTGGGCGGCACCACGACGCATTGGGCCGGGGCCTCGATCCGGTTTCAGGACCACGAATGGAAGGCGCTGACCACCTACGGCGCGGTCGAGGGGGCGAACCTTCTGGACTGGCCGATCGACGGGGCCGAGATGGCACCCTGGTATGAAAAGGCCGAGACCAAGCTGGGCGTGACCCGGACGGGAGACCGCGCGGGCCTGCCGGGGAACAACAACTACCTGGTCTTCGAGAAGGGCGCCAAGGCGCTTGGCTACAAGGAAGTCCACACCGGCCGCATGGCGATCAACTCGGCCGAATACGATGGCCGGATGGCCTGCCAGCAGACCGGCTTCTGCTTCCAGGGCTGCAAGTGGGGCGCCAAATGGTCATCCGCCTATACCGACATTCCGCGCGGCGAGGCGACCGGCAACCTTGAGGTCCGCGACCGCTGCCACGTTGCCCGCATCCTGCACGACGAGGCGGGGAAAGTGACGGGTGTCGAGTATTTCGACAAGGATGGCGCGTTGCAGATGCAGAAGGCGCGGATCGTCTGCGTCGCCGGGAACTCGTTTGAATCGCCCCGGCTCTTGCTCAACTCTGCCTCGACGATGTTCCCGGACGGGCTGGCCAATTCCTCCGGCATGGTCGGCAAGAACTACATGCGTCACACCACCGGCTCGGTCTACGCGATCTTCGACAAGCCGGTCCGCATGTGGCGCGGCACCACCATGGCCGGGATCATGCAGGACGAGGCGCGGCACGACCCCTCGCGCGGCTTCGTCGGCGGCTATGAACTGGAGACCCTCAGCCTTGGCCTGCCGTTCATGGCCGCCTTCCTCAACCCCGGCGGATGGGGCCGGGGCTTCACCACCGCGCTGGATCACTACGAGAACATGGCCGGGATGTGGATCGTCGGCGAGGACATGCCGCAGCTGACGAACGGCGTCACCCTGTCCGAGACGAAGGACCAGCACGGGTTGCCGGTCGCCAACGTCAACTTCGACGATCACCCGAACGACATCGCCATGCGCAACCACGCCTACAAGCAGGGCATCGCGATGTATGAGGCGGTGGGGGCCACCCGTGCCTTTCCGACCCCGCCCTATCCCTCTACCCACAACCTTGGCACCAACCGCATGTCGGCGGAAGCAAAGGACGGCGTGGTGAACAAATGGGGCCAGACCCACGACATCGCGAACCTGTTCGTCTCGGACGGATCGCAGTTCACCACCGGGGCATCGGAAAACCCGACGCTGACCATCGTCGCACTGGCGATCCGCCAGGCCGACCACATCGCCAGCGAGATGAGCGCGGGCACCATCTGAACCGACACGGGCCGGGGGATGATCCTCCGGCCCGCCTACCCCTTCCTTTGCGCCGCGTGGCGCATCTGCCAGCCCAGCCGCACGCCGGGATGCGCCTTCACCTGCTCCAGCATCGCCTTGAAGACCGGGCGCGGGACCATGGCTTCGTGCCAGGCCGCCGCCTCGCGCACCCGTTGCATCAGCTTGCCGTCGGTCAGCCCGTCCACCCGCGCCGCGGCCAGGACGGGTTCCGTCACCGGGGCCACGCACAGGAAGACCATCCCCACCCTCGGCACATGGGCAAGCGGCAGGAACTGGTCGCGCATCCCGACCATCTGCGCGGAAAGCCAGGGCTGCACCGCCATCAGATAATCCTGCTGCACCAGGATCGACCGCCCCGGCACCAGCGCAGGAAAGAACTCTGCCGCGATATGGTCGGCCATGGCCGATCCCTTGGCGGCGTCCACCGACAGGATATTCACTGCACCTCCGGTCCAGCGCATCTGGCCGATATCGCCGACATGCAGCGTCACATGACCCTCCCAGGGGGACAGGTGCCGCCGCACCACCGGCAACAGATCCGCATCATCCGCCTCGGGCAGGGGCTCGCCCGGCAGGTAGCGCGCCCAGAAGGCCCGCGAGGACCGGAAACGATCATAGCTGTGGACATGGAAATCCCGCCCCGACAAGGCCAGCCCCGACAGCAGCCGCGCCGCCGACCCGCCGGCATAGGCGCCAAGGTCGACCGTCGCCCCCGCGCCCTCCGCCCGGCGACCGAGCCAGTGGTAAAGCAGCCCCTCTTCGGGCGTCAGCATCGTCGGCACCTGCGCAGCAGCGCCCAGATCGGCCTCGGGAACCGCCCTCCAGGGGCGACCCGCAAACTCTGCCACGATCTCTGCCACCGACTGCACGCGCATCCTCCTGCGATCCTGCTCAACCTAGAAGCCCCGGCCCCGCGCCGCCAGCCGCTTCCGGATGCTCCTCGTGCGACCCCGTCTCCTCGTCGCAAGCGCCATCAAGGCGCAAGGAGACGCCGGTCGCGCGATGGGTGACGAAGGCATTGAGAAACCGCAAGCCGGCACCGCTTCTGGTCCTGAACCCTGCGAGAATCCCTTGACCTCCCGCCCCGGCTGCCGTAACCCGGCCTCCGCGTAGGGGTATAGCTCAGCTGGTAGAGCGACGGTCTCCAAAACCGTAGGTCGAGGGTTCGAAACCTTCTGCCCCTGCCATCCTCCCAAGGTGCATCGCTGCCGACCACGGGGTCCGTCCGGGAACCCGGCAGCGGTCTGGCGCGTTCTGTCTTCATCACACCTGAACACAGGAACATGGAGACACCAATGCTTCACGCGAAAACAGCAGCTGCCGCTGCTCTCATCGCCCTCGTGACAAGCCCGCTGCTTGCCAACGTCGACACCGTGGCAAAGGTTGACGTTTCGGTCGACATCTCGGCGGTCAACAATGCGCAGGCGGCGACCTTCTGGGCCAATCTGGAGAAGGACCTGGAGAATGCGCTGGTCGCCAAGCTGACCAACCGCCTGCCGGTCGAGGAGATCAAGCCCGACGAAGACGGCAAGATCGACGGGGCGCAGATCATCGTCGACATCCGCGAGGTCGAACTGGCCAGCGCCTTCGAGCGCGAGCTGAACCTCGGCGATGCCGTCCTGGTGGGCGACGTGACGATCCGCGACGACACCGACATGGCGAACACGGACACCTATGAGCTGACCGTGTCGCTGGAGAATGCCCAGGTGATCGTGCCCGAGGGCATGACCGTGGTGCTTTCGACCGATACCACTGGGGCCTATACCCGCCTGGTCGAGGCCTTCGCCGAAGGCGTGGTCACCCGGTTGAAGTGATCCTTTCCCCTGCCGCGCCTCCCCCTCTGTCTCGGGGCGCGGCGGGCCCGGCGTCCGGCGCGAGTTCGCGGTTTGTGACGCCGGACCCGTCCTTCTGGTGGTTTTCCGGGTCTCTGATGTGACGCAGGGCCCGCCGGGGCGCAGCATTTGCTTTCCAGATCGTGAATGCCCACAACCAAGGCCTTGATTTTGTTGACCCTCACCCTGTGTCCCGCGTGGGCAGGCTGTGGGCCTTTCGGCTGCCGCTTGAAATCCTCCCGCCAAACCCGTATCTCCCTCCGCGACCCTAGTCCCGGAATCCCCATGTCCACGACGAACCCCCTCCAGTTCCTCCAGCAGGTCCGCACCGAAGTGTCCAAGGTGGTCTGGCCCACCCGGCGCGAGGTGCTTCTGACCACGCTGATGGTCTTCATCCTCTCTGCCCTTGCCGCGACCTTTTTCAGCCTTGTCGACCTGGCGATCCGCACCGGACTTCATTACATCATCGGGGCCTGACCGGCTTTCCCTCTTGAACTGAAGGCGGGCAGGGGGTAGACTCCCGGCCAACCAAAGGGACACCGGCGCGCATCGATTCGGGGTGCGCGCTGTTTTTTGTTC
>JAGPEG010000154.1 GCA_018057165.1 Tabrizicola sp.
ATGCTGGAGTTGCACATCGAGCAGGGGCCGATCCTGGAGGCCGAGGGCGCGTCGATTGGCGTTGTCACCCACGGGCAGGGGCTTTGGTGGTTGGAGATCACGCTGACGGGGAAGGACGCGCATACCGGGTCGACGCCGATGAACATGCGGGTGAATGCGGGGTTAGGCATGGCGCGGATCACCGAGCGGGTGCACCAGATCGCGATGAGCCACCAGCCGAACGCCGTGGGCGCGGTGGGGCAGGTCAAGGTCTTCCCGAACTCGCGCAACGTCATACCGGGCAAGGTGGTGTTCACGGTGGATATCCGGTCGCCCGAACAGGCCAAGTTCGATGCGATGAAGGCCGAAGTCATCCGCGCCGCCTATGCGGTGGCGAAGGAACTGGGCCTCGGCTGCGAGATCGAGGATGTGGGCCACTTCGACCCCGTCACCTTTGACCCCGGCCTTGTGAAGATCGTCCGCCAATCTGCTGAAAAGCTGGGCTATTCCCACATTGACATCGTCTCGGGCGCCGGCCACGACGCCTGCTGGATTAACCGCGTCGCCCCCACGGTGATGGTGATGTGCCCCTGCGTGGATGGGCTGTCGCACAACGAGGCGGAGGAGATTTCGTCGGAGTGGGCCGCTGCGGGGACGGATGTGCTCCTGCACGCGGTGCTTGAGGTGGCGGGGGTGGTGGGGTGAGGCTGGCAAAACAACCCATCTTTAGAGTTGCAGTTTTGACCGGGCTTTCGCTTCTGCCCACGGTGTCCGCTTCGGATGAGAATTCCGGAAAAGCAGTTGGCTTACCAATGGTTCCTTGCTCGAAGATAATTGAGTTAAGGGATGATCGAACATCGATGGACCTAATGGTTCAGTGGACGTACGGCTTCTGGACTGGCTGGAACTTTGCCAACGACGTTCATGGTAAATTTCAAAAGAATGTTTTGCATGCGTCCGCCAATTCAGAGGCGATTGAGGCAAGGATACTGGCGTACTGCTACGAAAAACATGATGAGCTGCTCTTTGGGGCAGCAACTGACTTGTTCATGGAACTGCCGGACTTGCCGAATTGATACAAACGAAAGGGGCACCAATGACCACCATCATCAAGAACGGCACCGTCGTCACCGCCGACCTCACTTACAGGGCCGATGTGCGGGTGGAGAACGGGGTGATCACCGAGATTGGGCAGGGCCTCAAGGGCGGGACGGAGCTGGACGCGACCGGCTGTTATGTGATGCCCGGCGGGATCGACCCGCATACGCATCTGGAGATGCCCTTCATGGGCACCTATTCCTCGGATGATTTCGAGAGCGGGACGCGGGCGGCGCTTTCCGGCGGGACGACGATGGTCGTCGACTTCGTGTTGCCGGGGCAGGGGCAGGGGCTGATGGATGCGGCCCAGATGTGGCACAACAAGTCGGGCCGGGCGAATTGCGATTATTCCTACCACATGGCGGTGACCTGGTGGGGGGAGAAGGTCTTTGACGGGATCGCCGACAGCATCAAGGCGGGCATGACCTCGTTCAAGCACTTCATGGCCTACAAGGGCGCGCTGATGGTGAATGACGACGAGATGTATCAGTCGTTCAAGCGGGTGGGGGAGTTTGGTGGGCTGGCGATGGTCCATGCCGAGAACGGCGATGTGGTGGCGGAGTTGACGGCGAAGCTGCTGGCCGAGGGGAACACCGGGCCGGAGGCGCATGCCTATTCCCGCCCCCCGCAGGTGGAGGGCGAGGCGACCAACCGCGCGATCATGATCGCCGACATGGCGGGGGTGCCGCTGTATGTCGTGCATACCTCTTGCGAGGAGGCGCACGAAGCCATTCGCAGGGCAAGGCAGCAGGGGAAACGGGTCTGGGGCGAGCCGTTGATCCAGCACCTGACGCTGGACGAAAGCGAATATTTCAATGCGGACTGGGACCATGCCGCGCGGCGGGTGATGTCGCCGCCGTTCCGCAACAAGAAGCATCAGGACAGCCTCTGGGCCGGGCTGCAGTCGGGGAGCCTCTCGGTGGTGGCGACGGACCATTGTGCCTTCACCACGGAGCAGAAGCGGTTTGGTCTTGGCAACTTCTCGAAAATCCCGAACGGGACCGGGGGGCTTGAGGACCGGATGCCGATGCTCTGGACCCACGGCGTCGGCACCGGGCGGTTGACGCCGAATGAATTTGTCGCCGTAACCTCAACCAATATCGCGAAAATCCTGAACTGCTACCCGAAGAAGGGCGCGGTTCTGGTGGGCGCGGATGCCGATCTGGTGGTCTGGGACCCGGAGAAGGAGAAGACCATCACGGCGGGCAAGCAGCAGTCGTCGATCGACTACAATGTCTTCGAAGGGCAGAAGGTGAAGGGCCTGCCCCGGTTCACCCTGACTCGCGGCCATGTCGCGATCCACGACGGCGAGGTGCGGACCAAGGAGGGCCACGGCCAATTCGTTGCCCGTGAGCCGCGCCCGGCGGTGAACCGCGCGCTCAGCCAGTGGAAGGACCTGACCGCTCCGCGTCCGGTGGTGCGGACTGGGGTTCCGGCGACGGGGGTGTAGGGTCGGACCAGACGAGGACCGGAACCCCGAAGAAATCTTCTTCGAAATCATCGGGGTACGGAAGGAAGGCGAGGGTGGTCGGCATGGCGGGCCTCATGCGTTGGAACAAGATGCAACACTACCGACGGCTTGCAACAGGACGATGAAGGGACGAGGGGCGCGTGAAGGATAGTCAGACCAATGCTCCGGTGATCGAGGCCAGGGGGTTGAACCTTGTCTTCGAGACCGCGGACGGGCCGGTGCAGGCGTTGAAGGACGTGAACCTGACCATCGGCGCGGGGGAGTTTGTCAGCTTCATCGGGCCAAGTGGCTGCGGGAAAACGACTTTCCTGCGGGCGATTGCGGCTTTGGAGACGCCAACCAGCGGGACATTGACGGTTAACGGAATGTCACCCGATGAGGCGCGGCGGAAGCGGGCCTATGGCTATGTGTTCCAGGCGGCGGGGTTGTATCCCTGGCGGACCATAAGGGGGAACATCAAGCTTCCCCTTGAAATCATGGGATTTTCCAAGGCCGATCAGGAGGAGCGGGTTCAGCGGGTGCTGGAGCTGGTTGAGTTGAAAGGCTTCGGCAAGAAGTTTCCCTGGCAGCTGTCGGGCGGGATGCAGCAGCGCGCCTCCATCGCCCGCGCGCTGGCCTTCGACGCGGATATCCTGCTGATGGACGAACCCTTCGGCGCATTGGATGAGATCGTGCGCGACCGGCTGAACGAGGAAACGCTGAAGCTCTGGGCCCGGACCGGAAAGACCGTTGGGTTCGTTACACATTCCATCCCCGAGGCGGTGTATCTCTCCACCAAGATCGTCGTCATGTCGCCGCGTCCGGGGCGGATCACCGACGTGATCGACTCGCCCCTGCCGAAGGAACGACCGCTGGATATCCGCGACAGCCGGGAGTTCATCGAGATCGCCCATCGGGTGCGGGAGGGGCTGCGGGCCGGTCATCATGATGAGTAGGCCAGGCGTCTGGATTCGGTATGGATCGCGTATGGGTTTCATCCATACGCCGTATGTACGCCGTGCCCGGTGGGAACAGCGGTGAAGCGCGATGGTCAAGCCCGCGCTCAAGGCCCCTGCGCTGCCTCCGCCCACGGTGGCGCGGTGCTGGCTGACCTTCTGGGCCTGGGTGCTGGGCGTCCCGCTTCTGGTCGCAGGCGCTCTGGGGGTGATCTGGGTCGCACTTTGGGCGCTTGGCAGCATGCCGATGGAGGCGCGGGCGGCGGGCGACATGGTCACGACGCTGTGGTGGCTGGGGATCATCCTGCTCCTCTACCCGGCGATGCTCTGGGTCTGGTGGGGCGACCTGCGCGCGGGGTTGAAGGCGGCGCGGGACTGGGACGGGATGACACCCGAGGCGCGGGCGGCGGCGATTGCCGAAGCGGCGGCGCTGGCGGCCAGGCCGAAGCGGCGGGCGCGGAAGAAGGATTAGGGCGATGAGCGGGGTTACTTTCCTTTGGCTTGGCCTGGCGACGGCGGTCTTCGTCGGGGCCAATGCGGTGTTGAAAATCTATGCCGTCAAAGGCGGGCTTCCGGTGCTGATCGGCGCGCTGGCTTTGTTCTGCGTCGGCAATTTCCTGATGGTGCAGGTGATGAAGGCGAACGGCCTTGGCCTTGCCATCGCACTGTCGGCGATCTTCCAGCTGGTCGCGATTTCGGTGATGGCGATCTTTGTGTTTGGCGAGCGGCCCAGCGGGTTGCAACTGGCCGGGATGGCGGTCGGTTGCATGGCAGTGGCGATGATCGCCTGGCCGACGGGGGCGAAGGGATGACAAGCCTTACGCATGCCAGATCGGTGGGAGCTTCCGGCGGGGATATCTGGAGACAGAAAATGGTGGTGATGGAATGAGCCTGCGCCAGACAGTTCTTCCCATCCTCACCATCCTCGCCGGGATCATCGTCCTCTGGTATCTCGCCGCCGTCTGGATGAACTCCACCTGGATCTATGATCAGGCGGAACGGGCAGGGACCACGGTCAGCTTCGCCGAGATGGTGCCGCAGACGATGAGCCTCGACCGGCCCCTCCTGCCGCCGCCGCATCAGGTGGGGGCGGAGCTGTGGAAGGGGCTGTTCGGGCAGGCGGTGACCTCGAAGCGGAGCCTAGTCTACCACGGGTTCGTGACCTTCAAGGGCACGATGATGGGCTTTGGCCTTGGGATCATCGCCGGGGTGCTGCTGGCGATGGCCATCGTGCGGTTCCGGGTGATGGACATGAGCGTGATGCCCTGGGCGATCATCAGCCAGACCGTGCCCATCGTGGCGCTGGCGCCGATGATCATCACCTTGTCGAGCCAGCTGGGCCTGAGCGACCGCGACGTGCCGAAGGCGATCATCGCGGCGTACCTGTCGTTCTTCCCGGTGCTGGTCAGCATGGTGAAGGGATTGCGCGCCCCGGATCAGATGCAGCTGGATCTCCTCAAGACCTATGGCGCGGGCGAGGCGGCGACCTTCCTCAAGCTGCGGCTGCCGGCCTCGATGCCGTATTTCTTTGCCTCGCTGAAAGTGGCGGTGGCGGCGAGCCTGGTCGGGACCATCGTGGGCGAGCTGCCGACCGGGGCCATCGAGGGCCTGGGCGCGCGGATGTTGATCGGGTCGCAGTTCGGTGAGCCGCTGATCATGTGGGCGGCGCTGTTTGCGGCGGCGATCCTGGCCGGGTTGCTGATCGTGGCAGTGGGGATTGTCGAGCGGCTGGCGCGCAAGCGGATGGGGGTTCCGGCATGAGCGCGCTGCTGCTTGCCCTGCTGGTCTGGCTGGGGGCCTGGGCGCTGAACGTCTGGCTGGCGGGAAGCCCGGTCGCGAAAACTCGGTTTGGCAAGGCCCTTGTGCCGCTGATCTTTGGCGCGACGCTTCTGGTGCTGTGGGAGGGGCTGGTGCGGGGGCTGGGCATCGCTCCGGTGATCCTGCCCGCGCCAAGCGCCATTGCCGCGAAGATCGCGACCTCGTTGCCGATGCTGTGGCAGGACTTCGCCCAGACCATCCTGAAGGGCGCGATTCCCGGCTTCCTGATCGGCAGTGGTGCCGCTTTCCTGACCGCCGTCGCCATTGACCGCAGCCCCTTCCTGCAGCGTGGCCTGCTGCCCATCGGCAATTTCGTCGCGGCGCTGCCCATCGTCGGCCTCGCGCCGATCCTGGTGATGTGGTTCGGCTTCGGCTGGGAATCCAAGGCGGCGGTCGTCGTGGTGATGGTGTTCTTCCCAATGCTGGTGAACATCGTCGCCGGGCTTCAGGCGAGCGAGCGGATGCAGCGCGACCTGATGGCGACCTGGGGCGCAAGCTACCTGCAGACGCTGGTCAAGCTGCGGCTGCCGGCGGCGCTGCCCTTCGTCTTCAACGGGCTGAAAATTGCATCGACTCTGGCCTTGATCGGGGCCATCGTTGCCGAGTTTTTCGGCAGCCCGACCTTCGGCATGGGGTTCCGCATCTCGACCGAGGTGGGGCGGCTTGGTCTTGACATGGTCTGGGCCGAGATTGCGGTGGCGGCATTGGCGGGATCGCTTCTTTATGGGATCGTCGCGCTGATCGAACGGTGGATGACCTTCTGGCATCCGTCGCAACGGCATTAACAAGGGCTCGGAGGGGCCCCAACACGGGAGAACGGCAATGAAGAAGCTACTTACGGCGGCGGCCTTGGCAGCGATGGCGACCGGAGCCAGCGCCGAGGACGTGAAGCTGCAGCTGAAATGGGTCACGCAGGCCCAGTTCGCGGGCTATTACGTCGCGCAGGCGAAAGGGTATTACGAGGAAGAGGGGCTGAACGTCACCATCCTGCCGGGCGGGCCGGATATCGCGCCGACGCAGGTGATGGCCGGTGGCGGGGCGGATGTGATGGTGGACTGGATGCCCTCGGCGCTGGCCGCGCGCGAGAAGGGTCTGCCGCTGGTGAACATCGCCCAGCCTTTCGCCTCCTCGGGCATGATGCTGACCTGCATGGCCGACAGCGGGATCAAGGAGCCGAAGGATTTCGCCGACAAGACCCTGGGGGTCTGGTTCGGCGGTAACGAATATCCGTTCCTGTCCTGGATGAGCCAGCTTGGTCTGAAGACCGATGGTTCGGCGGGCGGGGTGACGGTGCTGAAGCAGGGGTTCAACGTCGATCCGCTGCTGCAGAAACAGGCGGCCTGCATCTCGACCATGACCTACAACGAATACTGGCAGGTGATCGACGCTGGGATCACGCCGGAGCAGCTGGTGACGTTCAAGTATCAGGACATGGGCGTGGCGACGCTGGAAGACGGGCTCTATGTGCTTGAGGACAAGCTGGCCGATCCGGCCTTCCAGGAGACCATGGTCAAGTTCGTCCGTGCCTCGATGAAGGGCTGGAAATACGCCGAAGCCAATTCGGACGAGGCGGCGATGATCGTGCTGGAGAACGACCAGACCGGCGCGCAGACCGAAGTGCATCAGAAGCGGATGATGGGCGAGATTGCCAAGCTGACGGCGGGCTCGAACGGCGCGCTGGACGTGGCGGCGGCGGAAAAGACCGTGGCGACGCTGATGGCGGGCGGCTCTGACCCGGTGATCACCAAGGCGCCGGAAGGGGCCTGGACTTCGGCCATCACCGACAAGGCGCTGGCCGAGTAATCGGTAGACTTGTCTGAAAGCGGCGGGCGCGATCGAAGGGTCGCGTCCGCCTTTTCTTTACCTTTGTCGGCTTTGCTGCCCCCCGATGATCAGGGGGGATGATGAAGGCGCTGGGGATCGGGCTTGCAATGGTGGCGGTGGCCCTGTTTGCGACCGTCTGGTGGCAGGGTTTCGCCGCGCCCTCCGGCATGCTTCATGGTGCGACGACGGCAGAGGCAGAGGCGGCCTATTGCCTGGCGGTGGCGGAACGGATTTCCGAAATCACCGGGGGCAGGGGCGCGGCGCGGCTGGAACTGCATCTGGACGAACAGGTCGGTTTCTGGCGTCCGCG
>JAGPEG010000155.1 GCA_018057165.1 Tabrizicola sp.
CCTGTCGGATGGTCAAAGGCTTTATGCGGTCCGTTACTCAACCGACGATGCCGCGCCGTCGCTTTACCACCGCTGGTCCGACACCAGGCAAGGCCGCGCCGTCGTGTCCGAGCCGCTGGAGGCCGAGGAGCATGGCTGGGAGGAAGTCCCGCCCTACAGCTTCTGCACCTTCGACGGCGAAACCGCGATGGTCGAGGATTTCCTGCCCTGCCGCCTCGCCTCCGCCGCCTGACCGGGACCAAATTCCTTCAGCAAGGAATTTGCCAAGAATTTTGCTTAAAATTCTTGGCTCTGGCCCCGACCGTCACTCTTTCCGCGAGGCGCGCTTGCGCTCGTTCGGGTCCAGCTCGCGTTTGCGCAGGCGGATGACCTTCGGAGTCACCTCGACCAGCTCATCGTCGTCGATATAGGCGATGGCCTCTTCCAGGCTCATCTTGATATGCGGCGTCAGGCGGACCGCTTCGTCGGTGCCACTCGCGCGGACGTTGGTCAGCTTCTTGCCCTTCAGCGGGTTCACTTCCAGGTCGTTGTCGCGGGCATGCTCGCCGATGATCATGCCGACATAGACCTGTTCCTGCGGCCCGATGAACATGCGGCCCCGGTCCTCCAGGTTCCACAGCGCATAGGCGACCGAGACGCCACTTTCGGTCGAGATCAGCACGCCCTGTCGCCGGCCCTGGATCGGCCCCTTGTGCGGGGCATGGCCGTGGAAGATGCGGTTCAAGACGCCGGTGCCGCGCGTGTCGGTCAGGAACTGGCCCTGATAACCGATCAGCCCGCGCGAGGGCACATGGGCGATGATCCGGGTCTTGCCGACACCTGCGGGCTTCATCTCGACAAGATCGCCCTTGCGCTCGCCGGTCAGCTTGTCGATCACCGTGCCGGAATATTCGTCATCGACATCGACGATGACTTCCTCGATCGGCTCGTGCCGGACCCCGTCGATGTCCTGCATGATGACGCGCGGGCGCGAGATCGACAGTTCGAACCCTTCCCGCCGCATGTTCTCGATCAGCACGCCCATCTGCAATTCGCCCCGGCCCGAGACCTCGAACGCATCGCCGCCGGGAGTGTCGGCGACCTTGATCGCGACGTTGACCTCGGCTTCCTTCATCAGCCGGTCGCGGATGACGCGGGATTGCACCTTGCTGCCATCCCGGCCTGCCAGCGGCGAGTCGTTGATGCCGAAGGTCACGGTGATGGTCGGCGGGTCGATGGGCTGGGCGGGCAGGGCAGTGTCAAGGTCCAGCGCGCAGAGCGTGTCGGCGACGGTGGCCTTGGTCATCCCGGCAAGGGTGACGATGTCACCGGCGACGGCCTCGTCGATCTGGGTCTGGCTCAGGCCCCGGAAGGCCAGGATCTTCGTGACGCGGAACTGTTCCAGCCGTTCGCCTTCGCGCGACAGGGCTTTCAGCGAGGTGCCGGTGGTGATGCGTCCCGTCTCCACCCGGCCCGTCAGGATGCGCCCGAGATAGGGGTCGGCGGAGAGCGTGGTCGCCAGCATCGAGAACGGCTCGTCCTGCCGGGACAACTGCTTCGGCGCGGGGACATGGCGGATGATCAGGGCAAAAAGGGCCGACAGATCCTTCCGCGGCCCGTCGAGTTCCGCATCCGCCCAGCCAGAACGGCCCGAGGCGTAGACATGGGGAAAGTCAAGCTGCTCGTCGCTGGCGCCGAGGTTGGCGAACAGGTCGAAGACCTCGTTCAGGGCGCGGTCGGGTTCGGCATCGGGCTTGTCGACCTTGTTCAGGACCACGATGGGCCGCAGACCCAGGGCAAGCGCCTTGGTCAGCACGAACTTGGTCTGCGGCATCGGGCCTTCGGCGGCGTCGACCAGCAGGCAGACGCCGTCGACCATCGACAGGATCCGCTCCACCTCGCCACCAAAGTCCGCGTGGCCGGGGGTGTCGACGATGTTGATCCGGGCGCCGTTCCATTCGACCGAGGTCGCCTTGGCGAGGATGGTGATCCCGCGCTCGCGCTCGATGTCGTTCGAATCCATCGCCCGTTCGCTGACGGCCTGGTTGTCGCGGAAGGCCCCCGACTGCTTCAGAAGCTCGTCCACCAGGGTCGTCTTGCCGTGGTCGACGTGGGCGATGATCGCGATGTTGCGCAGTTCCATGGGTATCGGGGTCCTATGAGGTTGGCGGGGGCCTTACAGGGTTTTCGGGCAGGCCGCCAGAGGGCGCGCGGTGTCCACGGTGGACAGCAAGGGCCGCAGGAATGAAATCAATGCCTTGGTCGCGGGCGTTCAGGAAATATTAACACCCGCAGGCATGGATCAGGCCGCGATATAGCGGTCGCGGCGGTGATTGACGGCGATCACCAGGTTCACCACCAGCGCGCCTGCGAAGCTGATCGCGACGGTTTCCGGCGGCACGACCAGGAAGGCCAGCGCGAAAAGCCCGGCGTCGAAACCCAGTTGCACCCAGCCCGCGCGCCAGCCCAGACGGTCCTGCAACATCAGCGCCAGAATGCCGATCCCGCCCAGGCTCGCGCCATGCCGGAACAGCGCCAGCAGCGCCGAGCCGGAGAGAAAGCCGAACAGCACCGCGCCAAGCCAGGGGTTCAGCGTGGCAAAGGCCAACTGGCCCGGCATCCAGACCGACAGCGCCGAGAGCAGCGCCACCGCGGCAAAGGTCTTGACGGTAAAGCGCAGCCCCATGCGCAGGTAGCCCAAGAGGTAGAAGGGCAGGTTCACCGCAAAGAACACCGGGCCGAAGCTCCATCCGGTCGCATAGGCGATCAGCACCGCCAGCCCGGCGGTCTGGCCCGTGACCAGGCCAAGATGGGTCAGGATGGTGATGCCGAAGGCGGCCATGGTGGCGCCATAGGCGATGCCCTGGGCGTCTTCGATCAGGCTGTGCTTGCCGGGGTCGGTCATGGCCCCCGGCTAGCCGGGGCGGGACGGGTCTGCAAGTGCGCCGATGCCGCAGGCCCGGTTCATCCCGCCACAGAATCAGACGGCGACATAGCGGTCGCGGCGGTGGTTGACGGCCAGGAACAGCGAAAAGACCGCCGCGCCCAGAAAACTGTAGGCCAGGGTGTCCAGCGGCATGATCAGCGCGGCGAGGCCGAAGATCACCAAATCGGACAGAAGCTGGGCATGGCCCGCCGGAAATCCGGTGCGGTCCTGCAACTCGATCCAGAGGACGGAGAGCCCGCCGAAGCTGCCGCCATGCCGGATGGCAGCCAGCGCCGCGATGCCGAACAGAAGGCCGATGAGGATCGCGGCCACGGTGGGCTCGATCCGCCCCAGTTCCACCCAGCTTGGCAGCACGGCCACCAGACCGGACAGCGCGGCGGTGGTGACAAGAGTCTTGAGCGCGAACCGCGCACCCATCCGACGCCAGGCAAGGCCCAGGAAGGGCAGCGTCACGGTGAAGTAGACAGCCGGGAAGGGCAGGCCGGTCAGATGTGCGATCAGCACCGCAAGCCCGGTGGTCTGGCCGGTGACAAAGCCCATATGGGTGAGGATATGCATGCCGAGTGCGGCCATCGTCACCCCGAAGGCGATGCCCTGCGCATCGTCCACGGCGCTGTGGCGGGGCTGGTCAGTCAGCTGATCGGTGCGGTCGGGCATGAGAGTCTCCGGATGCGGTTATAGGTCATACATTGTGACCTAAAAAAGTCAATAGGTTTGACCCGTCATTTCGCACCTCGGATCCCGGCGCGAAGTTGCGCGCGCTGGGACCGCAGGGGCCCAAACACTTGCAAGCGGCAAAGCTCCGCAGGCTGGGCGGCAATGGCGCGTGCGCAATTAAATTTCGATGTTAATACAAATGGCGAAATAAAGATGCGTAACGATACCATTCCGCCACATTCCAAGGCCATGCTCATCTTAGGGTTGATCTATGCCACCCAGGAATGCGGACCGAGCCTCGGAACGACAGCAGATGCGCTGGTCCAACCGGGGAGAAGGGCAAACTGGGCCCGTGTTTCCCACCGATGTTTGCCGAATGAGGAATGTCATGTCGTTTGAAATCATCAGGACGATCAAGCAACTGCGGCCAGGGCTGGTTTGCAAGGGCCGGGCGGCAGCGCCGACCTTTCTGCTGGCGCTGGTTTTGACGACAAGCCCGATTGCAGCGGGCGGGTTGGGTCTGGGGCTGGGCCTGGGCGTCGATGTCGATGTCGGCATCGGCGGTGGCGGTATCGGTGTCGATGCTGACGTCGGCGTGGGGGGCACCAGCGTTGGTGCCAGTGTCGGGATTGGCACTGGCGGGACAACGACGCCTGGCACTCCCGGCACCCCCGGCACCCCTGGCGTTCCCGGCGTGGTTGATCCGACGGCTCCGGTCGCCGTCGCGACCAAAGGCAGCACCAAGCGCCTGACCTGCGCCAAGGATGGCAACGAGACCGCCTACAACGGTTTCGTGGTCCGGGACCGCGACGGCGCCATGATCGGCTGGGTTCACGAAGCCACCGTGTCGCCAAGCGGGAAGGTGCTGGCAGTGCGGATGCAGTCGACCGGCAGCGCCTGCTACAAGCTTGCCAACGCAGGCTTCCGCATCAGTGGCGACGAAGTCTGGGCGAATGTCGATGCGAACGCCTTCCGCTGACATGAAGAAGGCCCGGGGGTCGTCCCCGGGCCTTGTCCTTTTGCTGGCGCGGGCTCAGCCCTTCAGCGCCTTGCCCAGATATTCGTCCACCTTTTCCAGATAGCCCATGGTGGTCAGCCATTTCTGGTCCGGCCCGACCAGAAGCGCCAGATCCTTGGTCATGAAGCCGTCTTCCACGGCGTCCACGGTCACTTTCTCCAGCGTGGTCGCAAAGCGCAGCAGCGCCTCGTTCCCGTCCAGCTTCGCGCGGTGCTTCAGGCCCCCGGTCCAGGCGTAGATCGAGGCGATGGAGTTGGTGGAGGTCTGCTTGCCCTTCTGATGCTCGCGGAAGTGGCGCGTTACCGTGCCATGCGCGGCCTCGGCTTCGACGATCTTGCCATCGGGCGTCATCAGGACCGAGGTCATCAGGCCCAGCGAGCCGAAGCCCTGCGCCACGATGTCGGACTGCACGTCGCCGTCATAGTTCTTGCAGGCCCAGACATAGCCACCCGACCATTTCAGCGCGCTTGCCACCATGTCGTCGATCAGGCGGTGTTCATAGGTGATCCCGGCCTTCTTGAACGCCTCGGCGAATTCGGCGTCGAAGACCTGCTGGAAGATGTCCTTGAAGCGGCCGTCATAGGCCTTGAGGATGGTGTTCTTGGTCGACAGGTAGACCGGCACGTTGCGCACGAGGCCATAGTTCAGCGAGGCACGGGCGAAGTCGGTGATGCTGTCATCAAGGTTGTACATGCCCATGTAGACCCCGGCGGACGGCGCGGAATAGACGTCCTTTTCGATCACCGTGCCGTCGTCGCCGACATATTTCATCGTCAGCTTGCCCTTGCCGGGGAAGCGGAAGTCGGTGGCGCGGTACTGGTCGCCAAAGGCGTGGCGGCCGACGACGATGGGCTGGGTCCAGTGCGGCACCAGGCGCGGCACGTTCTGGCAGATGATCGGCTCGCGGAAGATCACGCCGCCCAGGATGTTGCGGATCGTGCCATTGGGCGATTTCCACATCTGCTTCAGGCCGAACTCCTCGACCCGCTGTTCATCGGGGGTGATCGTCGCGCATTTGACGCCGACGCCGTATTTCTGGATCGCATGGGCCGCGTCGATGGTGATCTTGTCCTCGGTGCGGTCACGCTCCTCGATCCCGAGGTCGTAGTATTTCAGGTCGATGTCGAGGTAGGGCAGGATCAGTTTCTTCTTGATGAAGTCCCAGATGATCCGGGTCATCTCGTCGCCGTCGAGTTCGACAACGGGGTTTGCTACCTTGATCTTCGACACGTCAGACCTCCAAAGGATTCGGTTGCGGGGTGCATAGCGGAAAAGGGATGGCTTGGGAAGTGCGGTATGCGATTGTATACCGAAAAGTCGATGCGCTTGTGGGGCCGGTCGTCGAGGACGTCGTCACTCGCTGGGGTTGCCTCCCGACGCGAAGACGAAGTTGCACGCGGAGGTCAACCGAACCAAGGCCGGGCCTTTTCCCGCACCCAATCCCACAGAGCCGGCGCGCCCTTGGCGATCTTCACGCCGACGCGGGCATCCAACTGGTCGAAGGTGACATTGTAGCTGGCCCAGGTCCCCCCGTCGCTCATCAGGTTCGCCATCACCGGCTGCACCCGGTCCAGCGACTTGGCGAAGCGGGCATCGGGGGTCTCGGCGGCCTCGAATTCTACCCAGAGCGCGCGAAGATCGGTGGCCAAGTCACTGGGGAGAAGTCCAAAAATCCGGTCGGCGGCTTTCGCTTCGGCGGCCTGCGTCTCGGTCGACCCATGTGCGGCGCCGTTCTGCGAATGGATCGGCACGTCGCCCACGTCGATCTCGACCAGGTCGTGGATCAGGAGCATGCGGATCACCCGGTCGATCGACACCCCCGGCGCGGCCTGGTCGGCCAGCACCAGCGCATACAGGGCCAGATGCCAGGAATGTTCGCCGGAGTTCTCGGGCCGCGAACCGTCGACCAGCGTCGTCGCGCGCAGCACCGATTTCAGCCGGTCCGCTTCGTTCAGAAAGGCGAACTGGCGGTCCAGCCTTTCGGTCAATGGCCAGAGCCCACGTCGATGACCGGCTCCGCCTCGGCCACCTCCTCGACGATCTCGCCGCGCTTGGCGGCAAGCGCGCGTTCCAGAAACAGGCGGCCCCGGCGTTCGGCAAGGCGGACGCGGATCGAGGTGATATAGGCCTCCTGGAACGTGGGCGAGGCCGCCGCCAGCACCTGCGCGACCTTTTCGAAAAAGCGGTCGTCGCCCAGTTCGGTCTCGGCGGCCAGCACGTCATCGGCCAGTTTGTCGGCCAAATCCTGAAGCGCGGACATCAGCGCGTCGCCTCCGTCATCCTCCGGCGGACGTAATCGGAGACCGTCTGGATCATCGGCTGCATATGCGCCTCTTCGTCCTTGAAGAAATGGTCCGCACCCTCGATCTCGGTGTGGGTGATGGTGATGCCCTTCTGCTCGTGCAGCTTGCCGACCAGCGTCTTGGTGTCCTTCGGGGGGGCGACCTTGTCAGCGGAGCCGTTGATGATCAGGCCCGAAGAGGGGCAGGGGGCGAGGAAGGAGAAGTCGTAAAGGTTCGCAGGCGGGGCGACCGAGACGAAGCCGGTGATTTCCGGGCGCCGCATCAAGAGCTGCATCCCGATCCAGGCACCGAAGGAAAAGCCCGCAACCCAGCATTGCTTGGAGTTCTGGTTCATCGCCTGCAGATAGTCGAGCGCCGAGGCCGCGTCGCTGAGTTCGCCGATCCCCTGGTCATATTCGCCCTGCGACCTTCCGACACCGCGGAAGTTGAAGCGCAACACGGTAAAACCCAGGTTGTAGAAGGCGTAGTGCAGGTTATACACGACCTTGTTGTTCATCGTCCCGCCGTAAGCCGGGTGCGGGTGCAGCAC
>JAGPEG010000156.1 GCA_018057165.1 Tabrizicola sp.
ACCTTCCGGCTGGACATGGGGCTGGAGGAGATGGACCGCGAGGACACGGTTCTGGTCTGCGGCGGGCTTGACGTGCAACGCACCACGACGAAAGGCATCGTCAGCTGGCTTCGGCGCGAGGCGCGGCGCGGCGTGACCATCGCAGGCATCTGCACGGGCGGTCATGCGCTGGCCAAGGCAGGGCTTCTGGATGGCAAGAAGGCCACGATCCACTGGGAAAACCAGGACGGATTCTCGGAAGAATTCGAGGATGTGAAGCTGACGAAATCGGTCTATGTCATGGACGGCAACCGCTGGACCACGGCTGGCGGCATCTCGTCCCTGGACCTGATGCTCAAGATCATCGCCGCCGACCATGGCGAGGACCTGGCAAATACGGTCGCCGACCAGCTGATCTATTCGACGATCCGCACCGACCAGGACACCCAGCGCCTGTCGATCCCGACGCGGATCGGGGTCAGGCATCCGAAGCTTTCCCAGGTCATTCAGATGATGGAAGGCAACATCGAAGACCCGATGTCGCCCGCCGATCTGGCCGAAGAGGTGGGCATGTCGACCCGCCAGCTGGAGCGCCTGTTCCGCCGCTACCTGAACCGCAGCCCGAAACGCTATTACATGGAGCTGCGGCTGCAAAAGGCGCGGAACCTGCTGATGCAGACCGACATGAGCGTGATCAATGTGGCGCTCGCCTGCGGCTTCGCTTCGCCCAGCCACTTCTCGAAATGCTACCGCAGCCATTACAGCACCACCCCCTATCGTGAGCGCGGAACGCAAGGGATGCCTGGCGCGGTGGCGGTGCGGCTGTCGATCTGAGAAAGCCCGGACCGTCCTGTCGTCCGCAGGGACGACAAGGCAGAATGCTGATTTCATTTCCTTCTCTGATCCATGCGGTTTGTCTTGACCCAGACGGCGCGCACAACCTTGATATGTAGAGCCACAACGCAGCATGTCGACTGGCACGTCGAATTTTCGTCGACATACTGTCGACAGAATTTGGCTTCCCTTTTTGAACGCGCCACTCTACGGTCGGCTCAGGATTTCGATCCAAACAGGGAGAAATAATAAATGAAGAAACTCATGCTGGCCGCTTCGGCCTGCGCGCTGATGGCTGGTGCCGCGTCCGCCGAGGACGTCAAGATCGGCATCCTGATCGGCTTCACCGGCCCGATCGAATCCTTGACCGGGCACATGGCGAACGCGGCTGAAGCCGCGATGGCCGAAGTGAATGCCTCGGGCAAGGCCAAGAACAACTACATCTCGGTCCGTGGCGACGACACCTGCACCGACGCTGCCGCCGCAACCGCCGCGACCGAACGTGCGGTCACTGCGGAAGGCGTGAAGGGCATCATCGGCGGCGACTGCTCGGGTGTGACCCGCGCGATGCTGACCAACGTCGCCATGCCGAACGGCATCGTGATGGTTTCGCCCTCGGCCACCTCGCCCGCGCTGACCGCCGACCCGGACAACGGCCTGTTCTTCCGCACCGCCCCGTCGGACGCGCGCGAAGGCGAAGTCATGGCCGACATCCTGACCGAAAAGGGCGTGAAGTCGATCGCGCTGACCTATTCGAACAGCGATTACGGCAAGGGCCTGGCCGAATCCATCGCCAGCGCCTTCACCGCCAAGGGCGGTGTCGTGACGATCAACGCCGCGCATGACGACGGCAAGGCCGACTATTCGGCCGAAGTCGCGGCACTGGCTGCGGCGGGCGGCGATCTTCTGGTCGTGGCCGGCTACCTCGACCAGGGCGGCAAGGGCATCATCCAGGCTTCGCTCGACAGTGGTGCCTTCACCCAGTTCGGCCTGCC
Source organism: Tabrizicola sp. (assembly GCA_018057165.1). Classification (GTDB taxonomy): domain Bacteria; phylum Pseudomonadota; class Alphaproteobacteria; order Rhodobacterales; family Rhodobacteraceae; genus Tabrizicola. The sequence continues at coordinate 1,809 of JAGPEG010000156.1, forward strand.
GGGTGGTATGGTCGGTGACAGCCTTCCGGCAGCCATCGGCCCGGCTCTGGACGGCTCCTACGGCCAGGTCGCGCAGTCGGACAGCCCCGGCGCTGCGGTCCTGCAGGACATGGGCAAGGCGAATGACCCGGCCTTCGACGCCACCTCGCCCTACACCCCGGAAAGCTATGACGCCGCAGCACTGATCATGCTGGCGATGGAGGCTTCGGGCTCGACCGACTCGAACGTCTACAAGGAAAAGATCCTGGAAATCGCGAACGGACCGGCTGACGGTTCGGGCGTGAAGATCCTTCCGGGCGAGCTGGGCAAGGCGCTGGAGCTGATCGCGGCCGGAACCGCCATCGACTATGACGGCGCTTCGGGCGTGACGCTGATCGGGCCGGGCGAATCCGCCGGGCGCTACAAGCAGTTCGAGATCAAGGGCGGCAAGTACGAAACCGTGCAGTTCCGCTGATCCGGCATCACGGCACCTGATCCCGGTCTCGCCCCGTTGATAATGGGGCGAGACCGACCCGCCCGTGCAAGTCCCTGGAGTTGCAGTGCTCTGCCTTGATCGGGCGGACCCTTCCCTTCTGTTGCGCCCCCGAATAGGGTAGCCGGCGGACTTGTTCGAAATAGGAAGACTACCATGAAGAAACTGCTACTGGCCGCTTCGGCCATGTCTCTTGTCGCAGGCGCTGCGTTCGGGGAAGATGTCAAGATCGGCACGCTTCTGGGCATCACCGGCCCGATTGAAAGCATCTCGCCGAACATGTTCTCCGCGGTCGACCTTGCGATGAAAGAGGTCAATGATTCCGGCAAGGCGGCGAATGGCTGGGTGTTCCAGTCGGTCCGCGCCGATTCCACCTGCATCGACGCGGCGGCGGCCACGGCAGCTGCCGAGCGCCTGATCACGGTCGAAGGCGTCAAGGGCATCATCGGCGGCGACTGCTCGGGCGTGACCCGCGCGGTGCTGACCAACCTCGCCATGCCGAACGGCATCGTGATGATCTCGCCCTCGGCCACCTCGCCGGCGCTGACCACCGACCCCGATGACGGGCTCTTCTTCCGCACCGTGCCGTCCGACGCCCGCGAAGGCGTGGTGATGGCCGATATCCTGGAAGCCCGCGGCGTCAAGTCGATCGCGCTGACCTATTCCAACAGCGACTACGGCAAGGGCCTGGCCGAAGCCATCGCCAACGCCTTCATCGCCAAGGGCGGCACCGTGACCATCAACGCAAGCCATGACGACGGCAAGGCCGACTATGCGGCCGAAGTCGCGGCGCTGGCGGCAGCGGGCGGCGACGTGCTGGTCGTGGCCGGTTACATCGACCAGGGCGGCAAGGGCATCATCCAGGCCGCCGTCGACACCGGCGCCTTCACCACCTTCGGCCTGCCGGGCGGGATGTATGGCGAAAGCCTGATCGCGGCCATTGGTGATGCGCTGAACGGCTCGTTCGGGCAGCATGCCTCGTCGACCTCGGAAGGCTACACGGCGTTCCTCGACCAGGCCAAGGCGTCCGACCCGTCCTTCGACGGCTCGACCAACTTTGCGGCCAACTCGTATGACGCGGCGGCGCTGATCATGCTGGCGATGCAGGCGGCGAATTCCACCGACCCGAAGGTCTACAAGGACAAGGTCATGGAAATCGCCAACGGCCCGGCAGACGGGTCGGGCACCAAGATCAAGGCCGGTGAGCTTGGCAAGGCGCTGGAGCTGATCGCGGCGGGCACCGCCATCGACTATGACGGCGCGACCGGCGTGGCATTGCTGGATGGCGGCGACGCTTCGGGCACCTTCTCGGAAGACGAGATCAAGGACGGCAAGTGGGAATCGGTCGGCTACCGCTGATCTGGAAGAACGAAACCGGCCCGGGGGAAACGTCGGGCCGGTTGACAAGAAGAAACGGACCGAGCAATCGGGCGAGAAGACTGAAGAAGGGCCCCGCACGCGAAAAGCGGAAGCGGCAGGTCATCCGGGGGAACACATGATCAGGGTCGAAAAGCTGCACAAGCATTTTGGCGGTTTCCACGCCGTCGATGGCGCGTCGCTGGAGATCAGGACCGGCTCGATCACCGGGTTGATCGGCCCGAACGGGGCGGGCAAGACCACGCTCTTCAACGTGATCGCCGGGCGTTATGAACCAACCAGCGGCCAGGTCTTCATGGACGGCGAGGACATCACCGGCCTGCCGCCACACCGGCTCTTCGACAAGGGGCTCTTGCGCACCTTCCAGATCGCGCATGAATTCAGCTCGATGACCGTGCGCGAGAACCTGATGATGGTTCCGCCGCGCCAGACCGGCGAGAAGCTGTGGAACGCGCTTTTCTCGCGGTCGCAGGTGTCCGAGGAAGAGGAACGCATCAGGGTGAAGGCCGACGAGGTGCTGGAGTTCCTGACCATCAGCCATATCGCCGACCAGAAGGCCGGGATGATCTCGGGCGGGCAGAAGAAGCTGGTCGAGCTTGGCCGCACGATGATGGTCGACGCCAAGGTCGTCTTCCTGGACGAGGTCGGCGCCGGCGTGAACCGGACACTTCTGAACACGATCGGCGATGCCATCGTGCGGCTGAACAAGGAACGCGGCTACACCTTCTGTGTCATCGAGCATGACATGGATTTCATCGCCCGGCTGTGCGACCCGGTGATCGTGATGGCCGAGGGCAAGGTGCTGGCGCAGGGCACCGTCGACCAGGTCAAGAACGACGAGCGGGTGATCGAGGCCTATCTCGGTCGCGGATTGAAGAACAAGTTGAAGGAGGGTGTGGCGTGAGACGGACGGGACTGGCCTTCGGACTTTTCATCGCCCTTTCCTTTCCGGCGCTTGCCCAGGAAATCATCGGTAGTGCCAACCTCCAGGGCAAGGATGCCGTGATCTATTCGGATGGGACGTGGCGCTTTGCTGCAGAAGGCGAACCAGTTTGTCACAGGGTGGAGCCACTGCTCTCGGTCTGCGTCGAACCTGACATCTGGTCGGTTGCGCCGCTTCGAGACGATCGTCCGGTCGACTTGGCATTTAGGCACGGAACCCTTTTCGATGCAAAGATCAGCGTCTGGAAGACCGCAAACCGATTTGACGAGATGTCCGAACGAGAGCGTGCCAAGGCCCTGTTTTTCGGCATTGCTGCTAGAATGACGCCCGAAGAATTCGAGCGGAGCCTGCAAGAGCAACTCCGAGATAAAAAAGGACTGCTGCCGACGGTTGCCGGTCGTTTTGACGTCCAGATCAGCTTGAAACCGGCAACGACCGTGGTCTTTTCCGGTTCCCCCTTCGGAACACGCGCCATCAGCTTTCGTTTTGCTGACGATTTTTCAATCGTCGTGGACACGATGGAAAGTTCGACCCTCTTTACGGGCGAGCACAAGGACTTACACGCACGGCTGTTGGCCGGGATTACATTGGGAACAGAGTTATGACGGCGCCTTTCCTGATCGGTGAGAACATGACCGGCGGCTACGGCGCGGTCGATATCCTGCATTCCTGCACCCTTGCAGTGGAACCCGGCGAGATCGCGGTCATCGTCGGCCCGAACGGCGCGGGGAAATCCACCGCGATGAAGGCGGTCTTCGGCATGCTGAAGCTGCGCCAGGGCAGCGTTCGGCTGATGGGCGAGGATATTTCCGGGCTGACGCCGCAAGCGCGGGTGCGCAAGGGCATGGGCTTCGTGCCGCAGACCCACAACATCTTCACCGGGATGACGGTGGAAGAGAACCTGGAAATGGGCGCCTTCATCCGCGAGGACGACCGGATTCGCGACACGATGGAGCAGATCTACGGGCTGTTCCCGATCCTGAAGGAAAAGCGCTACCAGAAAGCGGGCGAGCTTTCGGGCGGCCAGCGCCAGCAGGTCGCGGTGGGGCGTGCGCTGATGACCCAGCCCAAGGTGCTGATGCTGGACGAGCCGACCGCAGGTGTCAGCCCCATCGTGATGGACGAGCTGTTCGACCGCATCATCGAGATCGCCCGCAGCGGGATTTCGATCCTGATGGTGGAGCAGAACGCCCGGCAAGCGCTGGAGATCGCTGACAAGGGCTATGTCCTGGTCCAGGGCGGCAACCGCTACACCGACACCGGGCAAGCCCTGCTGGCCGACCCGGATGTCCGCAAATCCTTCCTTGGAGGCTGATGATGAAACCTGCCGTTCTTGCCGTTCTTGCCCTTCTCCCCGTCCCGGCCTTCGCCGGTTTCGAATGCAAGGCCGACCGTCAATGCGGCGGCGGCACCTGCGAGCCCTATCCGGGCGGACCCTTCTTGATCGAGCAGACCGGCGACACCTGGGCGGTGAAGTCGGGCGAGCAGGTCTGGCAGGCCTTCGATGCCGGTCACATCGACGACAGTGGCGAGCTGGTGCTGGTGATGCCGCCGCAGGGCGGGATGTCGGGCATGATCAGCATCTTTCCCGAGGGCCAGTTCCTCTTTACCGCCCATGCCGCCGGCCCGGTGGCCATCAGCGGCGAGGGTGCTTGCGTCGCCACCGGCGGCTGAGCCTCGTTCCCGACACTTTGGACCCGAGACCCGATGGACATCCTCAACGCCCTCGTCGCCTTCCTGAACTTCATCGTCGTGCCGGGCCTTGCCTATGGCAGCCAGCTGGCACTGGGGGCGCTTGGGATCACGCTGATCTTCAGCGTCCTGCGCTTTTCCAACTTCGCGCATGGCGACACGATGGCCTTCGGAACCGCCTTCGTCATCCTCTTCACCTGGTGGTTTCAGTCGATGGGCATCACGGCGGGCCCCCTGCCCACCGCGCTGCTGGCGCTGCCCCTGGGCATCCTTGTCACCATCGCGATGGTACTGGCGACGGACCGCGTAGTCTATCGCTTCTACCGCAAGCAAAGGGCGAAGCCGATCATCGTGGTCATCGTCTCGACCGGGGTGATGTTCGTGATGAACGGCCTGGTGCGGATGATCATCGGCACGTCCGAGCAGAACTTCTCAGACGGCGCGCGAATGATGCTGAACCCGCAGGACTTCAAGGCCGCGACGGGCCTGGTCGAGCCGCTGGCGATCAAGACGACGCAGGCGCTTTCCGTCGTGGCGGCGGTGATCTGCTGCGCACTCTTGTTCTGGTTCCTGCAAAAGACCCGGACCGGCAAGTCGATGCGGGCCTATTCCGACAACGAGGACCTGGCGCTGCTTTCCGGCATCAACCCGGAGCGCGTCGTGACCCTGACCTGGATGATCGCCGGGGCGCTGGCCTGCATCGCGGGGACGCTGTACGGCCTGGACAAATCCTATCGCGGAATCGTCTATTTCAGCCTTCTGATGCCGATGTTCGCCGCAGCCGTCGTGGGTGGCCTCGGCTCTCCCCTTGGCGCGGTGATCGGTAGCTTCATCGTCGCCTTCTCGGAACTGATCATCACCAGCGCCTGGAAGAAGATTCTGGGCTATCTGGTCCCGGCGGACTGGCTGGGCGACGGCCTCTACCAGGCGCTGTCGACCGACTACAAGGTCGCGGTCAGCTTCACCATCCTGATCATGGTCCTATTGTTCCGCCCGCAGGGCATCTTCGGAGGCAAGTGATATGGCCCCCTATCGCAACGTGCTTCTCTTCGCGGGCGTGGCGCTGCTGTTCATCCTGACCGGGGTGCTGCAAAGCTGGAACCTGTCGCTGAACATCCTGAACCTGGCGCT
>JAGPEG010000017.1 GCA_018057165.1 Tabrizicola sp.
CCCTACAGGCCGGGCTGGTCGCCGCCCTGGCGCTGATCTCGGTCCTGCCGATGGTCGCGGCCCTCCGCAGGATGGTGCAGCTTTTCGGCGCCTACCGCGACGGCGAGGTGCTCAGCCGGGACAACGCCGACACCATCCTGCGCATTGGCCGCAACCTTCTGATCGTCGCTGCCTTCACCGTGCTGGTGCCGACCCTGCAAACCCTGATCCTCAGCTGGTCCGCCGCGCAGCGGATGCTCTCGATCGGGTTGGATCAGGGAACTCTGGGCTTCCTGATGGCGGCGGGGCTTCTGACCGTGATCGGCTGGGCCATGCGCGAGGCGGCGGCGGTCAAGGCCGAGAACGCGGCGTTCGTCTGATGCCGATCATTGTCAGGCTGGACGTGATGCTGGCCCGCCGCAAGATGCGCTCCCGCGAGCTGGCGGAACGGATCGGCATCACGGAACAGAATCTGAGCCTGCTCAAGTCCGGCAAGGTGAAGGGCATCCGCTTCGACACTCTGGCCGCGATCTGTGATGCGCTCGACTGTCAGCCGGGGGATATACTGGAGGCGGTCGCGGAGGGCTGAAGCATGCCCGTCGTCATGTGCCGCTTCCGCCCGAACCCCGGCTGACGGCTGACGGTGAACCCGGCATCGGCCAGCGCCCGGCGGACATGGCCCGCGGCGGTGTAGGTGGCGAAGGTCCCGCCGGGTGCGGTGTGGCGGGCGACTTCGGCCATAAGGTCGGGCGCCCAAAGCTCCGGGTTCTTCGCTGGTGAGAACCCGTCCAGGAACCAGGCGTCGGCTTCGCCGTCCCAGCTTGGCAAGGTTTCGCGTGCGTCCCCCAGACGGATCGTTGCGGTCAAGTTTGGAAAGCGAAGCGTCGTTTCGCCCGTCTCCCATTGCCGCAGGAAGGGCTGGGCCACTGTAGCCACTTCGGGAAAGGCCGCCAGGGCGCGGGCGATGTCTTCGGCGGGCATCGGGAAGGCCTCGAAGCTGGTGTAGCTCACATGCCCCGGCCCCTGATGCGCCAGCAGCACCGCCAGCAGGTTCAGCCCGGTCCCGAAGCCCAGCTCGGCAATGCGGAACCCGTCGCGGAACCGTCCCGGCAGCCCGTTCCCGGTCAGGAACACATGTCGCGTCTCGTCCAAGCCGCCCGCAAGCGAGAAATACGGGTCGTCGAACCGGCGCGAGACCGGGATCGTCTCGTCGCGCCAGTCAAGCGCCGGGGGCTGGTGGGGGCTGGTCATCGGGGGTAGTCCTTTGGCCGATGTGATGGGCTTGGGGCGGCGGAATGGCAAGGGTGGATGTAACCGTGCGCGGCGGGGGGATCTTCGGTCTCTCGGTCGCCTGGGCCTGCCTGAAGCGCGGCGCGAAGGTGCGGGTGATCGAGGCGGTGGCCTGGGGGGCGGGGTCCTCTGGCGGGCTTGTCGGCGCGCTTTCGCCGCATGTGCCCGAGGTCTGGAATGCGAAGAAGGCGTTCCAGCTCGACAGCCTGTTGATGGCCGAAGGCTGGTGGGCTGCGGTCGCGGCGGCCTCGGGCCTGCCCTCGGGCTATGCCCGGCTCGGCCGGTTGCAGCCGCTTGCCGACGAGCGCGCCGTCGAGGTGGCGCGCCGGCGCGAGGGCGAGGCGGCGGCGCTGTGGCAGGGCAGGGCGGCGTGGCAAGTGATCCCGGCGACGGGGGCCTTGTGGGAGCCGGTGACGGCAAGCGGCTGGCTGGTCCGCGACACGCTGTCGGCCCGCCTTTCCCCCCGGATGGGGCTGGCGGCGCTGATTGCCACCCTGCAAGACCATGGGGCAGAGCTTGTCCTTGGCGCGGCAGAGGAGACGGGCGCGGTCGTCCATGCCACCGGGATTGCGGGCCTGCAGGACCTGTCGCAAGCTTTCGGTCTGCCACTGGGGTCGGGCGTGAAGGGACAGGCCCTGTCCCTGCGTCATGACGCTTGCGACCTGCCGCAGCTTTTTGTCGATGGTTTGCACGTCGTGCCCCATGCCGACGGGAGCGTCGCCATCGGCTCCACCTCCGAAACGAGCTGGACCGGGGACGGCCCCGACTCGCAACTCGACGCCCTGCACGCGAAAGCCATCGCCGTGGTCCCCGCCCTTGCCGGGGCCGAAGTCACCCACCGCTGGGCTGGCATCCGCCCCAAGGCCGCCAGCCGCGCCCCGCTGCTGGGCGCTTGGCCGGGCCGGGCCGCGCATTTCGTCGCCAACGGCGGCTTCAAGATCGGCTTCGGCATGGCCCCGAAGGTGGCCGAGGTGATGGCCGATCTGGTGCTGGAGGGTCAGGATGCCATCCCGCCGGAGTTCCGGCTGGACGCCCTGCTTCAGAAAACCGCCCGGCGATAGGTGATCGAGGTCGGGCGGTCATAGCCCTTGTGCGCCGTGCGACCCACCTCGACGAAGCCCATCGCCAGAAAGGCCGCCTGGTTCTCGACCAGTTCCACCCGCGTCTGCAATTCCAGCGCCGGAAGCCCCAGATCCCGCGCCCGCGCTTCGGCCCGGTCCAGCATTCGCCGCGCAAGGCCCTGACCGCGATGGCTGGCGGCGACGGCCAGCTTGCCCACATACAGCGCCCCCGGCTTCGGCGTCAGGAACATGCAAGCGACCGGCGTGCCGATCACCCAGATTTCCCCAATCTCCGCCTGCCGCGTCAGCGACTCGGGCGTCAGCTCGCGCAGCGAAGAGGGCGGGTCGATCCGGCCCTCCATAGCGGCGAAAGCCTCGTGCAACAGCGCAAGGATCAAGGGCCAGAGGGCCGGGTCAGTTGCGAGCTCCGGAGCCATTCCGCTAAAGTGAAGCAGCCCGTCCCCGACATCAATCCCGCAACATCTTGGGGATAAGCCCCGGCAAACCGCCCAGATGCGGGGCGTCGGGTTGACTCCGCGGCCCCCCGGCAGGAACATCGCACACCCGACTCGTGAGCAAATCCTTGCGCCTGACCCGCCTGCGCCTGAACGGCTTCAAAAGCTTTGTCGACCCCACGGATCTGGTGATCCATGAGGGGCTGACCGGCGTGGTCGGCCCGAACGGCTGCGGCAAGTCGAACCTGCTGGAGGCTTTGCGCTGGGTGATGGGTGAAAACCGCCCCAGCGCCATGCGCGGCGGCGGGATGGAAGATGTGATCTTCAACGGTGCGGCGACGCGGGGCGCGCGGCATTTCGCCGAGGTCGCGCTGGTGATGGACAACCAGGACCGGCTGGCCCCCAGCGGGTTCAACGATGCCGACCAGATCGAGATTGTCCGGCGTATCACCCGCGACGCCGGGTCCGCCTATCGCTGCAACGCCAAGGACGTGCGGGCGCGCGATGTGCAGATGCTGTTCGCGGATGCCTCCACCGGGTCGCATTCCCCCGCGCTGGTGCGGCAGGGGCAGATATCGGAGCTGATCAACGCTAAGCCCAAGGCCCGCCGCCGGGTGCTGGAGGAAGCGGCAGGGATTTCCGGGCTTTATGCGCGGCGGCACGAGGCCGAACTGAAACTGGCGGGGACGGAGCAGAATCTTTTGCGCGTCGATGATGTGCTTGAAAACCTTGCCCAGCAGCTGTCGGTCCTGACCCGGCAGGCCAAGCAGGCCGCGCGCTACCGCGAGATTTCCGAGGAATTGCGCAAGTCGGAAGGCATGCTCCTCTGGCGGCGCTGGCGCGAGGCCGACGAGGCACGGTCGCAGGCAGAAGGCGCGTTGCGCGAACGGCTGATCGCCCAGGGCCAGGCCGAGGCGGCCTCGCGCGGCGCGGGCAAGGCGCGCGAAGCGGCCGAGGATGCGCTGCCGCCGAAGCGCGAGGAAGAGGCGATCGCCAGCGCGATCCTGCAACGGCTGACCTTGCAGCGCGATGCCCTGGGCGACCAGGAGGCCCGCGCGCTGGCGCAGATCGACGTGCTGAAGGGCCGGATCGACCAACTTTCGCGCGACATGGAGCGCGAGGCGGGCCTGAACCGCGATGCCGGTGAGGTGATCGAGCGTCTGGACTGGGAGATCGGGCAGCTTGCCCGTGCCCATGACGGGCATGAGGAGAAACTGGCCGAAGCCGTGGACGCGGCGCGAGAGGCGGGTGCGGTTCTGGCCGAACGCGAGACCTTGCTCTCCGAACTGACGGAAGACGCGGCGCGGCTTGCGGCGCGGCACCAGTCGTCGCAGCGCATGCTGGCGGATTCGCGGTCGGTGCTGGACCGGGCCGAAGATCAGGCCTCTGCCGCGCGTGGGGCCGTCGCGGCGACAGCGGATGCGGTGGACGCGGCGGGCGAGGCTTTCGAAGTCGCCGAAGAGGCGCAGGAGGCCGCCCTTGCCGAGGGCGAGGCGACCGAGGCCGCGCTGGAAGCCGCCGAAGCCGCACGGGGCGAGACCCAGGGCCGCGAGGCCGAGGCCCGGGCGGCGCGGTCGTCTGCCGAGGGCGAGGCCAATGCGCTGCGCGCCGAAGTGGCCGCGCTGGCGCGTCTGGTCGAACGGGAGGCGCAGGCCGGGCATCAGCTTCTGGACCGGCTGGAGGTGGAGCCGGGCTTCGAGAAGGCGCTGGGCGCGGCCCTTGCTGACGACCTGCGCGCACCCGAGGTTGCGGGCGATGCACGGTCGGGCTGGGCAGTGCTGCCGGGCTACGACGATCCGCAGCCGCTGCCCCCCGGCGCCGAGGCGCTGACCCTGCGGGTGAAGGCCCCGGAGGTCCTGGCGCGGCGGCTGTCGCAGATCGGACTCGTCAGTCGTGAAAAAGGGTTTCAGCTTCAGGCAGCCCTGCGCCCCGGTCAGCGGCTGGTCTCGGTCGAGGGCGATCTCTGGCGCTGGGACGGGTTCCGCGCCGGGGCCGAGGATGCGCCCTCTGCCGCCGCCCTGCGCTTGCAGCAGCTGAACCGTCTGGTGCAGCTGAAACGCGATCTGGAAGAGGTCGCCGCCCGGGCCGATGGTGCCCGGCAGGCGCATGAAGCCTTGCAGGCGCGGCTGGCCGAGCTTGCCACCGCAGACCAGCGCGCCCGCGAGGCCCGGCGGGCGGCAGATGCCCGTCTGGCCGAGGCGAACCGGGCTTTGGCAAGGGCCGAGGCCGACCGCTCCATCGCCGGGGGCAAGCTGGAAGCTGCGAAGCTGGCGGTCAGCCGGTTCGAGGATGAGGCGATGGCCGCCCGCGCCCGACTGAAAGAGGCCGAGGCGGCGGTGTCTGACCTTGGTGATCTCGATGCCGCGCGGGGTGCGGTCGAAGCCGCCAAGATCACGGTCGAGGCGGCGCGGATCACCATGATGACCCGCCGCTCGCATCAGGACGAGGTGCGCCGCGAGGGCGAGGCCCGCGTCCGCCGTCGACAGGAGGCGGTGAAGGAGCTGTCGGGCTGGAAGCACCGGCTGGAAACCGCCTCGCGCCGGACCGAGGAGCTGACCGAACGCCGCGCCGAGAGCGAGGAAGAACTGGCCGAAGCGATGCTCGCGCCCGAGGAGATCGCGGCGAAGCGAGATGAACTGGTCGAGGCCATCGAAGCCGCCGAGGACCGTCGGCGCAAGGCGGCGGATGCGCTTGCCGAAGCCGAAGGCGCCCTGCGCGATGCCGCGATGGCCGAGCGCGAGGCCGAACGTCTGGCCGGTGAGGCCCGCGAATCCCGTGCCCGCGCCGAAGCCCGTCTGGATGCGGCGCGTGAAGGCGTGGCGCTGGCCGCCGAACGGATCGCCGAGGAGGATGACCGGACGCCCGACGAACTCCTGACCTCGCTGCGCACCGATCCCGACAAGATGCCCGATGCCGAGACGCTGGACCATGACGTCAGCCGGTTGAAGCGCCAACGCGAGGCCCTTGGGGCGGTGAACCTCCGCGCCGAGGAAGACGCGAAGACGGTCGAAGCCGAATATGACGCGCTGGCGAGCGAAAAGTCGGATCTGGAAGAGGCGGTCAAGAAGCTCCGCGCCGGGATCGCGGGCCTGAACAAGGAGGGCCGCGAGCGCCTGCTGACCGCCTTCGAGCAGGTGAACGCCAACTTCTCCACCCTTTTCACCCATCTCTTCGGCGGCGGCGAGGCGCGGCTGGTGCTGGTGGAATCCGACGATCCGCTGGAGGCGGGGCTGGAGATTCTCTGCCAGCCGCCGGGCAAGAAACTGGCGACGCTCTCCCTCCTATCCGGCGGCGAGCAGACCCTGACCGCGCTGGCGCTGATCTTCGGCGTGTTCCTGGCGAACCCCGCGCCGATCTGCGTGCTGGACGAAGTTGACGCGCCGCTGGACGATGCCAACGTCACCCGCTTCTGCGACCTTCTGGACGAGATGACCCGCCGCACCGAAACCCGCTTCCTGATCATCACCCACCACGCCGTGACCATGGCCCGGATGGACCGCCTGTTCGGCGTGACGATGCAGGAGCAGGGGGTTTCGCAACTGGTCAGCGTCGACCTGAAGAAGGCCGAGGCGCTGGTGGCGTAACACGGTATAGGGTTGGTTAACCCTCCGCAGTTACCCCTTGTCCTGCCGCAACCCTTTGCGGTGGACGGAGGTGAGGAAACTGAACGAAAAGGAATATCGTAAGTGGATGGTTGTGATCGCGGCGGGAACGCTTGCTGTCGCTGCCATCCGGCTTCTGATCGGGGGCTGACCCTGAAAAGAAGGGGACCCGGCGGAGCAGCAACTCCGCCGGGTCTTATTCAAGGTGAGGACCCTGAACGATTAGAACTACCGTATGCCGAGAATGATGGGCATTCCTTGCCAAAATGTAAAGCCCGACGCGCTTTGGGCCGGCGTCGGTCCCGGACGTCGGACAGTCGCCCTCAGTTCAGCGGCGTCACGCGGCGGCCTCCGGCGGCGATGCCGGTCTGGATGCGGCTGTCCACGTCGTTGCCGGTGAGCGAGGCGAGGAAGCCGTTGAACTCGGGCGTCGCGCGGGTGGCTTGGCGCCCGGCTTCGATGACCATGTCGACCTGTGCTTCGGGCAGTTTCAGGCGGGTCGGGACGGCGTCAAGCTGGTCACGGAGCGCAGAAGGGAGGGAGGCGAAGGAGGCCTCGCCGACGAAGAGTTTCACATCCTTGCAGTCCCAGCCTTCGGTCGTGCCCCGGAGTTTGCGGACCTCGGACAAAGGCAGGGCGCAGCGCCATTCGATAAGCTCGGACTCCCAGAGGCGAAGCTCGCCCCGCATGGAATCGTAGCCAGAGCGCGAGGCAGCGGACATGGCGGAGGTGGCGATGGACATGGCAAGGTTGACGCCGCCGGGACCGGCGACCTTTTGCGTCCAGTCGTAGTCCTTGTCGACGCCGGCATTGGCGACGAGGAAGAGCATGCGCTTCAGTTTGACGGCCTCCTCGGCGGTCAGCGGTGCATAGGGCACCTGGGCGCGGGCGCGTTCGACCGCCAGACCCGTCGTGCCAAAGTTGTCGGTGATGCCGCCGTCGAGGAGTTTGACGAATTTCACCTCCTCGGGGTTGGTGTAGCTTTCCAGGGCGCGGGCATGGGCGCGCATCGCGGCGGTGGCTTCGGGATTGTAGCGGGCTGCCGTCAGCCAGTCGGGCTCGCGGTAGGTGCATTTGCCCTGGTGGGCCTTGAGCACGATGGGGGTGAAGACCAGGGGGAAGGCGGCGGAGGCGGCAACGGCTTCGGACAGTTTGACGCGCGAGAGGTCGGAGCAGAGGGCGTCGAAGGTTTCGGGCGAGAAGAGGAAAGGCGTGTTGTTCGCCATGTCGGTGGCGTTGATCCAGGTCTTGATATGCGAGCGGCGAAGGTCCGCGAAGGTGGCGCCGTGGAACAGCGTGTCGTCGAGATAGCGGCCGAAGGTGTCGCGACCGTTGACGCCGCCCGCAATGCCCTTGGCGATGGTCAGCGGGTTCAGGGCCGAGGTGGTCATGTAGGCTTCGGCGTCGGTGATGAGGAATTTCTCGCGAAAGCCGGGAATGCCTTCGGGGCCCTTGAGGCCAAGCTGGGCGGCCATGACCGACCCGCCCGAGACGCCGGAGACGAGGTGGACATCGTCGAGAAGCCCGTTCGGGGTGCCGGTCTGGGCGGCCTGCAGTTCCTGAAGCATCCCGTAGGCAAAGGCGGTGGCGCGCATCCCGCCGCCCGAGAAGGCGAGACCGATGTAAAGCTCGCCGTCGCCGGGGGCGGGTGAGGCGAGGGGGGCGTTCTCACCCGCGAGAGGTTGGTTCTGCGGCTGGTTCCAGGGCGCGCAGCCGAGGAGGATCACGAGGGGAAGGAGGGCGCGGCGCATCGGGGGTCCGGGTTTGGTCAGACCGATTGCTGCAGTCTTGGCCAGCGGATTTCAAGCGCGAAACCTTTGGGCGTGGGTGGAAGCGTCAGGCGGGCGCCGTGGCGGGCGGCAATGGCGCGGACCAGGGCGAGGCCAAGACCGTGGCCCTTGATGCCCCGGTCACGCTCGGCGCGGGTGAAGCGGTCGAAGGCCTCGGCCTTGAGGTCGTCGGGGAGGCCGGGGCCGGTGTCTGACACGCGCATCAGGGCGCGGTCGGTGTCGGGGGTGAGGTGGAGGGAAAGGTGGTCGCCGGGGGCGCAGTATTTGATCGCGTTGTCGAGGAGGTTCGACAGGACCTGGGCAATGAGGTTGCGGTCGCCGAGGATTTGCAGACCGGGGGCGATTGTCGCTTCGGTGACAAGGCCCTTGTCCTCGGCGAGGGGTTCGTAAAGCTCCCAGACTTCCTGCGCCACGGCGGAGAGGTCGACGGGGACGAGGCCGCCGCCGGTGCCCTGATCCGCCTCGGCGCGGCTGATGTCGAGCAGGCTGTCGAACATGCGGATCGCCTGGCGCATTTCGGCTTTCAGGTCAGCGGTCAGGTCGTCCTGGCCCTCGATCTTCGACAGCTTTTGCAGCATCCGGTTCAGCGGGGTGCGCAGTTCGTGGGCGATGGTGTCGGAGAGGCGATGCGTGGCGCGGTTCAGGTTCTGGATGCGGTCGAGCATCGCGTGGACATGGGTTTCGAGGAGGCCGAATTCGTCGTCGGTGCGCTGACCGGGGAGGCGGGCGTCAAGCTGGCCTTCGGCCACGCGGTCGGCGAGGGCGTTGATCCGGTTGATCCGGGCCATGACGAAGCGGGCGGCAAGCCAGCCGACAAGGCCACCGGCGACAAGGACGGTGCCGAGAAGGCCGAGCATTCCCCGACGCAGGGCGGCGAGGGTGTCGTCGACCGGGGCCAAGCTACGGGCGACGAGAAGGGGGAAGCCGCCGGGTAGGTCGCGGGCGACGGCGAGCCAGCGGGTTGGGCCTTCGGTGAAGATGACGGCGTTGTCGCTGGTGAAGCCGTCACCGGCGGGGGCGAGGCCCTGGGGCCAGTCCTGCCGGGTTCCGGCAAGAACCTGGCCGGAGCGGTCGAGAAGCAGCAGCATCTCGTCGCCGGTGGCGGCAGTGGCGCGATAGTCGATGGCTTGCCGGAGCGCGATGATCCGCCGCTGGTCGTAGAGGGCAGCAAGACCGTCGAGGTCGGCGGTCAGCAGGCTTTGCTGGGCGGCCATCAGCCGGGTCTCGACCAGCCGGTATTGCAGGGCCATCGCGCCGAGGGAGAGGAGCGTGACGGCCAGCGCCATCGCGGCGGCAAGGCGCAGGGTGGCGCGGGCGGCGATTGGCTTTGCCGTGGTCACGCCGAAGCCGGGAGGGGGGCGAAGATGTAGCCCTCGCCCCGCGCGGTCTGGATCGCGGCTGACCCGGCTTCCTCCAGCTTGCGGCGCAGGCGGCCGACATGGACGTCGACGACATTGGTGCCGGGGTCGAAATGCAGGTTCCAGACGTTTTCCAGAAGCTGCATCCGGGTGACGATCTGACCGGCGTTGCGGGCGAAATAGGTGATCAGCTCGAATTCCTTGGGGCTGACCGCGACATGGGCACGCTTCACATGCACGGTGCGGGCCTTGAGACGGATCTCCAGATCACCGAAGGCGAGGAGGTCGTTGTCGAGGACCTGGATCGTGCCCCTTCGCAGCAGGGCACGCAGGCGGGCGCGGAGTTCCTCGGGCTCGAAGGGTTTGGGAAGGTAGTCGTCGGCACCCTTTTCGAGGCCCTCCACCCGGTTCGCGGCACGGCCGAGCGCGGAGAGGATGAGAATGAGCGCGGTGGAGCCGCCGGCGCGGATGCGGGCCATCGCCTCGACCCCGTCGCCGCCGGGCAGCATCCGGTCGAGGACGATCACCCTGTAGGGGGCCGAAGTGGCGGCCTCGATCCCGGTGGCGAGCGTGTCGCGGTGGTCGGTGGCGCAGCCCAGAGCCTCGGCCTCGGCCCGGACGGCGGCGGCGGTTTCGGGGTCGTCCTCGATGATCAGGATGCGGTCCATCGTCATGCGATCATTCAAAACACGACCACGTCGGGGTCAAGCACATTCGCCCCGCCCACGGGCCGCACGCCTTCGGGCGCATGCCAGGGGTCGAGCCGGATGTGGCGGGTGGCGCCACCGGGGGCTTCGAGGAGGAGAAGGGCGGGGCCGGTGAGTTCGAAAGCCGCAAGGTCCTGCGGAGTGCCGTTGATCGCAAGGATGCGGTCGCCTTTCGCCAGCCCGGCGAGGAGGGCGGGGGAGTTGTCGGTGAGCGCGGTGACGCTGCCCTGCGGGTCAAGCGTCACGCCAAGGGCGGCGAGGCTGTAGGCGGCGACCGTGGCGGGCGCGCGGGCGATGTCGCGGGTGCGCAGGCCGGTGGGTTCGGCGGCGGTGAGGGCGAGGGTCAGGGTCTGCTCTTGCCCGGCGCGGCGGAGGGTGAGGGTCGCGGTGCCATAGGCAATGGCGCTTTCGATGGCGAAAGCGAAATCGCCGGGATTGGTCAGGGTGGTGCCGGAGGCCCGGGTGATGATGTCGCCGGGCTTCAGACCGGAGGTTTCGGCCAGGCTGCCCGGGGCGACGGCGTCGATCAGCAGGCCCTGGGCCTCGATTGCCAGCGCCTCGGCGACCTGCCGGTCCACCGGGCGGGCGGTGAGGCCGAGTTTCGGGAAGGGCGGCAGGGTTTCCTCGATCAGGCCGGTGACGATACGGGTCAGCTCCGAGGCGGGGATGGCATAGGCGATGCCAACGAACATCCGGCTGCCGTCGGCGATCTGGCTGTTCATGCCGAGAAGGCGGCCTTCGGTGTCGACCAGGGGGCCGCCGGAGGAGCCGGGGTTCACGGCGGCATCGTGTTGCAGCATCAGCATCGGGACGGCGATGTCGGTCTGGCGCGCAAGGCTGGAGATGCGGCCCTCGGTCAGGGTGAATTCCACGCCGAGGGGCGCACCGAGGGCGAAGACTTCGTCGCCAAGCTGGGGGGCGTCGGGGGCGAGTTGGAGGCCGGTCGCGCCTTCGGGAAGTGAGATGACGGCCACGTCGCGCACCGGGTCGCGGGCGATGACGAGGGCGGTCGTCTCGCTGCCGTGGCGGTCGATCAGGCGGACTTCTTCGGCGGCACCCACGACATGCGCGTTGGTGACGGCGACGGTGCCGTCTTGCCAAAGGAAGGCGGACCCGAGGAAACGGTCTTCGGCATCGGCGGAGCGCACGGTGTAGACCTTGTCCATCGCCTGATCCAAGGGCGAGGCCTGGACCGGACCGACCAGCGCCGCCAGCACCAACACCATCAGCGCCGCCAGCGCCTCACCAACATACCGCAGCGGTCTTTGCCGCTTTTCACCTTTGACCTGCATCATGAAACCCTTGTTCTGCCTCTGACCCCAGTTGCTAGCAGGGGGTCGGATGAAGGGCACATGACAAAGGCCGTCATGAAGAAATCTTGCATTTACAGGGGCGAAGCCGCGCCGCATGGTCGGGCAGGACAAAGCCAGACGAGTATCCCGATGCGCCGTTTCCTGCTTGCGACCGCCCTGACGGGCCTGACCCTTCCGGCCCTGGCCGAGACGCCCTCTCCGGTGAAGATCGCTGAGCTGTCAGCCCGGCTGTATGCGATGGGGACGGAGGCGGGCGATCCGCTGTTGATCCTGTCGGCGGCGCGGATGCGGAAAGGGTTGGCCCCGGTGGCGGGCGACAGGGCGGCGGCGGATGGCGTTGCGGGCGAAGGCGCGCCGCTGGGCTGGGAGGAGATGCTGGCGCGTGCGGAAGCCCTGGCTGACGGGGATGCGGCCCTGCTGGGGCTGATCGAGGACGCGCGGGCGGAGGGGATGAAGGGCGTCGCCTCTGGCCCGGTCTACAACATCGGCCAGCTTGGCAATGGCAAGGGCGACACCTACCCGCCGATCGAGTTCCGCGGCGGGGAATATGCCGAGGTCTATGTCGAGGCGAAGGCGGCCACAAACCTGAACCTGGGCATCTATGACGACAAGGGGCGGCTGGTCTGTTCCGACACCGACATCAGCCACATCGCCTATTGCGGCTGGACCCCGGCAACGGCGGGCAGTTTCACGCTGAAGGTGGACAACAAGGGCCCGGCTGCGGCCGATTATGCGCTGATGACGAACTGATGAAATCACTTTTCACCATAGCCCTGTGCCTGACCGCCCTGCCCGCTTTGGCGCGGGAGAATTATGCCCTGCTGATCGGGGCGAACCAGTACCCGGCACTGGAGGAACGCTGGTGGCTGAAGGGCCCGGCGAATGACGTGCAGCTGGTGGCGACTTACCTCACCACCGAGGCGCCGGTGCCGTTTGCGGCGGATCATGTGACCGTGCTGTCGGATGGCGTGGCCGGGGCGAAGGCTCCGACCCTCGGGGCGATCCGGGGGGCCTTTGCAACGCTGACAGCAGAAGTGCAGCCGGGAGATTTCGTCTACCTGCATTTCTCCGGTCATGGCACGCAGGCCCCGGCGCGGGATGGCTCGACCGAGCTGGACGGGCTGGACGAGTTGTTCCTGCCGGTGGACATCGGCCCCTGGTCGGACCAGGTGGGCGAGGTGCAGAATGCGCTGGTCGATGACGAGATCGGGACACTGATCGACGGGCTGCGCGCCAAGGGAGCGAATGTCTGGGCGGTGTTCGACAGCTGCCATTCCGGGACGGTGACCCGGGCGGTGGACAGCGCCGAGGATGACGTGCGGGTCCGGCAACTGCCGCCCGAGGCCCTGGGGATCGACATGGATGCGGTGGAGGTGTCGCGCTCGGTCGACCCCCGGCAAGTTGAGGCGCCGTTCGATGCGGGGTCGGGCGCGGGGTCTTTCGTCGCCTTTTTCGCGGCCCAGACCAATGAGGTGACGCCGGAGAAGAACCTGCCCAAGGGCAAGCCGGGCCGGAAGCCGCAAGGGGTGTTCACCTGGACGCTGATGGAGACTCTGGCGGAATACCCGAACGCGACCTATGCCCAGATCGGGCAGGAGGTGCTGCGGCGCTATGCGGTGAAGAATCTGGCGAAATCGACGCCCTTGTTCGAGGGCGATCTGGATCAGGTGGTCTTCGGTGGCGAAGGCGGGGCAAGGGTCTCGCAGTGGCAGGCCGAGGTGACGGAGGCGGGGCTGGTGATCTCGGCGGGGACATTGCACGGGCTATCGGAAGGCGCGGTGCTGGCGGTGATGGCATCGGCGGCGGATGCGGATGCCGACGCGCTGGGGTATGTGGAACTGACCTCGGTGGAGACGTTTGCCTCGACGGGTCAGGCGGTGGAGAGGGACGGCAAGACCCTGCCCGCCGAGCTGCCGAAAGGCGTCACACTGCGCAAGCTGGACGCGGTGCTGGACTTCACCCTGACGGTGGCACTGCCGCCCGAGGGATCGGCCCCGGCGGACGCGCTGCTGGCGGCGCTTGCCAACCTGACGGAAGCCGCTGGCCCCCGGCTGCTGTTCGTGGCCCCCGGCCAGGAGGCCGATCTGCGGCTGGCGGTGCTCCCGGACAGCCCGCGCCCGGATGCGATCTGGGTGCTGCCATCGACCGGGCTGGCCGAGAATCTGGCGGCGACGCCCTCGGTCTCGACCGGCGACAAGGACGGGGCGGAGCTGGCGGCGGTGTTGGCCGATACGCTGACCACGATGGCGCGGGCGCAGAACCTGATGAAGCTCGCCGGGGCAGTGGGCACTTCGAACCCCGAGGTGGAGGTCGAGCTTTTGACCCGCACGCCCGAGGACCGCACCCTGCGCCCGCTGCCCTTCGCCCCGGTGCCGGTGCTGATCCCGGACGACGAGGTGCATGTGCTGGCGCAGAACAACTCGGACGCGCCGGTGGATGTGAACGTGCTCTATATCGGGGCGGACTGGTCGATCAGCCACTGGTTCTCGGGCCGGTTGCAGCCGGGGGACGAGCTGAAGCAGGGTCTGTTCAAGATTTCCGGCGATGTGCTGGGGCAGGAGCGGATGCTGGTCGTCGTCACCCCCGCCAGGCCGCAAAGCCCGGTCGAGGACCTGAGCTATCTCGCGCAGGACGCGCTGGACACCACGCGGGCAGTGGGTGGCACGGCCTTCGACGACGCGCTGGCCGAGGCCGGGTTCGGCGAGACGACACGGGGCGCAGTGGCCTTGACCGATGATGCGCAAGATGCCGGGCCGGGGCCTGCGATCCTGTCGCTGGAGCTGCGGACAGTGGCGAAGGACTGATTCTGCAAGCCGTTGATTTTATGTAGTTGCTGCGCAGCATTCTGCAGCATTCGCTGCGCAGAAATTCAGCGCCGCTCGGCGGCCCAGAGCGCGGCGGCTCCGATCAGTGAGGCTGCGACGCCCAGAAGCGCGACGGTGCCGTAGCCTGCAAATGCGGTGCCAAGCGCAAAGCAGGTCGCGGCGATCACATCCCCCGCAAGGCGCTGCACCGCCATGAGCGAGGCCCCGGCTCCCGGCCGGTCGGCCAGAAGGTCCTGCAAATAGGCTATGGGGATCGTGAGGGTGACGGCCCCTCCGACAGCGGCGGGCAGGACCAGAAGCCAGACCAGGGGCGACCCGGCCATGACGGGCAGAAGGGCGACGTGGAGGCCGTAAAGCGCGGCTCCGGCGAAGATCAGCCGAGTGCGGGGGATGCCACGGGTGAGACCGGGGAGGAGGAGCATGACGGGCACCTCCAGCCCGGCGACGAGGCCGACGTAAAGAGCAACGTCTTCGGTGCCGCGCGCGACTTCGGCCACCATGACCAGCGAGATGATCGCCATGTAGACGGTCGAGGCTCCGGTCACTGCGCCCAGTGCGACGACACGGGCGGCAATGCGGGGATGTCCCATCTCGGCCAAGGCTGCGCGGAAACTGAGCCCCGAGGGGCGATCGTCCCAGGGAGCGGCCTTGTCGGATGGCCAGAGGCGAAGGACGGCGACCAGCATGACGGCGGACATCAGAAGGCCGACGGGGAAGATCATCGTGACCGAGGAGCCGGCGGCGAAGGCGAGCGACCAGAGCGGCAGGACCACGACGAAGGGTGCCGCGAAAAGGGCGCGGATCACGGCCATGATGCCGTCGCGCTGTTCGGGCCGGTAGCGGGTCGCGGCAAGCCGGGCAAGGGCGAAGACCTGGCCGAAGGTGATGCTGCTGATCGGGATCAGCAGGGCGGCGGTCAGGGCAAAGATGGCAGGGCCGGGGGTCGCGGTCATGAGGACCGTGCCGAGGAGGAGGGAGCAGACGGCGACGAGTGTCACTTGCCGCCGGTTCGCGGTCTGGTCGGCGCGGATGCCGCCGATGACCGAAGCCGAGACGGAGACGAGCGAGGAGAGGACGAGCAGCACGGCATAGCCGCGGTCGCCGAAGCCGAAGCTGTGGACGGCGAGAGTGGAGAAGTACGGGCCGAAGGAGCAGGCGATGGCGCCCTGCAGGGCCATGACAAGGCCAGCGGCGCGCAAGGCCGGATCGCGGAGGCAGAGGGTGATGGCGGACATGGAGGATGGCTATCCCGAGCGGCAGCGGGTCGCAAGCTCAGCCGGGGATCACCTTGCCGGGGTTCATGCGGTTGTCGGGGTCGAGCGCGGCTTTCAGGGCGCGCATGACATCCAGCGCCACCGGGTCCTTGCGCCGGGCCATCGAGTTCAGCTTCGACAGGCCGACGCCATGTTCGGCGGAAAAGCTGCCGCCCAGTTCCGCCACCACATCCTCGACCGTTTCCATCACCTTGTCCTTCAGGCGCGCTTCGTCGCGGGTCGGGTAGGCGGTGAAATGCAGGTTGCCATCGCCCAGATGCGCCACCGTCAGCGTCCGCGCGCCGGGGTCGAGCGCGTCAAGGCGGCGCAGGGCTTCGGCTAGGAATGGTTCCACCTTGTCGAGCGGCAGACAGACATCGGTGTCGACTTCGGGGTGCAGACCGACGCTGATCTCGGCTGCCGCCTCACGCCGTTCCCACATCGCCCGGCGCTGCTGTTCATTGCGGGCAAGGACGGCATCGGTGACAAGGCCTGCCTCCATCAGCTCGGCCAGGATGGTTTCCAGCGTGGTGACAAGGGGGATTTCGCCGGCATCATCGGGGGTGGCCTCCGTGGGCACGGTCGTCGCGGCCTCGATCAGGATGGTGACTTCGGGGATAGGGTCGAAGGGCAGGCCAAGATCGGGCCGCGCTTCGCGCAGGCGTTCGGAGTAGGTGCGGGGCATGAATTCGAAGGCTTCGACACGGTTGCCGGTGGCCTCCTGCATGCGGTTGAGAAGGGTGAGCGCGTCGGTCAGCGAGCGGACGGCGACAGTGGCGGTGGCATGGGCTTTGGGGGCGGGGACCAGCTTCATCACGGCGGCGGTGATGATGCCAAGCGTGCCCTCGGCGCCGATGAAAAGATTTTTCAGGTCATAGCCGGAATTGTCCTTGTGCAGTTCGGACATGAGATTAAGCACGCGGCCATCGGCAAGGACCACTTCCAGCCCAAGGCAAAGGCCGCGGGTGGAGCCGTAGCGCAGCACGTTGGAGCCGCCCGCGTTGGTGGAAAGCACGCCGCCCAGCATGGCAGAGCCGCGGGCACCGAACCAAAGCGGGAAATACAGGCCCTGCGCCTCGGCCGCCTCATGCAGGCGGGTCAGGATCACCCCGGCCTCGGCGATCACCAGCCGGGAATCGCGCTTGACCTCGCGGATGCGGTTCATCCGTTCAAGGGTCAGCATCAGGCCACCCGTCGTCATCGTGCCGCCGACAAGCCCGGTATTGCCGGAGATCGGGACGACCGGCACGCCATGCCGTGCTGCAATCTTCACGCAGGCCGCGACCTCTGCGGTCGATCCGGGGCGGGCGACGGCAACCGGCTGGCCTTCGTAGCGGCCCATCCAGTCGCGGGCGTAGCGGGCGCTGTCCGGGCCGGTGAGGACATTCCCGGCACCGACCGCGGCCTGCAAGTCTTCGACCAATCCCATTGCTTCCTCCCTGCGTGTCCGGCCAGACTATGACCCCGCCTGCGGGGCTGCAACGGGTTGACGGGGCCATATTGGTTAGCTATCTTGCTAAGCTTTCCCTGTCGAGAGATGATGCCATGCTTCGTGCCCTGATCCTGTCCGCGCTTCTGGCACTTCCCGCAGCGGCGCAAGAAGAGATGGACCTCGGCTCACCCCCCGCCGGGACCTACACGACGGACCCGGCGCATACCCGGCTGTGGTTCATCGTCGATCACCTGGGTTTCTCGCGTTACATGGCGCTCTTCACCAGGGTCGAGGCGACGTTGCAGTTCGACCCGGAACATCCAGAGGCGATGTCGGTCAGGGCGGTGGTGGATGTGGGCTCGCTGGAAACGCACAACCCGGCCACGGAGTATGACTTCAACGCCATCGTCTCGGGTGAAGACCTGCTGAACGCACCCGCGCATCCGCAGGCGACATTCGTCTCGACCAAGGTCGAGGTGACGGGCACGAATACGGCCAATGTCACCGGCGACCTGACGCTGAACGGGGTGACGAAACCCGTGACCTTCGCGGCCAGCTACAATGGCGGCTGGGGGCACATGCCGCTGGACCCGATGGGCGCGCGGGCAGGGTTCTCGCTGGAGACCACGATCAAGCGGTCGGAGTTCGGGATCGACTTCGGCATCCCGGAACCCGGCAGCACGATGGGCGTCGGCGATGCGGTGCAGATCTTCGTCGAGACCGAGATGACCAACCCGGACGCGCCGAAACCCTAGCCCTGCGGGTAGCAGATGATCGACATGTAGCGCGCGGGAAGCTTGACCAGCGTCTCGGGACCATGTGGCGCGTCGGCGTCGAAGAAAAGACTGTCGCCGGGCTTCAGCGGATAGACCTGATCCCCGTGGCGATAATCGACCTCGCCCTCCAGCATGTAGAGAAGCTCCAGCCCTTCATGCTGGAAAGCCGGGAACGTGTCGCTCTCGGTCGTGAGGGTGATGATGTAAGGCTCGACCACCACGCCGGAATTGTTCGATCCGATATGGCCCAGAAGGTTGTACTGATGCCCCGCGCGGGTGCCGCGACGTTCGATTTCCACATGTTGCCCGGCGCGGACATGCTGCGCTTCCCGGCGTTCCTCGTAGCTTTTGAAGAAGGCGGTGACGGGGACGGAAAAGGCGTGGCTCAGGACCTGAAGCGTGGTCAGCGAGGGCGAGGTGTTACCGTTCTCGATCTTCGAGAGCATCCCGATGGAAAGGCCGGTGACATTCGCGAGGTCGGCGACAGTCATCCCCTGCTGGCGACGGAAGTTCCGCACCTCGCGCCCGATGGCGGCCTCAAGGTTGCGTTCGGTGATCTCGCGGACGCGGTGCGGGTCCTGATCGAAGGCAGGTTTGCCACGCGGAAGCGAGGGAATCTCGGCGCCGTCAGACATGAGTAACTATCCCGGATGAAACCAATACATTTGATTTCACTACCGGGAAACATGTCACCTATCAAGCAAAAGCCTTACCAGGCCGAGGCCGCCGCCGCCTCCAGCGCGTGCAGAAGGCTTTGCGCCGAAGAGCGCGGGCCGTACAGCCGCACCGCGCCCTGGTCCAGCTTGACGAGATAGACGCCCAGATGTTCCATCACGGTGCGGGTCGCGTATCCCTTTGGCGCAGAGCGGAAATCCACGTTGCAAAGGCGCTCCAGAACCGGAGCCAGATCGGCGGCGGCAAGGTCGAAAGCCACCCAGGCGTCGGTCTGTTCGGTGATGCTGGCGGCATCGCCAAGGGCGGTTTTCAACAGGTCGGCGATCAGCTCGTGGCTGCCATAGGGCGCCTCGACGAACCACATCTCGGGCGCGGTCCAGAAGGCGCTGTAGGGCGCACCGGCCTGATGGCGGGCGGCTTCGGGCAGGGGCACGCCTGCGGACTTGGCCGCAGCCGCAAGATCCGCCATCCGCCCGCGCCGGGCTGCGACCGAGGCAAGCGCCAGGTCGGTCCGTTCGGTGATGCGCAGCGGCCCGATCTCGATCACCGCCGCTCCGCGCGCGCCAAGCGCGGTCATTGCCTGCAAACTAGCCACGGAGACGCTCTCCTTCCGGGTCGAACATATGGGGCGAGATGATCTCGACCTCGGTATCGAGGCCCGCGAGCAGGTTCACGATCCGCATCCGCTGGCCGATCTTCTTGTCGCCGGCTTTCAGGTAGCCGAGCGCGATGTCGCATCCCAAATGCGGCGAGTAGACCTTCGACGTCAGCCAGCCGCCGTCATTCGCCGCGACCGGAGCCGCGCCCTTTTCAAGGAAGTGGCTGCCGGCGGTCAGATTGGCCTGCGGGTCCACGGGTTTCACCCCGACCAGACGGTAGCCGGTCTCGGCGATCATGCCTTCACGCTGGGACAGGACCATGCCGATGGAGTCCTTCTTCTTCGACACCATCTTGCCAAGGCCCATGTTCAGCGCGGTGGACTGACCGTTCAACTCGCCCCCCGCAACATGGCCCTTCTCGATCCGCATCACGCCAAGCGCCTCGGTGCCATAGACGATGGGGTCGAATTCCGCGCCTTTGGCCAGCATTTCCCGCAGAAGCGCGTCGCCATAGCGGGTCGGAACGGCGATCTCATAGGCCCGCTCGCCCGAGAAGCTGATGCGGAACAGCCGCGCCCGCACCCCGCCGCAGACAGTGACATTGCCAGCACCCATATAGGGGAAGGCGGCGTCGGAGATGTCCTGGTCGACGATCTTTTCCAGCAGGTTCCGCGCATTGGGACCGGCGACCGAGAATTGCGCCCAGGCCTCGGTGGTGGAGATGAGCTGGACGTCCATGTCCGGCCAGAGACATTGGCGGCAGAATTCCAGATGCCGGAACACCGTGACCGCATTGGCGGTGGTGGTGGTCATGACATATTCGTTCTCACCCATCCGGGCGGTGGTGCCGTCGTCGAAGACGATGCCGTCTTCACGCAGCATCAGCCCGTAGCGGCATTTGCCGATGGCAAGGCTGCTGAAGGTGTTGGCATAGACGCGGTCAAGGAAGGCCCCGGCATCGGTGCCCTGGATGTCGATCTTGCCCAAGGTGGTCACGTCGCAGATGCCGACGGATTTCCGCGTCGCCAGAACTTCACGGTCGACCGACTGCCGCCATTCGGTTTCCCCGGCTTTCGGCACCCATTGGGTGCGGAGCCAGTTGCCGACCTCGACGAAGATCGCGCCTTGTTCGCTGGCCCAGTGGTGGCTGGGGGTCAGGCGGAAGGGCTTGAACTCCTTGCCACGCGACCGGCCTGCCAGCGTGCCCATGGCAACCGGCGTGTAGGGCGGACGATAGATCGTGGTGCCGGTGTCCGGGATCGAGCGGCCGGTCAGTTCGGCCATCACGGCCAGGCCGATGACGTTGCCGGTCTTGCCCTGATCGGTCGCCATGCCAAGCGTGGTATAGCGTTTCAGATGCTCGACGCTGCTGAAGTTTTCCTGATGCGCCAGCTTCACGTCCTTCACGGTGACATCGTTCTGCTGGTCGATCCAGGCGCGACCCTTGCCGTGGTGGACAAACCACAGCGGCGTGACGCGGGTCGGCGCATCCTCGGCTTCCGGCAGATCGGGGGAAGCGCCGGTCAGGTCAAGCGCGGCGATGGCGGCATCACGACCAGTCCGAAGGGCGGCATGGGTAGAGAAAACCCCTGCGGCGGCCCCGGCCACGGCAAGGCCCGGAGGACCGTCCTGCCCCGGCACGAAGGCGGCGATGGCCTCATCGTAGACCGGGCGTGACCGATGATGGGAATGGATATTCACATTCGGATTCCAGCCACCCGAAACGCCAAGCGCGTCCACCGCAATCGTTTCCGAACTTCCGTTCATCTGCCGCACGGTGATGGACTTGAGATTGAGCTTGCCGGAGCTGTCGATCACCTCGGCCCCGCGCAGGTGGCGGACGCCGGGGATCAGCTCCCCGCCCTCACGGCTGTCGATCACGGCGACGATGTCGACGCCTTTGGCTTGCAGGTCGATGGCGGTGCGCAACCCGTCATCGTTGTTGGTGAAGACGGCAATCCGCTCACCCGCCTTGGCGCCCCAGCGGTTCGCATAGGCGCGAAGCGCGCCCGCCAGCATGATGCCGGGCCGGTCGTTGTTCTCGAAGGCGATGGGGCGTTCGGTCGCGCCGCCCGCCAGAATTGCGCGGGTCGCATAGATGCGCCACAGCACCTGCCGGGGCTTGCCTGCGGCAGGAACGGCAAGGTGGTCGCTGACCCGCTCCACCGCGCCGTAGATGCCGTGATCGAAGGCGCCGATCACCGTGGTCCGGGTCATCAGGCGGACGTTCGGCAGGCTGGAAAGCTCCGCCACGACGCCCGCCGCCCAGTCCGCGCCTTGCGCCTGACCGACCGCGAAGGTCTCGGCGTTGAGCCGCCCGCCCATGCGGAAATCCTCGTCGGCCAGGATCACCCGCTTGCCCGCACGCCCGGCGGTCAGCGCCGCCATCAGCCCGGTCGGGCCAGCGCCGATGACCAGAAGATCACAGTGCAGGAAGCCCTTGTCGTAATCGTCGGGATCTTCCTCGCGTGTCACCGAGCCAAGGCCCGCCGCGTGGCGGATGATCGGTTCATAAAGCTTTTCCCAGAAGGACTTGGGCCACATGAAGGTCTTGTAGTAGAAGCCCGCCGCGAAGAAGGTGGAGAGCTTGTCGTTGATCCCCATCGCGTCGAAGCGGAGGCTTGGCCAGCGGTTCTGGCTGTTCGCGGTCAGACCCTCGAACAGTTCCGTCACCGTGGCGCGGGTGTTCGGCTCCTGCCGTCCGCCGGTCCGCAGTTCGACCAGCGCGTTCGGCTCCTCCGACCCTGCCGACAAGGGTCCGCGCGGCCGGTGATATTTGAAGCTGCGACCCATCAGCCGGACGCCATTGGCCAGCAGCGCCGAAGCCAGCGTGTCGCCGGGATGGCCCTGGTAAGAGGTGCCGTCGAAGGTGAAGCGAAGCGTCTTGCTGCGGTCGATCTGGCCGCCGCCGAGCTTCACGTCAATACGATGCGACTGGCTCATTTCGACCGCCCCTTGCTGCGCGACACGTCACGCGCCAGTTCCACCGATGTGATTTCATGCGTCACCGTGTTGCGGGTGACGACCAGCCAGGAGCGGTCGCCCTGCTCGTGATACCAGAGCTCGCGATGTTCGCCCGCCGGGTTGCTGCGCTGGTACAGATACTCGTGGAAGACCTCGATTCCGGCGGTCATGCCGTCGGGCCGGTCGATCAGGCTGGCGTCGCCGAGATAGACGAATTCCTGCGCGTCGCGGGGGCCGAGGATCGGATGCTGAATGATCATTCGTATTGCCCCTTCAATGCAGGTTCGGCTGGGCGCCCTGGCCCTTTTCGTCGATCATCAGCCCCTTGAGGAAGCGGTCGAAGCGATAGGCCGTGGCGGTCTTGTGCGGTTCGTCCTTCGCCAGAAGATGCGCGAAGCACCAGCCGCTTGCGGGCGTGGCCTTGAAGCCGCCATAGCACCAGCCACCGTTGAAATAGAGCCCTTCGACCCCGGTCTTGTCGATGATCGGCGAGCCGTCCATCGACATGTCCATGATCCCGCCCCAGGTCCGCAACAGCCGCACCCGGCCGATTGCGGGCATCAGCGCCATGCCGCCCTCGGCGACATCCTCGATCACCGGCAGGTTGCCGCGTTGGGCGTAGGAATTATAGCCGTCGAGATCGCCGCCGAAGACCAGACCGCCCTTGTCGGACTGGCTGACGTAGAAATGCCCGGCCCCGAAGGTCATCACCCCGTCGATCACCGGCTTCAGCCCTTCGGAGACAAAGGCTTGCAGGACATGGGATTCAATCGGCAGGCGCATTCCGGCATGGGCCATCACTTTCGAGGAGGAGCCCGCAACCGCGACGCCGACCTTCTTCGCGCCGATGAAGCCGCGGCTGGTTTCCACGCCCCTGATCCGGCCATTCTCGATCCGCATCCCGGTGACTTCGCAGTTCTGGATCAGGTCCACCCCGCGCATGTCGGCGCCACGGGCATAGCCCCAGGCCACCGCGTCATGTCGCACCGTGCCGCCGCGCGGCTGCATCAGCGCGCCCTTGATCGGGAAACGCGCGTTGTCGAAGTTCAGCCAGGGGTACAACTGGCGGACCTCGTCGCGGGACAGCATGCGGGCACCGGCCCCGTGCATGATCATCCCGTTGCCGCGCCGGGTGAAGGCGTCGCGCTGCGCGTCGGTGTGGATCAGGTTGATGATCCCGCGCTGGCTGACCATGGCGTTGTAGTTGAAATCCTGCTCCAGCCCCTCCCAGAGCTTCAGCGAGAATTCGTAGAACGGCTCGTTGCCGTCGAGAAGATAGTTCGACCGGATGATTGTGGTGTTGCGGCCCACGTTGCCGCCGCCAAGATAGCCCTTTTCCAGCACCGCGATGCGGGCCTGGCCGAATTCCTTCGCCAGGTAATAGGCTGTTGCCAGCCCGTGCCCACCGCCGCCAATGATGATGTAATCGTATTCGGCCTGGGGGGTTGGGTCGCGCCAGACGGGCTTCCAGCCCTTATGGCCGGTAAGTGCCTCGGCAATGACCCGAAATCCGGAATAGCGCACGGCGGTCCTCCTGCTTCAGGGCTGTTCTAGGCCCGTTGCAGCCGAGGAAGCTGCCGGTTTTCGCCCTCACAATCGCCGTTTTCGCCACAGCCCAAGATCGTGACGGGTCAGGGGGCGACCGCCGCCTCGACCGCAGCAAAGGGCGACCAGCCGACGGGGGCTTTCGCCACCTGCTCCTGTGCCCAGGCGAAGAGGACGAGGATGGTGGTGGCGGAGAGAAGCATCTGCATGGGCTGGCCTGTCGGACGTTGTGTTCACGTCCTGTTCTTGCTGATTCTGCCTTCCAACCCGTTAACCCTGCGCCCGCCTCCTCTCCCCCGTGTGGCGATGGGAAGGGGGCTCCTCGTCACACCACGCCCGCCCAAAGCGCCTCCCGGCCTTCATCGGGGAAGGGGAGCTCCCGGCACAACCCCGTCGATGACAAATTCCGTCACCCGCCCCGCCCCACTTGCCCGATGCGGAACCCGCGGTATCCTGCCTGCATCATGCGCATCGGCCTTGCATCCCTCGCCCTCCTCCTGGCCCTTCTGGCCCCGCCCGCCAATGCCGAAATCCGCGCCGTCGTGGTGGGCGTCTCCGACTACCTCACCCTCGACGCCGACCTGAAAGGCCCGTCGAACGACGCCCGCCTGATGGCCGAAACCCTCATCGCGCGGGGCGTCACCCCCACAAGGATCACCGTCCTCACCTCCGACCCCGCTGGCCTTCCCGCAGGCACCGTGACTGGCCAACCCACCCGCGCCGCCATCCTGTCAGCTCTCGCCGCCGCCGCCGCCGCCTCCAGCAAGGGCGACACCGTCGTCTTCACCTTCTCCGGCCATGGTGCCCAGGCCCCGGACCTCTCCGGCGACGAAGGTGGCGGTTACGACGAGCTTCTCCTCCCCGCCGATGCGACCGGCTGGAAGGGCGCCATCGGCTCCGTCGAGAACGCCCTTGTCGACGACGACCTGCAAGCCTGGGCGCAAGCCACCCTGACCAAGGGCGTGCAGGTTATCGGCCTGATCGACGCCTGCCACTCCGCCACCGGCTTCCGCGCTGTGGGCGGGCAGGGGGTCGCCCGCGTCATCGACGAAGCCCAGCTCGGCATCCCCGATGACATCATTCCGGTCGCTGGCACCCCCGCCCCACCGCTCGACGGAGAGTTCGTCTTCCTCTATTCCTCGCAGTCCGACCAACGCTCTTTCGAATATCCGATGGCCGACGGCAGCTGGCACGGCGAATTCACCCTGCGGCTTGCACAAACCCTGCGTGACGCGCCGGACGCAAGTTGGGCGCAGGTCCTCTCCGCCACCACCGAGGCCATGGTGCAAGGCCCCGCCCGCCAGATGCCCGAT
This sequence comes from Tabrizicola sp., assembly GCA_018057165.1. Classification (GTDB taxonomy): domain Bacteria; phylum Pseudomonadota; class Alphaproteobacteria; order Rhodobacterales; family Rhodobacteraceae; genus Tabrizicola. Next base: position 24,938 of record JAGPEG010000017.1, read on the forward strand.
GGCGAAGGCCCGCTTCTGGGCGCCCCGGTCTTCGGCACCGGCAGCCCCACCGACCGCTTCCCCGTCAAGGACGGCAAGCTCGCCGCTGGCCTCCTGCAAGGCCTTGCCGAGGGTGCGGAACTCATCCTTTACGCCAGCCCTGCCGGGGGCGATCCCCTCGCCACGCTGACCCTCACCAAGGTCACCGCCCGCGACGCGCGCTTCGCCGCCCCACCGCCCGCAACCGCGCTCTGGGCCGAACTCACCTCCGCCCCACCCCCCGCGCCCCTCACG
>JAGPEG010000018.1 GCA_018057165.1 Tabrizicola sp.
AGCCGCCCGGCGATCACCTCGATCCGTTCGTATTCCTGCACGCAGGCAAGGAGGCCCGCCGCATCCTGCCGACCCAGCCGCCCCTCATAGGTCTTGGCAAAGGCCGCGCAGGCGCGTTCCAGCTCGGCCATGTCGGCGGTGAATTCCGGGCCGTCGGCAGAGGGATACAGGTCTGTCAGGTCCCAGTCCGGCAGATCGCCGAACCCGCCCCCGCTGGCATTGGCGTCGAAAACGGGCTGCGGCAGGTCAAGGGTCATCACGTCCTCCGGAAAATTGTCACTGTCATCTATGCCGGGCACGGGCCCGTGGAAACCCCGCAGCCCGCCTCCTCGTGCGACTTCGTCGTCGCGTCGGATCACGCCCTCGCGAGGCGTGACGGTGTCATCGGCGCGCTTGTCTCAGATCTCGACCGCGACCTCGTAGACCCGGTCCATCATCGCCTGCGTCCCGCGCACGAACTCCAGCGGGCAGGGATAGGCCACCCCCTCGCGCACGGTCCGCCCGAAGGCCTCGACCTGCAGCTTGTACTGGTTGGCGGTTGGGAACCGTTCTACCGTCACCCGGTTGCCGTTCTGGTGCAGCTCCACTTCGGCCAGATCGTTGACATTGGCGTTGAACGGCCCGCCCTCCAGCCGGATCATGCCCCTGGTACCCTGGAAGGTCGCGACCTGCCGGTTGTACATCCGCATCGAGGTCATCGAGCCATAGGTGAAACGGCCCACATGAGGTTTATTGGGCGGCCCCTCCATCGTGGCCGCGACCTGGGCGAAGGTGTCCACCCCGTTGTCGCGGTGGATGCGGGCCGAAATGTCCACCGGCTCCGCCCCGGTCACGAAGCGCATCGAGCCGAAGGTGTAGACCCCGATGTCGCGAAGCGAGCCCCCGCCGGTTTCGGGCTTCATGCGGATATTGCCCATGTCGGTCAGGTTGAAGCTGAAGGCCACATCGGCATGGACCAGATCGCCGATTTCGCCCGCCTCCAGCCATTCCTTCGCGCGCAGCCATTGCGGATGGTGGACGATCATGTAGGCCTCGGCGACCAGAAGCTTGGTCCGGTCCCGCGCCGCGATGATCTGGTCGATCTCGCGGGCCTTCAGCGCGATCGGCTTTTCGGTCAGCACATGCTTGCCCGCCGCCAGGCATTTCAGCGTCCATTCCACATGCATGTGGTTCGGCAGCGGGATGTAGACCGCGTCGATGGCCGGATCGGCCAGCAGCGCGTCATAGGTCGGATGCACCACCAGCGACGGGCAAAAGGCCTGGAACCCCGCCGCCTTCGCCGGGTCCGATGTGGCGAGCGCCGCAAGCTCGGCCCCTTCGGCGGCATGGATCGCCGGGGCCATATGCTCTCGTGCGAAACGGGCCGCGCCCAATACACCCCATCTGACCGGCTTCATGATGTCCTCCGCAAAGCTGCGTCGCCCACTAGGTCAGAGTTGGCGTTAACCTTCAACCCGGCGGAAGCGCAGGAAGGTCATGAGACCGAAGGGGCGGACCTGCCGCGTCTCCTCCAGCCGCAGTTTCGGATGGCCGAGGACCCGGTCGATGGCAAAATCCGCATGCCAGCCGAGAAGGTCCGCCAGCGGCGCCGCGAGGCGTTCGACGAAGGTCCAGCCCTCGGCCCGTCCGGCGAAATGGTTGGCGATCAGCACCGACCCGCCGGGACGGGTGACGCGCGCCATTTCGTCCAGCACGCGTTCGGGCTCGGGCACCACGGACATCACATGCATGGCGGCGACATGGTCGAAACTGGCGTCCGGGAAGGCCAGCTGCCGCGCGTCCATCTGGTGCAGGCCCGCCAGGCTGCGCAGACCCCGCTTCCGCGCCTTGATCTCGGCTTCGCGCAGCATCTCGACCGAGACGTCGATGCCCGTCACCCGCACATGAGGCGCATAGAAATCCAGCGCGAGGCCGGTCCCGATCCCCACCTCCAGCACCGATCCGCCCTGCGCATTCACATGCCCCGCAGCGATCTTTCGACCGCCCTGCGTGATCCGGCCAAAGGTCAGGTCATAGACCGGCGCCCAGCGACGATAGGACTTCTGGATGGCCTCTACTTGCATGCATATGATTCCCTTGAAATTTCCTGAACGGCGAGAGTGCCGCCCCAACGGAGGAATGCAAGCGAAAGGCGAATGTGGTGTGGAAGTTCAGCCGATCGTCGGTTTCCGCAGGCTGCGCAGGGCCAGCCACAGCACACCCGCCAGATAGCCCAGGCACAGGATCAGCAGCGTGGTCCAGGGATAGGTCATAAGTGCTGCCACCACGATCACCGCGCCGACCAGCGCATAGCGCACAAGATCGGTCGCGATGGTGATCCGCTTCAGGGACGGCGTCCGCACCCGGCTGATCATCAGCGCGCCGATCCCCACCATCCAGGCCGCCACCAGAAGCGGCGGCGGATGCATCACCAGGTTGGTCGCGTTCGACAGGTACAACGGCGACAGCACCAGCAGCGCCCCGGCGGGCGAGGGCACGCCGATGAACGAGGTCTTCTCCGCCGCCTCGCCCAGGCTGGCCTTGGTGCCGACGTTGAACCGCGCGAGCCGCAACATGCAGCAGACCGCATAGACAAGGACCGCGATCCAGCCAAGGCTCGTCTCCGGGCGCAGGCCCCACAGATACAGGACCAGCGCCGGGGTCACGCCAAAGTTGACGAAGTCGCACAGGCTGTCGAGTTCGGCCCCGATGGCGCTTTCCGATTTCAGCATCCGGGCAAGCCGCCCGTCCAGCCCGTCCAGCGTCGCCGCGACTCCGATCAGCAGGACCGCCAGCGTGAAGTTCCCGGCAATCGCATAGCGGATCGCGGTCAGCCCCGAACACAGCGCCAGGATCGACACCAGGTTCGGCAGCAGCTTCAGCACCAGAAGCTCGCGCGGGGGCTCGTCCGGCTTGCGGGCCATGGGTTATTCCACCCTGACGGCGCGGGCGGGCACGTCCTGGCCGACCAGCGCAATGACGCTTTCGCCCCCGATCATGGTCTGGCCCAGCGCGACCTGGGGATGCACCCCTTCGGGCAGGTAGACGTCCAGGCGGCTGCCAAAGCGGATCAGGCCGAAACGCTCACCCGTGCGCAGCATGTCGCCCGGTGCCTTCCAGCAGACGATGCGCCGCGCGACCAGCCCCGCGATCTGCACCACGGCGATCTTGCGGCCATCGGCCAGCTCGATGGCCAGCGCGTTGCGTTCGTTCTCTTCCGATGCCTTGTCCAGCGAGGCATTGAAGAATTTCCCCGGCCGGTACGCCACCGCCGCCACCCGCCCGGCGATGGGCGCGCGGTTCACATGGCAGTTGAAGACCGACATGAAGACCGAAACCCGGACCAGAGCCTCGGGGCCCATCCCCAGCTCGGCCGGGGGCACCGCGCGTTCGATCAGGCTGACGACGCCATCCGCCGGGCTGACCAGAAGCCCTGCGTTTTCCGGCACGAACCGCTTGGGATCGCGGAAGAAATAGTAGCACCAGAGGGTCAGGCCCAGCCCCAGCCAGCCCAGCGGCTCCCAGATCCAGAACAGGATCAGCGTGACGGCGGCGAAGGCCGCCACGAACTTGTAGCCCTCGGGGTGCATGGGCTTGATGACGGTGTCGATCATACGCATGGGGCAATCCTGTCTGACGGTTGCCTAGTACTTGCCCTGCCGGTTGCAGGCAATTGAAAACGATCTGCCGGATGTGACCAAAACGCCTGTTGCCTTGAGAATGCCATCCCGAAACCACGAATTCGCTCACTCTGCTCAACAGGTCGTTAACCACTTCGCAGACACTTCAGCAGAACGGGATGCCCATGAAAAAGACCACGCGATTGCTTGCCCTTCTTTGTCTTGCCACTCCGGCCTCGGCGCAAGACTGGTCCGGTTTCTACGCGGGCGGCGCATTCGGCTACGATTCCATCACTGCCAACGACCTGAGCTACGGCTTTGGGCCGGTCGATCTGAACGGCGCGGGCTTCGGTCTCTTTGCCGGCTACAACATCCAGTCTGGCAGCCTCGTCTATGGCGTGGAACTGGCGGCGATCAAGCATTCCGGCGAGGGGGAAGATGGCGACTTTCTGCAACCGGCATCGGCGCTGCATTCGCTGGCGTTGCGGGGTCGCATCGGCTTTGTGACCGGCAAGATGCTGCCCTATCTGGCCCTTGGCACAACCCGCACCACATGGGAGGCCGATCACTCCGGCAACGACAACCCCGGAGACCTGTGGAAAGACACCGCAAAGGGAACCTCGGTCGCGCTTGGTCTTGACTGGTCTCTCGGCGACAAGTCCTTCCTGCGGATCGAGATTGAAAGAACACGCTACGGCGAGGACCAGATGGGCTTTTACAACGGTGCCGACCCCCACGGCTATGAGCTGGACGCGACACGGGTTTCGGTCGGCTACGCAATGCGGTTCTGATGAAAAAGGGCGGATCAACGGGCCGCCTAACTCATGTCTACCAACAACCACATGCTTCCAGACGAAACCTACAACTCATTGTTTATACGATATTTTGAGGAAATTTACGTCCACCGAAGTCCACCGAAGCCCATTGACAGCGCCCCTAATCCTAGTGCCCATCTAGTGCCCAGAGGAAACCGGCACTAAATGGAGAAGCCAATGTCCGTCACGATCACCGCCCCCAACACCCTGTCCGCCCTCGTTGCTGATGGCGCAGCCTTCGGGGCGGGCCTTGCCGCTTTCTCGTCCCTGCCGGACGCAGCCCATGCCGCCCTGCCGGACGGATGGCGCGACCTTTCCGCATCGCTTGTGTCGATGATCGCGGACGATGAGCTGCCCGCGCAGGCAGTGGCCGACGCCTCGGGTCTGCCGCTGGAAGCAGTCCGCGCGTTCGCGTTCACCCTCGAACTCGTCTAGGGCGCGCCGCCATGTCGAAGTCCCTGCACCGCCTGACGGTCAAGCAGATCGAAGCCGCCGCCCCCGGCACCGCCCTCGCGGACGGAGGCGGCCTTCTTTACCGCTCCACGGCCAAGGGTGCCGGGAAATGGTCCTTCAAGTATGTCAGCCCGGACGCGGACTATCGCGCCGGTCAGATCGCCAAGGGCAGCAAGTCCTTCCAGCGGGCGATGGGGCTGGGGGCTTTTCCCGCCGTGTCACTGGCCGCAGCGCGGGAACGGGCCGCCGCCGCGCGTGACCTGCTGGCGAAGGGGATCGACCCCATCGAGGACGACCGCCGCGCGGAAGAAGCAACCCGGCAGCGGGCCGCGGCAATCACCCGCGCCGCGTCCGAACAGGCCATGACCTTCGGGCGCTATGCCGACCACCACTTCCTGCCCTTCGCCCTGACGGGCTTCTCCAACCCGGCCCATATCCAGCAATGGAAGGCGTCCTTCGCCACCCATGCGGCCGCGATGCGGGACAAGGCGCTGGCGACCATCACACGGGAGGACGTTCTTGCCGTCCTGCAACCGATCTGGACGACGCACACGGTCACGGCCAGCCGGACCCGCCAGAGGATCGAAAGGCTCTTTGCCCACGCAATCCAGAACGGCCACTACCGGGGCGACAACCCGGCCTCGTGGCGCCAGTTTGACGCCACCCTACCCCCGCCCCGCGTCGAACCCCGGCACCACCCTGCCATCCCCCATGACCAGATCGCGGCCTTTGTCTCTGCCGTTCGGGCCAAGCAACCGATCAGCATGGCGGCTCTCATGCTGGATTGGATCACGCTGGCCCTCTGCCGGATGAGCGGCGCCCGCTTTGCGACGTGGGGCGAAATCGACCTTGACCGGAACGTGTGGGAAATCCCGGCAGGGCGCATGAAGATGCGGCGCCCCCATGTCGTGCCCATCACCGACCGCATGGCGGAAATTCTGGGAGAAGCGAAGCGCCGCCACCCGGCCTGCGAGAAGGGCGAAGACCCCGCGGCGACAGACTTCATCTTCGCCAACAGAAAGGGGCGGCCGCTGTCCGAAATGACGGCCTTGCTGCTCATGCGGCGCATGGACGGCTTCAAGGGCTTCACCGTCCACGGGCTGCGCTCGACCTTCAAGGATTGGGCGACCGAACTGACGGACTACCCGCGCGAACTGATCGAGGAACAGTTGGCGCACCAGTTGGGCGCGGTGGAACGGGCCTACAAGCGCGGTTCGGCCCATGAACGCCGCAGGCCGATGATGGAGGCATGGGCCGCCTTCTGCGCAGGAGAAACCCCGGCAGGGGCGGGAAATGTCGTGCCGCTGCGGACGGCTGCAATTGGGGGGCAGGCGTAGAGGCTGCGCCACCCCTTTTGTCTGCTTTGTCAAACCCTTAATGGCCGCATCGGTCCCAATTCGACATTGCGTTAGCGTCCGCGACATGACACAGTGAACCCCGGAACCAGCATAGGAGAGCCGATGAGTTGCGCTGAACACCCCAAAGGTTAAGGAGAAAAACCGTGGGAAATTGCGTAACTCTGCTTTGCAGGAATGAAGTCCTGCGGATCATCGGCGTAAATGCTTCGACCCTCTGGCGCTGGCGCAAGGCTGGCGCGTTTCCTGAACCGTTCAAAGTGACCCGCCGGACCTTGCGCTGGCGGGAAAGCGATATTGCGAACTGGCTGGAAAGCCATCGCCGGGCCGAAGGGGGTGCGAATTGAGCGCCGCCCCCGCCTACAGTGACCGCCTGCTGCGCCTGCCTGCCGTGCAGGAACTCACCGGCTTGGCCCGCGCCACGATCTACAAGGCCGTGGTTCAGCGCAGCTTCCCGAAACCCGTGAAGCTGGGCCGTGCCTCTGCCTGGCCGGAAGCCGAAGTCCGCGACTGGATCGAAGCCCGCAAGGCCGAACGCAGCGCCGCCTAACCCATCCCCGCAATGGAAAGGGCCGCCCGCGCGCCACGCGAAACGGCCCCTGAAAGGAACTTCTACCGTGACTGATGTTATCGAAAAGCCCCCCGTGGGGCAAGTGGACAAGGCTGGCAACGAAGCCTTGGACCTACTTAAAGATGCGACCCGGCAGGGGCTGATTAACCCGGCAGGGGCGGACCAGACCGTAGGGCTTTACACCATCAACGTCCTGACGGACGAGGGCTTGCACGCCCGCGTCTCGGAACTGCTGCGGGCTGGCCCCGCTGCCGGAATGGCGCTGGACACCATCGCCCCGGCCTTCGCCCCCGGCGACGTGATCGAACTGCGGGCGCTGAACCCGGCAGGGGGCGGGGCCGCGTCCCTCTGCGGGCGTCTGGACAATCCCGCCGACCGCGCCGCGTTGGCGAACTTCATCGGCCAGCATAACGGCAGGTGGAACCTCTACGTCGGGATCAACCCGCGTCGCTCGGATATGGCGGGGACGGATCAGAAGGCGTCCAAGTCGGACGTGGTGGCCCGCCGGGTTGTGGTGCTGGACTTCGACCGGAAGGATGCGCAGCCCGTGGACCCGGACTGGTCCCGGACGGTGGACGCGCTGCGGGCCGAGCGGGACCCGGTCATGATCCTGGACAGCGGCAACGGCGTCCACGTCTGGTTGCCTGTGGAAGCCCTCTCCGGGCCGGACGTGGACGCCTCTGCGGCCCCGCTGGCTGCGGCGATGGAACGGCTGGGGGCCGACAACATGGCGGACGCCCCCCGGATCGCCCGCCTGCCGTGGACTGTGAACGTGCCGAACACGGCGAAGCGCGCGCGGGGCGCCGTGGCGCGTGTGGCCGCCCCTCTGCCGGGCTTCATCCCCAATCCCCACGTCCTGCGGTCCCCTCCCCTGTCGGCTGAACGTCTGTCCGGGGAGTTGAAGGCTATTGCCGCCCGGTTGGGGCTGCCCGGCAAGAACAACGCCCTGTCCTCCGCTTCGCCCTCTCGCGTGGCCTCTGACGGCGGGGAGAAAACCCCGCACCCCGCGCCCAGCGCGGACATCCTGCGGCTGGCTCACGACGAACTGCCGAACGATCCGGGCGGCCCCTTTGATGCCTATCAAGCGTGGGTGGATATGGCCCACGCCATCAAGGGCGCGTCCATCGCGGGCGGGATCGAAGCCGAGGGGCGCGAAGCCTTTGTCCAGTGGTCGCAGAAATGGGGCGGCGACCCCGACGAACCGGGGCGCGTCTGGGACAGCATTACCCGCCCGCACACGGGCTGGGGCACCGTGATGCGAACGCTTGAAGCCGTGAACCCGGCAGGGGCGGGCCGTGTGAAGCACGCGGCGGCGCAGGCGGCCTTTGCGCAGGCTGCGGCCACCAATCACGCGGCGATTGTGGGCAACGGGTTGGAACCGTTCGACGGGTTTGACCCGAAGGCTTACAGCCCGCGCCCCTTCCTCTACGGGACCAGCGTCATTTCGGGTTTCATCACCGTGCTGGCCGCGCCCGGCGGCCAAGGCAAGACCTCTGTCCTGCTCGCGGATATTCTCGCGATGTGCAGCGGCAGGAACCTGATCGGTGCGGCGCCCGTGCGTCCGCTGGCGGTGCTTTACCATTCCGCCGAAGACGACCGGGCGGAAGCCGGGCGGCGGATCGCTGGGGCCATGAAGCACCACGGTATTTCGGCCACCGACTTGGGCGGCAGGCTGTTCGTTACCTCTGGGCGCGGGAAGGTCGCACGCCGGATCAAGCTGGCAAGGATGGGCGCCAAAGGGCCGGAAGAAGTGCCGGGCGCCGTGGACGCGGTTGTGGACCTGGCAACCTCTCGGAAAGTGGACGTGATTGCGTTCGACCCGCTCGCGGCGATGCATGACCTGCCCGAGAACGACAACGCGGCCATGAACTTCCTGTTGGACCTTCTGCGGCAGATTGCGGACCGGACGGCCGCCGGGATCATCTTGACGCACCACACGTCCAAGGCCGCCGCACAGGACATGGACGCGGCTGGGGCTGGGGCCGTCCGGGGCGCGTCGGCCGTCGTGGACGGGTCGCGCGTCACCCAGACGTTTGTTCGCATGACGCCCAAGGAAGCGGCCCGCTTCGGGGTGTCGGAAGAACAGCGCCGCGCCTTCCTGCGGATCGAAGACGCCAAGGTGAACCTTTCCCCTGCCGGGTCCGCGCGGTGGGTGTGCATCGTGGGCGTGCCCTTGGACAACGGGGCGGGCTATTGGCCCAAGGGCGACTTTGTGGGCGTGGCGGAAAGCTGGACGCCGCCCACGGCGCAGTCCGGCACGGGGGCGGACCTCGCCCGCGTCCAGGCCGCGCTGATGGCCTCCCCGCGCCCGCCGCGCGCCGACCAGCGGTCCCCGGAATGGATCGGCTGGACGGTGGCGCGGGTGATGGGCCTCGATACGGGCGGCCCGTCCACGGCCAAAGAGGATCGCACCCCTGATCAGGCTGCGGCGCTGGCCCGCGTCCGGGCCATCGTGGCGGGCTGGGTCCAGAGCGGGGGGCTGGTGGAAAGGCAGGAACTGGACGCCGACACCCGCAAGAAACACCGCTTCGTCTTTGCCGGTCAGCCCGCCGTTGTGCTGGACGCGGACGCCACGGACAGCCCGTCCGACACGGACGGCGCGGGCGGTGGCGAGTAATTCCCGGCAGGGGCGCTTTGGGTTTGCGCAAGTCTGCGCAGGTCAACTTGCGCAAACCTGCGCAGACCGGAGCAGTGTAGGCACACTTACGGCGCATTTGCCCCCCTCAAGGGGCATTTGCGCAAGTAGTGTTACTACCTAGGGGTCCGAACTACTTGCGCACCCCAAAACCCTTATTTTCAAGGGGTCGCCGCTGCCGGGAAAAGTGGGTTTCTGACCTGCGCAAAATGCGCCTTCCAGGACGCTTGGAACGTGCGCAGGTCGGGGGTGAGATTGACGATTTCGGGGCGCGTCTTGGCCCCCTGAACTACACCTGCGCGCTGGACCTCCGGCGACAATGGCGCACCGCAGGACGCCACGGGCAGATCGAGGCGCAACGCCCAGCGCAACCACCGCCGTCCGCTGCCGGACGGCAATTCTCCACCCCTCTGCGGGATCAACGGAAAATGACTGACTACGTTTTGAACAACCAGACGGCCAACCAACTCGACCCCATCATTGCGTTCGGACGCCCGGACGTGAACGGGAACCCCGCCTTCTCCCGTAAGCTCGATGCTGCCGAACTTGGGCTTCGCCCGGCAGAACTGGCCCGTATCCATGTGCTGCCGCTTCACAAGCAAAGGCCCGACCGGCCGCCCGTTCCGAACATGATCTTCTTTGCCGTCCGGCAGATCGACCCGCGTCCTTCGACTGGCTGGCGGGTTGAGCATTTCATGTGCGAGGATCAGCAAGCCGCAAAGGCGCTCGGCCTCGACATGGAACGCTTCCGCATGGTCTGGGCCGAAGCCCGCGAGGGCAGCGACGAAGATCGCAACAACTTCGCCTTGAAAACCATCTGGGCGTTCGCGGCCTTCGACGCCAGCGCCGCCGCCATCTTGCGCGGCTTGGTCGTGCCGGACCAGGCGAAAATCGACGTGTTCTTCCGGGCGCAACTCATCCCGCGTTGATCGCGGACACCCACACCATCCACCGACGCAGCGCCCCGGCATCGTCCGGGGCGTTCGCATATCCGGCCAGATCGCGCAGGAACCGCAGACGGTCCTCCTGCCGGGGGATCGCCTCATACATCGCCCTGACCTGCGGCCCCGCCGCGCGCAGGACCGCGCCATAGGCCGCCAAGTCCTCGGGGCTGTCCGGCACCCGCGGCGGACGCCCCAGAGGCTTCGGGGGCCGGGGCGGTGCCGGGGGAGGCTTCTGCCTGTCGGCCTGACGCCGCTTCCAGCCGTCCGCCGCCAGACCCGCCGTCCAAGGCCGCACAGGAAGCGCCGTCAGGGGTCCGGCGGGCTTCTCCCCTTCCCCACCCAAGGGCACGTCCACCGCCGCGCTGGACGCGGCGCGCAGCGCGTCCACGACGGCCCGCGCCCCATCCACGCCCCCGGCACGCAGGGCCTTCCTGGCCGCCCGTGCTTCGCGCGTGCGCCGGTCCGTGATGCCGAGGCTCACCCACACCAGCGCCGTGTCCGCCGCGGCCCGCTGCCGGGGCAATTCCGTCCGCGCCGCCCTGATCCACAGCCCGTCATTGGGCCGGTCCTTCTGGTGCCGCCGCCAGCGCCAGCGCAGCCAGTCCGCCAGCGCCGGATACAGCCCGTCCACGTCCACGCCCAGGTCCGCCGCGGACGTCACAAAGGCCGCCTCGTCCGGCCCCAGATCAATCGTCCGTCCCGGCAGGCGGGGGTCTTTGCGCCACGCCCACGTCAGGGCGTTCCGCGCCCGCTTGGCTTCGGCCCGCGCCCATTCCTCTGCCGAGACCGACCCCTGTTTCAGACCCGCCCGCTGCCGCTCACGGAACCGCTGGGCCGCATCCCGTCCGCCGTGCCGCAGACAGCGCGCCTCCCCGGCAAGGGCAGGCTGCGCGCACAGCCCGCCGGTCCGCAGCTTCGCCCCGCACGTCCGCGCCAGCGGTCCGCCCCAGACGTAGGGTTCGGCGCCGTCAAAGAAGCGTTCGCGTTGGGTATCGGACTTGAAGCCGGGAGTGCGGGGCATGGGGCGGACCTTGGCGATAAGTGACAAGACGGGCATGTGTTATAATATTACACTATGCCGTGCGCGACGTCTGCCCTACAGTCCGACACCCGGCAGGGGACGACAAAAGGGGCATGGAATGAGTTACAAGGGACTGGTCATCGGCGGGCATCTGGCCGGGGAGTGGCGCTCGCATGATCTGCCGACTTTTTCGGACCGACCTCCCGAAGCGGGTTGCGTGCGTTACCCCAACGGGGACATCCTGCTCTGGGACGGCCCCGCGTTATTGGAAACCTGGGATCACGTCAGCGCCGAGCCTTACGGAGAATTCTGGGTGCCGGAGGGGAAGAACGCGGTTTGGGCCATGATGGAACTGGTCCGCTGCTACCGCGAGCATGGGCGCGATATCATCTACCGCCCGCAACCCGCGGAACCCGGCTGGGACGACGATTGAGGTTTCCGGCAATCCGACCGCGAAAAGTGTGACAAAGCAGACAAAAAAAGTCCCAGACACCGCCGCTTTGTGTGCGCCGACTGGAAGGGAATTCCGCGGCGCTCCGAGACAGGGCCAGGGGTGGGGTCAGCCCCGCCCCGGACCTGGACGTGGACTGGCCCGGTGTCCACGTCCAGCGCGGTCCATGTCCGCCGTCCGCGCCCAACCCTGTCAACGTCCCGCCCGGTCCGTCGTCCGTTCCAGCGGCCCGTGCCGGGAATTGCCAGCCCAGCGCGCCCCCTTGGGCGCCGTCGAGCCGAAGGGAATGGCAGACCCGATCCCGGCAGCCCGGCCCCGGACGTGGCAGGTCGATCCGCGCAAGCCGCGCTGGACGTGGGCGCCGGGAGGCATGGCAAGGCGCCCACGCGGCATCTAACTCACGAACTCGTGAACAACCCGGCCGATCCGGGCTGCATCCGCCGATCCGGCAGACAAGCCCAGCGCCACCGCTTTTAGTGCCTATCTAGTGCCCCCAGCCAGAATTGCCAAAAAATCCAATGATTTCAATTGCAGTGGCGGATCAACGGTCCGCCCTTTTCACCATGGCCTTACGCCGGGATCAGCATCCCCTTGCCCTTGGCAAGTTCGCGCATCTTCGCTTGCAGCTTCTCAAAGGCGCGCACCTCGATCTGGCGGATGCGCTCGCGGCTGACGCCATAGCTTTCCGACAGTTCTTCCAGCGTGACCGGGTCCTCGTTCAGCCGACGCTGCATCAGCACGTCCTTCTCGCGGTCGTTCAGGACCGACATCGCCTGCACCAGAAGCGCGCGGCGGGCGTCAAGCTCGTCCTTTTCCTCATAAGCCTCGGCCTGGTCGGAATCCTCGTCCTCCAGCCAGTCCTGCCACTGGGTCGAACTGTCGCCATCGCTGCCGACCGTCGCGTTCAGCGACGCATCCGAGCCGGAGAGGCGGCGGTTCATGTCGATGACCTCGGCTTCCGTCACCGACAGGTCCTTGGCGATCTGGGCCACGTTCTCGGGACGCAGGTCGCCTTCCTCCAGCGCGCCAAGCTTGGCTTTCGCTTTCCGCAGGTTGAAGAACAACTTCTTCTGGGCGCTGGTCGTGCCCAGCTTCACCAGGCTCCACGACCGCAGGATATATTCCTGGATGCTGGCCCTGATCCACCACATCGCATAGGTCGCCAGCCGGAAACCCTTTTCCGGGTCGAAGCGTTTGACCGCCTGCATCAGGCCGACATTCGCCTCGGAAATCACTTCCGCCTGCGGCAGGCCGTAGCCGCGATAACCCATGGCGATCTTGGCCGCGAGCCGCAGGTGGCTTGTGACCATCTGATGCGCGGCATTCGCGTCCTGATGGTCGACCCAGCGTTTCGCCAGCATGTATTCCTGTTCCGGTTCCAGCAGCGGGAACTTGCGGATTTCCTGAAGATAGCGGTTCAAGCCCTGTTCCGGGCTTGGCGCGGGAAGATTGGTATAGGTGCTCATTGTGCCCCCTTGCTTGCCCGGTGCGTCAGCGCCCCCGGGAACGCGATAACCTAAAGTAACCTACACCCCGATGCAAGACCCTTCTGGCACCGGAGATTTGACGTCAGGTGTGGATCTTTCCGTCGTGTCGGAAGATTTGTGACACCTGTCTCACAGGAATGTCAGAAACCCCCGTCGCACCCGCTTTGACGCGGGCCGAAGCGCCGCTCTCGACAGGGTCTTCCTGACCCGACAGCGCCCGCATTTGCCATTATGCCTCGGCCGATCAGCGGGTTTATGCGGACAGGTGCCATGTCGCCGTCCTTCTTCCTTGTCTCACGCCATCAGGCTGGCCAGCCCTACCCTTCCTGATTTGCTCTTTTCCCAATACTCCCGCCGGAGGCTCCGACAATTTCAGCCCGTGCAAGGTCCAGCCACTCCGGCCCGGACCTTGCCACCAGGCCCTGTCAGCCCTGATTGTCCCCCTGCGCCCGCACCGACAGCCGCCCCAGCCGCGAAATGCGGTAGGGGCCACCGCCTGACGAGGCGATCAGCCCCCTGCGGCGCAGGCGCTGGAAGACGGCTAGCATGCAATCCGCCAGGATCAGCCCGTCGCGGGTGACACACAGGATCTTGTCGATCTTCGTGCCGTTGCGGGAATGGTCGATATGGCCGCCGAGGGCCAGGACGTGCAGCACGCGCTGCTCGGTCCGAGAGAGATTCATTGCAATATCCGAAACCTGTCGCCATGCCGGACCGGACGAAGGCCAGGGCGCTTCGTCGGTCGTTCAGGTCATCCGTCGGCCCCAGCGTTCAGGGGCGGATGACGTCAGCAGGCGGCGACAGTTCCCGACATAAGGCGCACTCCTTGGGCCAAGGCGGCCCGTGCCGGGGCGAACATAGGCCGAAGCGGCAAGGCGCGCAATACGCGGATGCGGCACCGGCAAGTGCTTTCCAAACTCCTAACATCCGTGATCAAGATATTGATATCGAAGGGTTTCAAAATCTGTCCACCGTGGACAGACCCGCTCACTCCCCCCGCAGCGCCGCGATCAGCCCGGCCATGTCGGCAGGCAGCGGCGCCGAGAATTCAAGCCGCTCCCCCGTCACCGGATGGTCGAACCCCAGGCTGGCCGCATGCAGCGCCTGCCGCGGGAAAGCGTTCCCGATGGCGGCCCCCTGCCCCAGCACCGCCCCCAGCCGCTTCTTGCCGCCATAGGTCTGGTCCCCCAGCAGCCCATGCCCGGCATAGGCCAGATGGACCCGGATCTGATGCGTCCGCCCCGTTTCCAGCCAGCAATCGACCAGCGCGGCCTGGGCCCCGAACCCCTCCACCACCCGCGCGCGGGTGACGGCGTGGCGGCCCTGTTCCCAGACCACCGCCTGCCGCTGCCGGTCGGTCCTGTGCCGGGCGAGATGGGTCGCGATCCGCAGGATGCCCCCCGCCTCGAAACTGATCCCCTTCAGTCCCCGCAGCCGGGGGTCTGCACTGGAGGGGACGCCATGAACGACGGCCAGATAGTGCCGGGACACCGAATGATCCTCGAACTGCCGGGCAAGGCCGTGATGCGCGCGGTCCGATTTCGCCACCACCAGAAGCCCGGTCGTATCCTTGTCGATCCGATGCACGATCCCCGGTCGCCGTTCGCCCCCGATCCCCGACAAGGTGTCGCCGCAATGGTGGAGGAGCGCATTGACCAGCGTCCCCGAAGGCGAGCCGGGCGCGGGGTGGACGACCATCCCGGCAGGCTTGTCGATGACGATCAGGTCGGCATCCTCCCAGACCACCGACAGGGGGATCGCTTCGGGCAGGGTCGCGACCTCCACCGCCGGGTCGAGGCGCAGCGTGTAGACCTCGCCCTCGGCGACCTTGGTCTTGGGGTCGGTCACGGCGATCCCGGCGCGGAACACGGCCCCTTCGGCGATCATCCGCATCAGCCGCGAGCGCGACAGGGCGGCTTCCTCTGGCACCGCCGCCGCAAGCGCCTTATCAAGACGCGCGGGCGCATCCTCGCCGATGGTCACGACCAGCGACCCGTCCTCGTCCTCGAAAGGCTCGTCTATGTCCGATCCCGCCACGTCCGATGCCTCCGATGCGGCCCTGCCGCCCAGCCTGCGGCTTCTGAAATGGCTGGTCATCCTGCTGACGCTGTCGATGATCGGCGGTGTCATAACCGTGGTCTGGCTGATTGTCACCCGGATGCCTGCGACCTTTGCCCCCCGGACCCCCTCCCTTCCCGAGGCCGTGGTCCTGCCCGAGGGCCGGAAGGCCGCCGCCGTGACCTTCGGCCAGGGCTGGTTCGCCGTCGTCACCACCGACGATCATATCCTGATCTTCGCTACGGACGGCAGTTTGCGGCAAGAGGTCACGCTTTCACCCGCTCCGGGGCCTTGACCCGCGACGCAGCCCTGAGACTACTGTCTGCGCGATGGTTCAACCTTCCGGTGCATGCGGCTGATGTTTCCCTTTACTTCCTTGACAAGAGCCGAAGGGCAACAGGTGCGTGACGAACTGGTGCGCCAGTACCGGATGCTGCGGGGCGAATTCGCGGTCCGGATGGTCTTCGTGGCCCTCGGCTACGGGGTCTGCGCGCTGTATGTGAATCCCGCCATCATGCTGGCGCTGTTCATGGTCGAGTTCGGCGGCGAGCTAGTTTCGCAACGGCTGCTCCGCAGGCTTGATCCGGCGAAATCGCCTGCGCGTTACCGGGCGTTCCTGCTGTCGATCATCCCGATGGAGGCTTCGCTGATCACGGCGGCGGGGCTCGTCTGGCTGCAGGACGATCCTTACGCCAAGTCCATTGCCATCGGGATCGTGATGGGCTCGCTTTTGCACCTGACTTCGGTGCGCTCGATCCACCTGGCGCTGGGGGTGATCGGGATGGCGACAGTTGCGGTGGTGGTGCTGACCTTCAACATCCTGCATTGGGTTTCCCTGGGCAACTGGACGGGGCTGACGATCTCGACCGGGACGGCGCTGGTCGCCTTCAGCTATGCGGCCATCGCGATGCTGTCGAACAATCGGCTGCATCGGGCCGGGTCCGAGGCGGCGGCAGCGGCGCGGGCGGCGAATGTGGCGAAGGGGCGGTTCCTGGCGCAGATCAGCCACGAGTTGCGGACGCCCCTGAACGCGGTGATCGGCCTGGGCGAGATCGAGGCGGCGGCGGCGACCGGGGCATCGCGGCAGCGGCTGCGGACGGTCGTCACCTCGGCCCGCGACCTGGCGGTGATGCTGGACGATGCAGTGGATTATTCCGCGCTGACCGAGGGGCGGGTCGCGATCAGTCCGCGCCCCGTGGCGGTGCGGGCCGAACTCTCGGCCAACCTGCTGATCTTCGAGTTGCAGGCCCGCAAGCAGGGCCGCGAGTTGCAGGTGGTGGTCGAGAAGGACGTGCCCGCCGTCCTTCTGATCGACAGCCAGCGGGTGCGGCAGTGCCTGGGCAACCTGATCGGCAATGCGCTGAAACATTCTTCGCGCGGGGCGGTGACTGTCACGCTGCGTCATGCAAGATCCCGGCTGATGATCGACGTGGCCGACCAGGGCAAGGGCATCGCGCCCGCCCTGCACGAGAAGGTGTTCGAACCCTTCTTCCGCGGCTCGACCGAGACTCCGGGTGTGGGTCTGGGCCTGTCGATCAGCCGGGCGGTGGCGCGGCAGATGGTGGGCGACCTGGTGATCCTGCCCAGCGCGCGGGGCGCGACCTTCCGGTTGACGGTCCAGGCACCCGAGGCCGAGGCGGTGGCGGAACGATCAGGTCCGGGAGATTTTCGCGGTACGCGGGTGCTGGTCGTCGATGACATTGCCACGAACCGGCTGGTGGCGGCGCAGCTGCTGCTTGCCTCGGGCGCGCGGGTGGTCGAGGCGTCGAGCGGGCCGGAGGCGCTGGCCCGGCTGGCCGAGGGCGGGATCGACGCGGTGCTGCTGGACCTGATGATGCCGGGAATGGACGGGGCCGAAACCCTGCGCCACATCCGCGAGGCGCATGGCCGGCGGGTGGCGGTGGTGGCGATGACGGCGGACGTGCTGGCGATCCACCGCGACGACGGCTTGCGCGAGGCGCTGGACGGGTTCCTGCCGAAGCCGATCCTGCCCGAAGCCCTGCGCGACACCCTGGCCATGGTCCTGCGCCGGGGCTGACCGATTGCGCCAAGATGTGTCGGTCGCAGGCATGACGCGGCCCTGCCCCGCGCGGCAGGCTGTCGGCGCAATACGAGGAGATACAACATGATCGGCGATCTGGGGGCAGCGGACGCAACCGCCTTGGCGGAACTGGTGGCGCGGGGCGAGGTCAGCCCGTCGGAACTGCTGGATGCCGCCTTGGCGGCGGTCGAGGCCCGTAATCCCGCGATCAATGCGGTGGTGCTGCTGCAAGAAGGCGTGGCGCGGAAATCCATCGCCGACGGCCTGCCGCCGGGACCGTTCCGGGGGGTGCCGTTCCTGATCAAGGACCTGGGCTGCGAGGCAAGGGATTTCCCCTCGCACAATGGCTCGCGCCTCTTTGCCAACACGGTCTATCCCGGCGATTCGGCGATCTTCGAGCGGATCAGGGCGACGGGCGTGGTGACGTTCGGGCGCACGACCTCGCCCGAAGGGGGCGTGGGGACAGCAACCGAGGCGGCGGTCTATGGCGGTCCGACGCGCAACCCCTGGAACCCGGAGCATACCTCTGGCGGGTCCTCGGGCGGGGCCGGGGCAGCGGTGGCGGCGGGGATCGTCGCGATGGCGCATGGCTCGGACGGGGGCGGGTCGGTGCGGATACCGGCATCGGCCTGCGGGCTTTACGGCTTCAAGCCGACACGGGCGCGGCTGCCGGACGGGCCTTATGCCGGCGAAGGCTGGGCAGGCATGGCGATCGACGGGTTCCTGACCCGGTCGGTGCGCGATACGGCGGTGATGCTGGACGCCTGCGAGGGGCCGGATCCGGGCGCGCCTTACGTTGCCCCGCCCCTGGGCAAAGGCCATGCGGCGGCGATTTCGCGCCCGCCGCGCCGGTTGCGGGTGGGCATCTGCGACACGACGCTGACCGGAGAGGCCATCGACCCCGAAGTGGCCGAGGCGGTCCGCGCGACGGGGCGGCTTCTGGAAAGCCTGGGGCATGTGGTGGAACCCGCCCGCCCCAGGGCGGATGTGCCGATGATGATGCGGGCCTGGACCGATATCGTGGGTGTCGGCACCGCGCTGTCGATCCGGTCAAAGCTGGGCGACCGCGCCCCCCGTGCCGAGGAAGTGGAGGGCGTGGGCCGGGGCGCCTGGGCCCATGCCCAGACGCTGCACCCGACGCGCTATCTGCAGGCGGTGGGCGAGATCCATGCCTTCGGGCGGCAGATGGCAGGATTTTTCGATCAGGGCCCGGATGTGCTGCTGACCGCCACATTGGCAGAACCCCCGGCGAAAGTGGGCCGCTTTGCCCATGATACCGAGGATTATCTGGGCTACCGCATCGGACCGAACGGCATTTTCGCCTATTCCCCCTTCTGCGCGGTGTTCAATGCCAGCGGTCAACCGGCGGCGAGCCTGCCCCTGGGCTGGTCGTCCTCGGGCCTTCCCATCGGCGTGCATCTGGCGGTGGCTTTCGGGCAGGATGAGCTTCTGATCGCCCTCTGCGCGGAAGTTGAGCGGGCGTCCCCCTGGGCGGGCAAGCGCGCGCCGATGGCGGGCTGAGGGCAAGGAATCGCTTGTCAGCATACAATCCACCGGATCAATATGATCAAACGGGGAAGACGAGGGGGTATCCGTGGCCGATGAGGGTGTGATCTCGGCCCGGAATGTCGTGAAGGCATTCGGGCAAGGCACGGGCGTCGTGCGGGCGCTGGACGATGTGTCGGTCGACATCCGACGGGGTGAGTTCTTCACGCTGCTCGGACCGTCAGGCTGCGGCAAGACCACGCTTCTGCGCCTGATCGCCGGGTTCGAGATGCCGACCGAGGGCACGATCCTGCTGGACGGGACCGACATCACCACGCTGCCGCCGAACAAGCGGCCGGTGAACACGGTGTTTCAAAGCTATGCGCTGTTCCCACACCTGACGGTGGCGCAGAACATCGCCTTCGGGCTGGAAATGCTGGGCAAGCCCGCCGCCGAGGTGAAGGCGCGCACGGCGCAGATGCTGGCCCTGGTGAAGCTTGATGCGATGGCGGGCCGCAAGACCAGCCAGCTTTCGGGCGGGCAACAGCAGCGGGTGGCGCTGGCCCGCGCGCTGGCCCCGCAGCCGAAGGTTCTCCTTCTGGACGAACCCCTGTCGGCGCTGGACCTGAAGCTGCGCAAGGAGATGCAGATCGAGCTGAAGCGGTTGCAGCTGGAGACGGGGATCACCTTCATCTTCGTCACCCATGACCAGGAAGAAGCCCTGACCATGTCCGACCGCATCGCGGTGATGAGTCACGGCAAGATCCAGCAGGTCGGTTCTGCACGCGACATCTACATCCACCCGAAGAACCGCTTCGTCGCCAGTTTCATCGGCGAGACGAACTTCCTGACCGGCAGTGCCGAAGACGGCGCGCTGCGGCTGGGAACCGGCGAGCGGATCGAGGTGCCGGGCCTGCGGTCGGGCGAAACGGTGACGGTCAGCATCCGGCCGGAACAGCTGCGCCTTGGCCGGTCCGAGGATGGCGGCCTGCAGGCGAAGGTGAAGACGCTGGTCTATTTCGGCACCGACACGCATTGCCACCTTGGCCTGGCGGACGGGACCGACGTGGTCGCCCGCCTGCAAAGCCCGGCCTCGGGCGAGGCGGGTCTGTCGGAAGGACAATCGGTCGGCATCCGCTTCGCCGATGGCGCCGTGCAAAGGGTGGAGGACTGATGAGCCCCGCCGAGGAAAACGCCGTCCGGACCTCGGCCCGCAACGGCTGGCTTCTGTCGACACCGGCGCTGGTGATGCTTGCCTTCGCGGCGGCGGGGCCCTTGCTGATCGTCGTCTGGTATTCTTTCCTGACGGCGAACGACACCGGCGGCATCATCCGCACCTTCTCGGTCGAGGGCTGGAAGGGCATCTTCCTCACCTATGACATCTTCGAGGAACGCTATGCGCTGGCCGACGCGCATCTGACGATCTTCTGGCGTTCGGTCTGGCTGTCGCTTGCGACCACCGCGCTGACCTTCACCTTCGGCTTCCCGACCGCCTGGTTCATCGCCACGCGGCCCGCGCAGCAGCGTGCGATGTGGCTGTTCCTGATCACCATTCCGTTCTGGACCAACCTTCTGATCCGCACCTTCGCCATCAACGAGGTGATCCGCAACGAGGGCATCCTGAACACGGGGCTGATCTGGCTGGGCGTGATCAATGCGCCCTTGCAGATCGTCTACACCGAGGTCGCGGTGCTGATCGGGATGACCTATGTCTACCTGCCGCTGATGGTGCTGCCCCTGTATGCCACCATCGAACGCTTCGACATGCGGCTGCTGGAGGCCTCTTACGACCTTTACGCAAGCCGCTGGCACACGCTGCGCCGGGTGATCCTGCCCATCGTCAAGCCGGGGATCGTCGCGGGGTCGATCCTGGTCTTCGTGCCCTCGCTGGGTGCCTATGTGACCCCCCGCATCCTGGGCGGCGGCAAGAAGATGATGATCGGCAACTTCATCGAGCTGCAATTCCTGCAAGGCAAGAACTGGCCCCTGGGCGCGGCGCTGTCGGTGCTGCTGCTGATCATCGTGACGGCCGCCCTTCTGGTCTATGTGCGGGTCGCCAACCGCGACCGGGAGTCCGGAAATGGCTGAGCGCGGATTCGAGATCAGCCGCCTGCCGGGCTTTGCAACCGTCGCCCTCGCGGCCTTTGTCATCCTTTACCTGCCCATCGTCACGCTGGTGATCTTTTCCTTCAATGATTCCAATTCGGTGGCGACTTGGGGCGGGCTTTCGCTGCACTGGTATGCCGACGCCTGGGCCAACGAAGACGTGAAGGCGGCCACCCTGCGGTCGCTGATCATCGGGGTCTCGGCGGCAGCCATTGCGACCACACTGGCGACGCTTGCCGCCCTGGGAACCACCCGGCGGAAGGCGTTCAAGGGGCAGACCTTCATCTATGTCATGATCAACCAGCCGCTGATGGTGCCGGAAATCGTGACCGCTGTCGCGCTGCTTATCTTCTTCGGCATCATCAAGGTCGCCACCGGCTATCAGGGCCTCGGCTACCTGATCGCCGCGCATAGCGCCTTCTGCATCCCCTTCGCCTATCTGCCGATCCGGGCCAGGCTGGAGAGCATGGATCTCTCGCTGGAAACCGCCGCCGCCGACCTGTACGCAAGCCCCTGGGCCACGTTCCGCCGCGTCACCCTGCCGCTACTGGCTCCGGGGATCATGGCCGGGGCGATGCTGGCCTTCGTGATCAGCCTTGACGATGTGGTGATCACCGAATTCGTGAAATCCGGCGGGCAGGACACGCTGCCGACCTACATGCTCGGCCAGTTGCGCCGCGCCTTCACGCCCGAGGTCAATGCGATCTCGACCATGCTGCTGGGAGTGACGGTGGTGATGCTCACCGTCTTCTTCCTGCTGACACGCAAGAAAGACTGACAACAACCGGGAGACGATCAATGAAGAAACTTCTGTCCGCAACCGCGATGGTCCTCGCCTCGGCAACGCTTGCCGCGGCCGAGGGCGAATTGCAGCTTTACAACTGGGGCAACTACACCAGCCCCGAGCTTCTGGCGAAGTTCGAGAAGGAAACCGGGATCAAGGTCACTGTCACCGACTATGACAGCAACGACGTGGCGCTCGCCAAGGTCGAAGCCGGCGGCTCGGGCTTCGACCTGGTCGTCCCTTCGGCCAACTATGTGCCGATCTGGGTGGAGAAGGGCCTGGTCGTGGCCCTGGACGATACGAAGCTGCCGCACAAGGGCAACATCGCGCCGGAATGGCAGGACGTGCCCTGGGATCCGGGTCGCGCCCACACGATCCCGTGGCAGTGGGGGTCGACCGGGATCGCGGTCAATACCAAGATCTACGGCGGCGACATCAACACCTCGGCCGTCTTCCTGGATGTGCCGCCGGAACTTGTCGGCAAGATCAACGTCGTGCCCGAGATGAACGACATCGTTTCGCTGGCGACCATGTATGTCGGCGGCAAGCCCTGCTCTGAAGATGCGGAAGTCATGAAGAAGGCGCGCGACGTGCTGCTCGCCGCCAAGCCCAACTGGATTTCGATGGACTACGGCGCGACCGAGCGGCTGTCGAACGGCGACTGGGCGGCTTCGGTCAACTGGAACGGATCGACCATGCGGGTCCGCGCCAATACCAACGGGGACGTGCAGTACGGTTATCCGAAGGAAGGCTATCCGCTGTTCATGGATTCGGTGGCCCTTCTGTCGGACGCCAAGAACGTCGAGGAAGCCTACAAGTTCCTCGACTTCATCATGCTGCCGGAAAACGCCGCGCTGATCAGCAGCTTTGCGCGCTATGCCAACGGCATCTCGGGCTCCGAGCCGTTCATGCCGGAAGACATGAAGACCGCGCCCGAGGTGGTGATCCCGGAAGAGTTCAAGGCCGCGGGCGTGTTCCTGCCGACCTGCACCGGCAAGTCGCTGGACTACATCACCGCGATCTGGACCGAGTTGCAGAAGTAAGGTCCTGAACCAGCGGTCCGGGGGTTTCACACCCCCCGGACCCCCGTGGGATATTTGAGCAAGATGAAAGACATCCTGGAGGGATCGGCCACCGATCTGTCCGCTGCGATCCATGCCCGAAAAGTCGCGCCCTCCGAGGTGATGGCGGCCTGGCTGGCGCAGGTGCAGGTGGTGAACGGCGAGGTCAATGCCGTGGTCTCGCTGCGCGATCCCGACGAGCTGATGGCCGAGGCGCGGGCGCTGGATGATGCTCCGCCGCAGGGCTGGCTGCATGGCATTCCGCTGCCGGTCAAGGATCTGGTGGCGACGAAGGGGTTGCGGACGACCTGGGGCTCGCCGATCCATGCGACCCATGTCCCGGCAGCGGACGACATCCTGGCCGCGCGGATGCGGGCGGCGGGAGCGATCTTTCCGGGCAAGACCAATGTGCCGGAATGGGGCCAGGGGTCGCATTCCTTCAACCCGGTCTTCGGCGTGACCCGGAACCCCTATGACCTGACGCGCAGCGCGGGCGGGTCTTCCGGGGGGGCGGCGGCAGCTTTGGCCAGCCGGATGGCCTGGGTCGCCGACGGGTCCGACATGATGGGGTCGCTGCGCAACCCGGCCGGGTTCTGCAACGTCTACGGCTTCCGTCCGACCTGGGGGCTGGTGCCCTCGGACGCCGAGGGCGACACCTACCTGTCCACGCTTGCCACCGAAGGCCCGATGGCACGCAGCATCGAGGATGTGGCGCGGCTGTTGTTGGTGCAGGCGGGCGAGAACCCCGAAGTTCCCTTCCCCCGTGTGGTGCCGGACCTGCTGACGGGCCTCGACCGGGGCGTGAAAGGCTTGCGCATCGGCTGGCTGGCTGATTGGGGCGGAGCCTATGCGACCGAGCCCGGCATTCTCGACGCCTGCGAGGCGGGCCTGCGGGTGCTGGAAGACCTTGGCGCGGTGGTTGAACCGCTGCCCCCGCCCTTCCCGGCCGAGAAGCTGTGGTCGTCCTGGGTGACGCTGCGCGCCATGCTGAACGCCGGCGGCAAGCGGGCGCTGGCGGAAGACCCGGCGAAACGCGCGCTGACCAAGCCCGAGACGCTGTGGGAGATCGAGCAGGGTCTGGGGCTATCCGCTCAGTCGGTCCATGAGGCCAGCGTGATCCGCAGCCGCTGGCACGCCCATGCGGCGCGGCTGTTCCAGCGCTTCGATGCCGTGGTCCTGCCCACCGCGCAGGTCTGGCCCTTCCCCGCCGATTGGCGCTGGCCCGAGGAAATCGCCGGACGGAAGCTGGACACCTATCACCGCTGGATGGAAGTCGTGGTCCCCGCCAGCCTGATCGGCCTGCCCGCCCTGTCGGTGCCGGTCGGTTTTTCACCCGCTGGCCTGCCAAGCGGCATGCAGATCCTTGGCCGCTCGGGCGACGACGCGGGCATCCTCGCCATCGGGCAGGCCTATCACCGCGCGACGGAATGGCCGCAGAAGCGCCCGCCTCTGGTCGCCGAGGCGGTTTCGCGCTAGGCCTGCGCGGCAAAGGGGGCAGCATGCGCGTTCTGGTTATCGGGTCCGGTTCCATCGGGCGACGGCATCATGACAATCTGCAGGCGCTGGGGGCCCAGTCGCGGCTTCTGTCTTGGCGCGAAGCCGGGCTGGTCGGTGCCGCCCGCGCGATGGACGATGCCGAGGCGGTGGTCATCGCCACCGCCACCGACATCCGCCTGCCGCTGATCGAGGCGGCCACTGGGCGCGGATTGCCGATGTATGTCGAGAAGCCGCTCGCCTTCCGGCCAAGCGAGGTGGAGGCCATTGCCGCCCTTGCCGCCCCGGTCGCGGGCCGCTCGCTGCTCGGCTACATGATGCGCTATCATCCGGCGGTGCGGGCGCTGGCGGGGTCGGACCTTTCGGATGTCTTCCAGTTCGCCCTGACCATCGGCCATGACGTCACGCAATGGCGGGCGAACTGGCGGTTTTCCGACAGCTACGCGGCGCGGGCCGAAGGCGGTGGGGTGCTGCTGGACCTCTGCCACGAGCTTGACCTGGCCGCCTGCCTGTTCCCCAGCCTTGCGGTGACCGGGGTGGAAAGCCTGGGCCACCCGGCCTTTCCTGGCGTGGATTTCGCCAGCCGGATTTCCCTGAGTGCTGAAGGATTGGCCGGCGATGTGTCGATGGACTACCTCACGCCGCTTCTCCACCGCCGCACCAGTTTGCGCGGGACCGAGCGGATGCATGACTTCGACTTCGCGGCCCAGGTCTATCGGGTGACGGAAGCCACCGGCCCCCGGTTGCTGGACCTGGCCCTGGAGCGGAACGCGATGTTCCTCGACGCGATGCGCGATTTCCTCGCGCTGGCTTCCGGGGGCGAGAC
>JAGPEG010000019.1 GCA_018057165.1 Tabrizicola sp.
CAGGCCTTGCATGTCCGTCCAGGCTTGGGCCAGGCCTTCGGCCTCCAGCGCCGAGACGGGAAGCGCCCTGGGGAAGCCCGCCGGGTCCTGCGGGCGGCGGCGCAAGAGGTGCAAGGCACCGGAATAATCGGCCACGGTGCGCAGCGCGGCCGCTTTCAACTCGCCATCGGCCTTGTTGACCAGGATCAGGTCGGCCATCTCCATGATCCCGCGCTTCACGCCTTGCAACTCGTCGCCCCCTGCCGGGGCCAGGAGGAGAAGAAAGAGGTCGGAGAGTTCCGCGACCACGGTTTCGGACTGGCCGACGCCGACCGTTTCGATCAGGACCACGTCGAAACCTGCCGCCTCGCAAAGGGCAACGGCTTCCCGCGTGCGCCGGGCAACGCCGCCAAGCTGGCTCTGGCTGGGCGAGGGGCGGATGAAGGCGTCCGGATCGCGGGAAAGACGCTCCATCCGGGTCTTGTCGCCAAGGATCGAGCCGCCAGAGCGGGCCGAGGACGGATCGACGGCCAGGACCGCGACCTTGAGGCCCTGCCCGGTCAGCATCAGGCCGAAGGTCTCGATGAAGGTGGATTTGCCAACCCCCGGCGTACCCGAAAGGCCGATGCGCAGGGCCTCGCGCGCGGGGGTGCGCAGGGCGTCGATCAGTGCCAGTGCCTCGGCCCGGTGATCGGGCCGCGCGCTTTCCACCAGGGTGATGGCGCGGGCAAGGGCGCGACGGTCTCCGGCACGGATCAGGCGGGCGCGTTCGGTCGTGTCCATGGTCCCTCTCGTTTTCATCTTATTGCCGGAAGGACAGGTGCTTGGCGAGAGGGGCTTCACGCAATGATGGTGCTAAAGTTCGTCGTGAAGCCTGTCCGGCGCCAGAGAGGCGGGCAGCGGACTGGCCTTGGCAGAACTTGCGCGCCATAAGCGGGGCATGGTCGACCTGCCCGTCAGCTCTGTTCTGCCCGAGCTTGCCGATGCCCTGGCGTCGCGCGGAATGGCGGTGTTGCAGGCCCCGCCGGGTGCGGGGAAGACGACGCTGGTGCCGCTGGATCTCATGGCGCGGGGGGTGGTGACGGGGCGCATCCTGATGCTGGAGCCGCGGCGACTGGCGGCACGGGCCTCGGCCGAACGGATGGCCGAGATTTTGGGCGAGCCGGTGGGGCGGACCGTGGGCTACCGCATCCGGGGCGAGGCGAAAGTGTCCGGGGCGACGCGGATCGAGGTGGTGACCGAGGGCATCCTGACCCGGATGATCCAGTCGGACCCGGAACTGGCGGGCATCGGGCTGGTGATCTTCGACGAATTTCATGAACGGTCGCTGAATGCCGATCTGGGATTGGCGCTGTGTCTGGAGATCCGGGGGGCGCTGCGCGAGGATCTGAAGCTTCTGGTCATGTCGGCGACGCTGGAGGCGGGGCCGGTGGCGGCGCTGATGGGCAGGGCTCCGGTGGTGACATCCGAGGGACGGGCCTGGCCGGTCGAGACGCGCTGGCTGCCCCGGCCTCCGGACGCCTCCTTCCGGCTTGAAGCCTTGGTCGCGGCGTCGGTGAAGGCGGCGCTGGAGGAGACGGAGGGCGGGATGCTGGTCTTCCTGCCGGGCGAAGGGGAAATCCGCCGGGTCGAGGCTCTGTTGCGCGACCTGGCCGGAGTGGCGGTGCGGCCCCTGTTCGGCGCGATGGACTTTGCGGCGCAGCGGGCGGCCCTGGGGCCAGCGGAGGGGCGCAAGGTGGTGCTGGCGACCGCCATCGCCGAAACCTCGCTGACCCTGCCGGACATCCGCGTCGTGGTGGATGCGGGCCGGGCGCGGCGGGCGCGGTTCGATCCGAACTCGGGCATGTCGCGGCTGGTGACGGAACGGGTGACGAAGGCCGAGGCGGAACAGCGCCGGGGCCGGGCGGGGCGCGTGGCCGAAGGCATGTGCTACCGGCTGTGGACCAAGGGGGAAGAGGGGGGACTGGCCCCCTACCCGCCCGCCGAGATCGAGGTGGCGGACCTTGCCGGCCTGGCGCTGGAGCTGGCGCTGTGGGGCGCGGCAGACCTGCCGTTCCTGACGCCGCCCCCTGCGGGACCACTGGCCGAGGCGCAGGCGTTGCTGAAGGATCTGGGCGCGCTGGATGACCGGGGCCATATCACGGCGCATGGGCGGGTGCTGGCGGGGCTGCCGCTGCATCCCCGGCTGGGGCATATGCTGGCCATGGCCGGGCCGGAGGCGGCGACCCTGGCGGCGCTCATGGCCGAGCGCGACCCGTTGCGGGGGGCAGGCCCGGACCTGAGCTTGCGGATGCAGGCGGTGGCCCGACCGGGGCCAGAGGCAGATCGCGGCGTGGTCGAACGCATCCGGGCCGAAACAAAGCGGCTGGAAGTGGCGGCGCGGGGGCTGGTCCGTTCTGCGGCGAGCCCCCCTCTCCAGAAGGCAACGGGGAGGCGCGATATGGCCGATGACGCGCCAGTGTCAGGGACGGGCGGGGGCCTTCTGCACGCGGGAGCGACGGGGAGAGGCGGCTATTCGCTGGCCGTGATGGCGGCGCTGGCCTACCCGGACCGGATCGGGCTGCGGCGGAAGGGCGAGGCCCCGCGCTGGGTGCTATCGGGTGGCAAAGGGGCGGCGATGGCCTCCGGCCTAGCCCTGTCCGGGGCGCGGCTGATCGTGGCGACGGACCTTGATGGCGACGCGCGGGACGCAACGGTGCGGCAGGCGGTGGCGATCTCGGAAGCCGAGGTGCGGGGGCTTTTTGCAGGCCGCATCCGGTGGGTCGAGGTCTGCGAATGGTCGCGGCGCGAGGGCCGGGTGATCTCGCGCCGGCAGGAGCGGCTGGGGTCGCTGGTGCTGGACGACCGGCATTGGGATGCACCTTTGGAGGCGGTGGCGGTGGCCGCGCTGGAAGGGGTGCGGCTTCTCGGCCTGCCCTGGTCCCCGGCGGCAGGGCGCCTGCGGGCGCGCGCCCGGCTCGCGCGGGGGGAGGGCTGGCCGGGGATGGAGGATATGGACCTTCTCAACCTGGCGGAGGATTGGCTCTTGCCGCATCTCTCCGGCGTCAAGACCGAGGCCGACATCCGGGGCTTCGACCTGCTGCCCGCCTTGCAGGGGCTGATCGGCTGGGACCGCCTGGCCGAGATGGACCGGCTGGTGCCGGGAAGCTTCGAGACCCCGCTGGGCCGGAAGATCCCCATCGACTATGCGGGGGAGGTGCCCGCCATCGAGGTGCGCTTGCAGGAGATGTTCGGAGTGACGCTGCATCCGGTGGTTGGCGCGGCGCGGATGCCGCTCAGGATCACGCTGCTGTCACCCGCCAGGGCGCCGGTGCAGGTGACGACCGACCTGCCCCGGTTCTGGGCGTCCTCTTATGCCGATGTGCGCAAGGACATGCGCGGGGCCTATCCCCGCCACCCCTGGCCCGAAGATCCGACCCAGGCCGAGCCGACCTTGCGGGCGAAGCCGCGGGGGACGTGAGGCAGGCCCGAGCATTCGGGCCAAGAGGAAACTGGCAATCCCCAAATCGGGCCTGCGCGACGGGTCTGCCCGGCAAGCGGCTCAGGGCTGCGATTTCCTTACAACCTTGCAACACGGATTGATCGGGCCGCCCTTTCCCCTGCCCGGCGGGCAGACTATGACCGGCGCTAACAGTCAAGAGGCGGATCATGCAGGTGGATGTTCGGGCGCGGCGCGCGCGGTGGGCGGTGGCGGCGATGTTCCTGGCGAACGGCTTCGTCATGGGGGCCTGGGCCCCGCAGATTCCCCTGCTGATGCCCCGCCATGGCGTGACGGAATCGGTGCTGGGCCTGTTGATCCTGGTCCTGGGGCTGGGGGCGGTCTCGGCCATGCTGTTCGCCGGTCGGCTGATCAGCCTGTACGGCGGACGGAAGGTCCTGTCGCTGTTTGCGCTGGCGCTGATCCCGGTGCTGCCGATGGTGGTCTTTTCGTCGAGCCTCTGGGCGCTTGCCCTTTTCATGGCGGTCTTTGGCGCGATGGCGGGCTGCATGGATGTGGCGATGAACGCCCAGGCGGTCGAGATCGAGCGGCGGCTGCACAAGGCGATCATGTCCTCCTCGCACGGGTTCTGGAGCCTTGGCGGCTTCATCGGCGGTTCGGCCGGGGCCTGGGTGATCGCGTATTGGGGGTCGGAGGTGCAGTCCCTGCTGACCGCTGGCGTGGTGGCCGTGGTGGTGCTGGCAGCGATGCCCTTCCTGCTGCCGGACGCAGCGCACGCGCCGGGGATCAAGACGGCAGCCGCGCCGGGAACAAAGCTGTTTCCGAAGGATTTCCATGTCTGGCTTCTGGGGTTCCTCGCGCTTTTCTCGATGGTGCCGGAAGGCGCCGTCCTCGACTGGGCGGCGATCTACCTGCAAAAGGAGTTGGGGTCGGATGTCTTCGTCTCGGGCCTGGCTTTCGCCTTTTTCGCCGGGGCCATGGCGGTGATGCGCTTCCTGGGCGACACGGTGCGGAACCGGCTGGGGGCGATCCGGACGCTGCGGCTGTCGGGCCTGCTGGGGGCGGCCGGGCTGATGGGGGGCGCGCTTGCCCCCTATGACTGGGTGGCGATTGCCAGCTTCGCGGCGGCGGGGCTTGGCGTGGCGAACATGGTGCCGATCCTGTTTTCGGCCGCCGGAAACCACCCGCGCCTGCCTCCGGCCACCGCCATCTCCATCGTCTCCATGGTGGGCTATTGCGGCATCCTGGTTGCGCCATCGACCATCGGTTTCCTGGCCGAGCACGCCGGGTTCCGCCCGACCTATGCCGGGCTTGCGCTGATCCTGGTGGTGGTGGCGCTGCTCGCGGCGCGGGCGGCGGATGCGGATGCGCGGAAGGTGCTGGCCCCGGCTGCGGCTCAGGCCGCCTGAGGGGCAAGGTCGGCGACCGTCGTCAGGGTCGCAAAATCCGCCCCGAGTAGCGAGAGGGTCACGCGAAAGACCGTGCGCGCGTCGATCGTGCCGCCGTCATGGGCGGGCAGGTCGAAGCCCAGAAGCGCGTCCTGCGGCAGAAGGACGGTGTAGCCAAGATCCGAAGCCTGCCGGACTGTCGAGGTCACGCAGAAGGCGACGACGGCCCCGGCAACCACCAGCTCGGCGATCCCCAGCGCCCGCAGATGGGCATCAAGGCGGGTGCCGTGGAAAGCCGAGGAGCCGTGTTTCCAGAACACGGTTTCACCCGGCAGGGGCACGGCGCAGGGCATGGGATCTGCCCCCGCCTGGCCCTTGCGGAAGGCAGACGCCGGGTCAGCATCGTCATGCAGGACATGGATCACCGGAACGCCATCGGCCCGCGCCTGCAAGAGAAGCGCGGCGATCCGGTCCGGGGCGTCCGGCGTGGCCGTGGGACGGCCCGCCCGGATGCGGTCGGCCATGCCTTCCTGCATGTCGATGACAAGAACCGCCCGGCTCATGGCGCGCCCATGTAATCACGCTTGCCCAGCTCCACCCCGTTCGCGCGCAGGATGTCGTAGGCGGTGGTGATGTGGAAGAAGAACTGCGGCAGGGAAAAGAAGGACAGGAACTCGTCGCCCTTCAGCATCATGTCGCGGCCCCCGGCCTTGAAATGCACCTCGCGCGTGTCGGCATGGGCGAAATCGGCGGCCTGGAAGCCCCCCATGTAGCCGCGCGCCGCCGCGATCCGGTCCTTGAGTTCGGCGAAGCTGGTCTCGGTATCGGGGAAGCCCTTCGGGTCCTGCCCCGCCAGCCGCGCCGTGCCCCGCGCCGCGAAGTCGCAGGCAAGCTGCACCTGGCGGGCGAAGGGGAACATGTCGGGAAAAAGGCGGGCCGCAAGGATGACCTCGGGCTTGATCTTCTTCGCCGCGCAATGCGCTTCAGCCTTGTCGAGAATGGTGGCAAGGGCGGACAGGAAACGGTCGAAGACGGCGACGGAACGGCGATGCATTTGGGCCTCCATTTTCGCAGGAGGGTCGGGTGCTGCGGCATCGGTGTCAAGCCGAAGGCCCTGCCGGGCGACGGAATTCATCGCCCGGCAGGGCTTGGGTGATTACACCCCCAGACACCAGCGCATGACGGCCTTCTGCGCGTGCAGACGGTTTTCGGCCTCGTCGAAGATCACTGAATGGGGCCCGTCCATCACCGCGCTGGTCGCCTCGTCGTTGCGGTGGGCGGGCAGGCAATGCATGAAAAGCGCGTCGGGCCTGGCGCGGGACATCAGCTGTTCGTTCACCTGATAGGGCCGCAACTGGTTGTGACGGCGTTCCTTGGCCGATTCCGGGTCATGCATCGAAACCCAGGTGTCCGTCACCACCAGGTCAGCCCCTTCGACGGCAGTGAAGGGATCGCGCTGGATGGTGATCTTCGATCCCTTCTCGCGGGCGAAGGCGACGAACTTGTCTTCGGGGTCAAGGGTTTCCGGCCCGGTGAAGGTGAAGTCGAAGCCGAACTGCCCGGCGGCATGCAGGAAGCTGGCCGCGACGTTGTTGCCGTCGCCGCACCAGACCACCTTCTTGCCCCGGATCGGGCCGCGATGTTCTTCATAGGTCATCACATCGGCCATGATCTGACAGGGATGGGTGCGGTTGGTCAGGCCGTTGATCACCGGGACGGTGGCATGTTCGGCCATCTCCAGAAGCGTGGCTTCCTCAAAGGTGCGGATCATGATCAGGTCGACGTAGCGCGACAGCACGCGGGCGGTGTCGGCGATGGTCTCGCCATGGCCAAGCTGCATTTCCTTGCCGGACAGCACCATCGTCTCGCCGCCCATCTGGCGCACGCCCACGTCGAAAGAGACGCGGGTGCGGGTCGAGGGCTTTTCGAAAATGAGCGCGACCATCTGGCCTTTCAGGGGCTGCTCATCGTCAGGTGTGCCCTTGGGGCGGCCATTGCGGGCGGTCTTCATCTCCTGGGCGGTATCGATCATCGCCCGAAGGTCGGCGGGGGTAGTCTTGTGGATATCGAGGAAGTGGTTCATGTCGTTTCGCTTTTTGATCCGGCGGAACCGGGGGTTTCACACCCCCCGCAGCCTTGGTTTCTCGAACCGATGGCGCAACCAAGGCTGCACCCGTGGGATATTTGGGGACAGATGAAATCAGGCGGCTTGTTCCAGCTGGGTGGCAACCTCGTCGAGGCGGGTGAGCGCCTCGGCGATGTCGGCGTCGGGGATGTTGAGCGCAGGCAGCAGGCGCAGGACATTGTCGGCGGCGGCGACGGTCAGGATGCCCGCCTCGTAGCCTGCCTTCACCACATCCGCCGGGGCGGGCTTGCATTTCAGGCCAAGTATCAGCCCCTCGCCGCGCACGGCTTCAAAGACCTGCGGGTGGCGGGCGACAAGGCTTTCGAGGCCCTGGCGCAGGAGCGCACCCTTGCGACCGACCTCGGTCAGGAAGGCGGGGTCGGAGATGAGTTCGACGACCTTCGCCCCCACCGCGCAGCCGAGCGGGTTGCCGCCGTAGGTCGAGCCGTGTGTGCCTGCCGTCATGCCCGAGGCCGCGCGTTCGGTGGCTAGGACCGCGCCCAGCGGGAAGCCCCCGCCGATGCCCTTGGCGACCATCATGATATCCGGCGTCACCCCCGCCCATTCATGCGCGAAAAGGCGGCCGGTGCGGCCCATGCCACATTGCACCTCGTCGAAGATGAGAAGCGTGCCGGTCTGGTCGCACAGGTCGCGCAGGCCCTTCAGACACTGGTCGGGAACCACGCGGATGCCGCCCTCGCCCTGGATCGGCTCGATGATCACGGCGCAGGTCCGGTCGGTGATCGCCGCGCGGATCGCGGCATGGTCGGCGTCGGACGCGGGCCATTTCAGCTGCACGAAGCCGGGCATCAGCGGGCCGAAGCCCTTGACCATCTTCTCGGATCCCGCCGCCGCGATGGCGCCGGTCGAGCGGCCATGGAAGGCGCCTTCGAAGGCAATGATTTCAACCCGCTCCGGCTGGCCCGCGTCATGGTGGAACTTGCGCGCCATCTTGATCGCAAGCTCGGCGGTCTCGGTCCCCGAATTGGTGAAGAAGACCGTGTCGGCAAAGGTCTGGTCGGTGAGCAGCTGCGCCAGCCGCTCCTGTTCCGGGATCGTGTAGACATTGGACACATGCCACAGCTTCCGGGCCTGCTCGGTCAGCACCTGCACCAGCGCCGGATGCGCGTGACCCAGCGCGTTCACCGCGATGCCCGAGCCGAGGTCGAGGTATCGGCGACCGTCTTCCGCCCAAAGCCAGCTGCCCTCGCCCTTCACGAAGGACAAAGGCGTGCGGTTGTAGGTCGGCAGTACGGACGGGATCATGGGACGAGGTCCTTCAGGTGAAAGCCAATGCGTGCCCGAGGGCTGGCGGGGAGTCAACTTGGGGAAGGTCAAGGCGCAGTTGCGCCGATGACGGCAGGACAGGCGTCAGGCGCGACGGCGTCGGCGCGAAGCACGGATATGATGCGGTCCTGCGGTCATGCCGCGTCAGTAGCGGGAATGTGCCGCGTGGTAAAGTGGTTTCCCGCCGCCTCGGTTTTTTGCTGGCAATGGCTTGTAAACGCTGGCAAGGCAGGATCGGGGAAAGCCGGGGCCAAGGCCCCGCCGGGCAGGGCAGAGAGCCAGGGGTTCTGGACAGGCATGGTTGCTGAGCGCATCACTGTCGGCGTCTATGCGCTGGACCAGGTGATCCTGCCGAAACTGGCAGCCGCGAAGGGCTGGTCCGCACGGCTGGCCGAGGCGCAGCCGGTGCTGGTCGCGGGGGCCGAGCCGGTCGCGATCAGCCTGTCCGAGGGGCCAGAAGGCCTGGCGCTGGCGGCGGATGCCAGGGTCTCGGGCGCGCGGCACCGGGCGGGAACCGGCGTTGCGGTCGAGCCGGTCGAGGCGCGACCGGGGTTGTTCCTGATCCGCATCGGCGGCAAGGCGGCGGGGCTGGCAACGGCGCAGCCCTGGGAGCCGGGCCATGAACCTTCGCCCCCCGGTGCTGTCCTGTCCGAGGCGCTGGCGGCCTATGCGGCGGGCACCCTGATCGACACGCCCGACGGCCCGCGCCCGGTCGAGACTCTGGCGCCGGACGACCGGGTGACGACGCTCGGCAACGGCTCGCGGCCCCTGCGCTGGGTCGGGAGGCGGCGGGTGGAGGCGGTGGAACTGCTGGCCTGTCCCGCCCTGCGGCCTGTCGTCTTCGGCGCCGGCGCTCTGGGCAACACCCGCGCGCTTCTCGTCTCGCCACAACAGCGGATGCTGATCGACGACTGGCGCGCCGCCGTCTATTTCGGCGAGGATCGGGTGCTGGTCGGCGCACAGGCGCTGGTCGACGATCAGGCCGCGCGCGTCATGCTACCGCCCGGCGGCATCGACTATGTGATGCTGCTTTGCGACCGGCATGAGGTTCTGCTGGCCGAAGGGGCGCTGTCGGAAAGCTACCATCCGGGTGAGGCGGGGCTGCAAGCCCTGCCTGCGGCGGAACGCGCGCGGCTGACCGAGGTCTTCCCCGAGCCCGAAATTCTGCGGCGACGGGCCGCCTTTCCCATTGTCCGCCATGCCGAAGCACGGGCGCTGCGGCTGCAATCCTGACCTCTTGCAAGAGCCACCCTTGCGGCCCCCTGCCCCGGACGGGTAGTATGCGCCGGTAATCAAGACAGGCGGAGATCGGGATGTCCTGGACGGACGAGCGTGTCGAGACGCTCAAGCGCATGTGGAACGAGGGCCAGTCGGCCAGCCAGATCGCCAAGGAACTGGGCGGTGTGACCCGCAACGCGGTGATCGGCAAGGTGCATCGCCTGGGCCTGTCGAACCGGGTGGGCGGCAAGGAGGAAGAGGAGGAGGGCGCAGCGGCACCAGCCCCCGTCTCCGCCGCAAAACCCGAGCCCGCCCCCCGGCCGGAACCCGCACCCCGGTCCGAACCGCCGCGCCCGGCGGCTCCTGCCGCGACGGCAGCCGCCCCGGCTGCGCCGCCGGCCTCGAACGTGACGCCGATTTCCGTGCGCAAGGCCATCATCCCGGCAGGCCAGCCCCTGCCGCCGCAGCCCAGCCTGAACGAGATCAGCCCCGAAGCACTCGCCTCGGTCCGCGAGGTGGAAAAGCGCGCCAAGAAGCTGACCCTGATGGAGCTGACCGAGCGGACCTGCAAATGGCCGATCGGCGACCCGGCGACGGATGATTTCTGGTTCTGCGGCCTGCCCAGCCTGCCCGGCAAACCCTATTGCGAGGCGCATGTCGGTGTCGCCTTCCAGCCAATGAGCGCCCGGCGCGACCGGCGGCGGTAAGGGCCGCGTCGACCGATCACGGCATGAACATGCTCGCGAAGGCGTCCGTTCATTCCCTGAGCGTCGCCGGATTACGGACGGACGCGGCGCCTCTTCGTTGATTGTCCACCAATTCGGCGCAAATTTGCCCGATTCATTTGTCCTGTTCCGCCAACACAAACTGTGGAGGCGGCGACATGACGATGGCGACTTCGGTGGAGAAGGACGCAAGGTCGGGGCGGATCGTATCGGTCCTGTTCACTGCCACGATCTTCACCAGCGCGCTGCTTCTGTTCTTTGTGCAGCCGCTCTTCACCCGCATGGTGCTGCCCCAGATCGGCGGGGCTTCGGCGGTCTGGACGACGGCCATGCTGTTCTTTCAAACCGTGCTGATTGGCGGCTATCTCTATGCCCACCTGATGACGCGCTACATTCCGACGCTGGCGCAGGTCGGAGTCCATATCGCGCTTCTGCTGCTCGCGCTGATGTTCCTGCCACTGGCCGTGCCGCAGGGCTGGCACTATGATCCCGCCCGCCCGGTCGTGATCCAGACGCTTTGGCTTTACATGCTGGGCGTCGGGCTGCCTTTTGCCGTCCTGTCGGCAAACGCGCCGCTGATCCAGTCCTGGTATCGCAAGAGTGGCGGCCCAAGCGCCGATGACCCCTATTTCCTTTACGCCGCCAGCAACCTTGGCTCGCTTTTCGCACTACTGGCCTTCCCCCTGGTGGCTGAACCGCTGTTTGGCGTGACTGCCATCTCCGGCGGCTGGTCGATCAGCTTCATGGTGCTGGGTCCGCTGTTGCTGTTGTCGGGCCTTGCCGCGCGCAAGGGCGCCGAAACCGAAGGCAAAACACCCGAGGCCACTGCGGCGCGAGCAGCCCCCGGCCTTCGCACTCTGGGATATTGGGCGTTTCTCGCCTTCCTTCCCTCATCGCTGATGCTGTGCGTCACCTCGAAAATCAGCACCGATCTGGGGTCGTTCCCGCTGGTCTGGGTCATTCCGCTGGCGCTGTACCTGCTGACCTTCGTCCTTGTGTTCTCGACGCGCTCGCCGCTCAGCGCGGACCGCCTGCGTCGCGTGTTGCCTTTGGCCATGGCCGTACTGGTGTTCTTCAGCCTGCGTCCGACGGCAACGCTGGCCTGGATTGCGCTGTTCCTCCTGGCTTTCTTTGTCGTAAGTCTGCTTGCGCACCGAATGCTGTTCGAAGCACGGCCAGACGCACGTCAGTTGACGGTGTTCTACCTGACCATGTCGGTTGGCGGAGCCCTGGGTGGCCTGTTCAACTCGATCTTCGCACCCCTGTTCTTCGACCGGCTGCTGGAATACCCGATCACGGTTGCCCTGATCGCGCTTCTGATGATCCGGCGCCCGTCACCCAACGCGCCGCGCGAGGTGGCAATCGGCCTGGCGCTTGCCATGGTCGCGCTGTGCCCGATGCTGCTGGACATCATGGCGCTGCACAGACTTGGTCCGGTTGTGAAAACCATGCTGGCGGTGGCTGTCCTGATGGCCATCTACGCAGGCTTCCGCAAGAAGCCGCTGGTGCCCGCCACGGCAACAGTGACGATGGTCACGATCTGGGCGCTGTTCGGCACAGCCAACATCCTGATGATCGACCGCAGCTTCTTTGGCGTCCACCTGATCTCGGTGCGTGGCGACATTCGCGAATACAAGAACGGCACCACCGTCCATGGCGCACAGCTGATTTCGGAAAGTGGCGACCGGCCGACTCCGCTGACCTATTACCACCCGGAGGGCCCGATGGCGCAGATCGTCAACGACACGCGCAAGACCCCCGCTAGGACAATCGGGATCATCGGCCTGGGGACCGGGGCGCTTTCCTGCTACAGCACGCCCGGGCAGGACTGGCACTACTACGAAATAGACCCGATGGTCGTGGATATCGCGACGAATCCGCAATACTTCAGCTTCATGTCGACCTGCGCGCCTGACGCGAAGATCCACGTCGGTGATGCCCGGATCGTGCTTCAGGAACAGACGGATCTGAAGTACGACATTCTGGTGATCGACGCCTACAGTTCCGATGCGATCCCGGTCCATCTGGCCACCGCCGAAGCAATCCAGCTTTATCTCGACCGGCTGAACAAGGGCGGCATCCTGGTGTTCCACGTCTCGAACAGGTTCTACGACCTGTCCCAACCTCTGGCGGTTGCGGCAAAGGAACTTGGGCTGGTCGGGCGCTATCGCTACCAGAAGACGGCCGAGCTTCAAGATGCGATCGGCGCCTATCCCTCCAAGGTCGTGACGCTGGCCCGGACAACCGAAGATTTGGGCATATCGGCGACCGACTCGCTCTGGGGCCCCCTGCCCGAGCCGAGCATCAAGCTTTGGACCGACGACTACGCCAACCTGCTGGCGGCGCTGAAGTAATCGCAAGCGGCGATCAGTTCCCGTTCAGGATCTCTTCCAGCGCCTTCCTGGCTTGGTCTTCCAGCGCGTCCTGGGTTCCGCGTTGCGCCGCGTCGCCCAGGGATTCGTCAGGGGCAACCTCGATCCCCAGCTCTTCCTTCAGGCGCTGCTCCAGTTCGGCCTTGGCAGCGGCTTCGGCGGCCTTGGCCTCTTC
Organism: Tabrizicola sp.; assembly: GCA_018057165.1. GTDB lineage: Bacteria > Pseudomonadota > Alphaproteobacteria > Rhodobacterales > Rhodobacteraceae > Tabrizicola. The sequence goes on from JAGPEG010000019.1 coordinate 12,709, forward strand.
TTCCAGCCGGGCGGCAACGGCCTTGGCTTCGGCTTCCATCTTCTCGCGCGCGATGCTCTCCAGATCCAGCCGGAACTTCGGGTCAGCCCAGGTGCCGGTGATCAGCAGGGGCACCATCACCCCGCCGGTCCCGTCCTCTGCCGCCAAAGCGGTCGGCCGCAGCCGGTAGTTCAGCGTCCGCGCGCCAAGGCCCAGCTCTCCCGCGCCCGAGGCGGTGACATAGGGCGCGATCAGTTTCAGGTCGCTGTTGGACAAGACGCCGCCGGTGATGGTGTAGGTGCCCGCAAGCCCGTCGAAGATGGTCTTCTGGCCCTCGCCGACATAGCTCGGGTCCAGGTTCTTCAGCATCCCGGCGATGTCGAGGCCACGCAGCTCGCCCTGCCCCAGTTCCAGCGCGCCCTGGCCCTTCAGGCTTTTCATGATCGCGTCGATGGAATTGCCGACGCCCAGGAATTCCAGGTCGAAGTCGCCGGTCGAGACCAGCCGATCCCAACCCGCAAGGTCGGTCAGCAGGGGTTGCGTCTTCAACCCCGCGAAGCTGAGCCGCCCGCCGACTGACAGCCCGCCGCGTCCGTTGACGACGAAATCCCCGGTGATCTGGCCCTCGTAGGCCTGCATCTCGCGGATGTCGATCACGGCGCGGGCGCGGTCGACGGTGATCAGCGCGCGGGTCTGGCCCAGCTTCAGCACCCCGAGACTGACCGAAGGCGCCGCGAAAGCGATCTCGGTATCCAGTGCGCCAAGGCCGGACACGTCGATCTCGCCCGTGGGCCAGCCCTCGGCTTCCATCCCGCCCGCCTGGCCGCCGCCCATCTCGCCTTCCGGGCCGGTGCCAATGGTGATCGGCCCGGCGGCAAGCTGGCCCTTCAGCTTGTAGCGCGACGCACCCGGCAGAAGATCAAGGTCGCCCTTGACCTGATTGCCATCCGCCACGATTTCGGCGCTGCGCAGGAAGGCGGCACCCGTGCCGTCCATTGTCAGGGTGCCGGTCATCTGCAACTTGTCCTGACCAAGGCCGGGACCGGGGCGGCCAAGGTCACTGCCGACCAGCGCCCCCAGCGCCGGAAGATCGGCAAGGTTCGCCGTCAGCGCGCCTTCCGCCGCCACCGGGGCATAGCCGCCGCGCCCGTCGAAGCCGACGGTCGAGCCGCCTGCGGTCAGGCTGGCCGTCAAGGGCACCACGCGCCCCATCGCGAAGGCCGAGAACACCCCGCCCTTGAGGTCGAGCCCCACGCTTTGACCGCCGGACAGCGCGGTCGCGGTCAGTGTGAACGGGCCGGAGAAGTCGGGGATCGACAGGCTTGCATCCACATCATCCAGCGCGATCACCCGGCCCGCCTGCCGGTCGTTGAACCGGATGCTGCCGCCGGTGATCGAGCCCTGATCCAGCGTGAACCCGGTCGCCGGCGCAGGCACGGCCCCACCCTCTCCGGCCGCGCTGGCCGCAAAGACCCAGTTCGCCTGGCCATCCTTGTCGCGCTCAAGGTTGAACTCGGGCTGGTCGGCGCTCAGGCCAAGGATCCTGACCTCGCCACCCATCAGCGCACCAAGGTTCACATCAATTGACAGGCTTTCGGCGCGGAACAGCGGCTTGTCGCTTTCCGCCCAATCGGCGTTGGCGATGCTGACCGGCCCGGTCGTCACCCCAAGCGAGGGCCAGAGCCGCGGCTTAACCTCGCCGGTCAGCGCCATCTTGCGCCCGGTCATCGCCTCGAACTGGGCCGAGACCGCCTGGGCGATTCGTTCGGACGGGACCATGGCCATCAGCCCGACGGCCACCAGCACGATCCCCGCCAGCGTTACCCCGACCCGGACGATCCAGCGCATGCTCGCCTCCTTGGATTTTCTTGTTTTGCGGAAGTCTATGCCCGCAGGCGGCGGGATGCCAAGTCAGGGGGGCCGCACTGGCATCAAATGGCCGAGAGCGGCGCGCGGCCTTGGGCTTTCCTGAACCAGCGTTGCGCGGTATAGGCGGCCCCATGTCCGAAAACCCGCCGATCCTCCGCCCCGACCTCGCCCGCGCCCTTGTCCCCGACACCAGACGGGAAGGCCAGCCGACCATCGGCATGGTCTCGCTTGGCTGCCCGAAGGCGCTGGTCGACAGCGAACGCATCCTGACCCGGCTGCGCGCCGAGGGCTATGCGATCTCGCCCGATTACAAGGGCGCGGATGCGGTGATCGTGAACACCTGCGGGTTTCTGGATTCGGCCAAGGCCGAAAGCCTGGAGGCGATCGGCGAGGCCTTGCAGGAAAACGGTCGGGTGATCGTGACCGGCTGCCTGGGGGCCGAGCCCGACTACATCACCGGCGCGCATCCGAAGGTGCTGGCGGTGACCGGCCCGCATCAATACGAGGCAGTGCTGGACGCCGTCCACGGGGCCGTGCCGCCCGCACCCGACCCGTTCATCGACCTTCTGCCCGCCACCGGCGTCAGCCTGACCCCGCGCCACTACAGCTATCTGAAGATTTCCGAAGGCTGCAACCACCACTGCAAGTTCTGCATCATCCCCGACATGCGTGGCCGTCTGGTCAGCCGCCCGGCCCATGCCGTGCTGCGCGAGGCGGAAAAGCTGGTCGAGGCAGGGGTCAAGGAGTTGCTGGTGATTTCCCAGGACACCTCTGCCTACGGGGTGGACAGGAAGCATGACGTCAGCCCCTGGAAGGGCGGCGAGGTCCGCACCCATATCACCGACCTTGCGCGCGAGATGGGCAAGCTCGGGGCCTGGGTGCGGCTGCACTACGTCTACCCCTACCCGCATGTCCGCGACCTGATCCCCTTGATGGCGGCCCATTCCGAATCTGGCGGCCTGGTGCTGCCCTATCTCGACATTCCCTTCCAGCATGCCCATCCCGACACGCTGAAGCGCATGGCCCGCCCCGCAGCCGCCGCTCGGACCCTGGACGAGATCACCGCCTGGCGCGCGGTCTGCCCGGACCTGACCCTGCGCTCGACCTTCATCGTCGGCTATCCCGGCGAGACCGAGACCGAGTTCCAGACCCTGCTCGACTGGCTGGACGAGGCGCAGCTGGATCGCGTCGGCTGCTTCCAGTACGAGAACGTCAAGGGCGCCCGCTCGAACGACCTGCCCGACCATGTGCCGCCAGAGGTGAAGCAGGACCGCTTCGACCGCTTCATGGCCAAGGCCCAGGCGATTTCCGAGACAAAGCTGGCCGCCAAGGTCGGACAGGTGCTGGACGTGATCGTCGACGAGGTGGACGAAGACGGCGCGACCTGCCGCACCAAGGCTGACGCGCCGGAAATCGACGGCAACCTCTTCATCGACGAGGGCTTCGAAAGCCTTGCCCCCGGCGACATCGTCCGCGTCCAGGTGGACGAGGCCGGGGAATATGATCTGTGGGGGCGGCTCGCCCGATAGGGACGGCCCGTATCCCTACCGCCAGTAGGGCGCCACGCCGAAATGCTGGTAACTCCGCCGGGCGTAATCGACATCGTCGAACCAGGCCTCGGTCAGGGCCGGGGCGCCGGTCAGCTGGCGGTGCGTCACATCGGTGACGAAGCCGCCAATGCTGGAATCGAAACCCAGCTTCTTCCAGGGCAGCGGATAGGTGCCGGTGCCGAAGCCGAGAAACCCGCCAAAGGACATCACGGCATAGGCGACCTGACCCGAGGCCTTGTCGATCATCAGATGGTCGATCTGGCCCAGAAGATCGCCGTTCCGGCTGAAGACCTGCGTGCCCTTCACGTCCGAGCTGGACACCATGGTCGAACTGTTGCGATCATCCGGGCCCTTGCCCGATGAGGACTGCTTGCGAAGCATGGAAACCTCCCTTGTCTGGCTGTGGCCGGAGCAGACAACGCAGGTGTCCGCAAAGGGTTCCCGAACTCCAAAACCTTATCCAACCAGCACCACCACCCAGGCCACCCCCGCCGCGATTGCGGCCAGCGCCACGCAGGCGGACCCGCAGTCCTTGGCCTTCTTCGCCCGTGGGTCAAGGCCGGGCGAGATGTGGTCGACCACCTCCTCGATGGCCGTGTTGATCAGCTCTGCCGCCAGCACCAGAAGTCCCAGCGCCAGGATCAGCGCGCGTTCGCCGGGCGTCAGGTCCAGGCTGAAGGCCAGCGCGGCCGAGAGGACATTGGCGATGCTCCATTGCCGCAGGGTCTTTTCCGTGGCCCAGGCGGCGCGGAAGCCCTCCCAGGACCAGATCACCGTATTTGCGAACCGCCGTGCCTCGGCCGCAAGCCTGTCGCGCATTCGTCCCTCTCCTGCCCTGCCCCGACCGGCAGGTTAGCCCCGGACGCCTTGCACGTCGAGCCGTCCGGGGCTCCGGTCTCAGGCGTGGCGGATGACGTTCACCAGCCACAGGACAGCCCCCAGCAGGATCGCGCCTTCCAGCACCGGGAAGACCGGGCCGATGGTGGCTTCGGCAACCCGGCCCGTCATCATCAGGAACAGGCCAAGCAGCAGCAGCAGCACGCCCACCTGATGCAGCCAGAAATGCACTTTGGGCATGGTTCCCTCTGCCAGGCCCGGAATCACCCGGTAGCCGATGCCGAAGACCGTCATCAGCGTGAAGCCGAGCAGGTTGATATGCGCATGGACCGGCGCGAGCGTGTGGTCGCCGCTACCGCCCATGTAGGCGCCAAACACGATACCAACGACAAGATACACCGCACCCATCACGACGAAACCACGAGATATGGACATGTCTGTTCCCCAGTTCGCAGGGCTCTGTCGGCCCCATGCGACAAAAGGTAGCAGGTCCGGCCCGCTTCACCAAGACATTCATGCAATCATGCGAATGCGTGTCAGGGGGTGCGGCCCGCCGCCTCGCGCAGTGCCGCCAGCGCCGCGCGGGTGCAGGTGACGACATGGGCGAAGCGGTCGCCACCCAGATGCACGCCGCCATACCAGCGGGTGACGACGACGATGCGGTTCGCCACGCCCTCGCGCTCCAGCATCTTCAGGATCACCGCCCCCGCGCCCGCCTCGCCGTCGTCGTTCTTCAACGGCCCGCCGTCGGCCAGCAGCGCCGCCCAGGAATGATGCGTCGCCTTGTCGAACTTGCGGCGGCGGCGCAGCGCGGCAAGAAAGGCGTCGATCTCCGCCCTGTTGGCCACGTCGCCAGCCGCAGCCGCATAGCGTGACCCGCGGTCGCGCAAAAGGTCCTCCAGAACGATCATGACGCCATGCTACGAAACCTGGCGCCGCAAGGCCACATGTCCTTCGGGCGGCGTCAGCCCAGCGCCTCGATCTCGGCCTTGTTCGGACAGAAATCCGGCATGGCATGCGCCGCACCCGAACCGACCAGCCAGCGTTCGCATTCCGCTCCACGTCCACAGGCGGCGCAGCGGGCGACAATGTCTTCCAGCTCGTCGCGCTGCAACCAGCCTTCAACCACCGCGCGCGGCAGGTTCACGCCCGAAATCCGTGCCATCCCGCGCGTAAGCCACCAGGCTCTCGGTGCCTCGGGATATCCGATCATCGTCCCATCCTCATTGCCCGGTCCTCGCACCCATCCATATCCATGCTGCCCAAGCCCGGTCCGGGCCGCATTGACCCAGATCAAGACCCCGTCAGGCGGCGGACAGTGGCGGCCACCTGCGCCTTGCGCGCGGCATTGGGCGGGTGGCTTCCCAGGAACTTGTCGCCCGGATCGGGCAGGCGGTCGAAGAAGGCGGTGCCGCGCAGCGGATCATATCCCGCGACCAGCGCGACCTCGGCCCCGAGCGCATCGGCCTGAAGCTCAAAATCCTTGGAATAGCTGCGCGCCGCCATCTCGGCCCCAAGGTTCTGCGCGGCCTTCACCTCTTCCGGCGAGGCGCCGCCCGCCTGGGCCAGGATTCCCGCCATGAGCGCCCCCGACATCGCCTGGTCCTGCCGTTTGGGGATATGGCCCTCGATATGATGCGCCGCCTCATGCCCCAGGACAAAGGCCAGCTCGCCCGCGTTCCGCGCATCGGCGATCAGCGCCAGCGTGAAGCCGATCACCGGGCGGTTGAACGAATCCAGCGTCTGAAAGGCATTCGGCGGCTGGCCGGGCCGGTCATCGACGACGATGCGGAAATCGCAGTTCCGGGCCACACCCCGCTCGCGGCAATAGCGTTCCGCAACGGGCTCGACCCGCGACACGACGGACAGAAAGGTTTCGGCCGCAATGCGCGGCGGCAGGCCAGGGGCAACGGCGACTTCAGGCGCGACAGACGGAGGGGTTGGGTAACTTGCCACGCAGCCTCCCAGCGCAAGCATCAGGGCGGCGGGAAGAAGGCGGCGCATGTCGGACCTCGGTCTGGTTTGCGCCAAGGGTAGCAAATCGGCGCGCGGGGGGAAGGCCGCTTCACGCAAGCGTCATGCCGGGTTGCCGCAGGCGGGGCTTGGCAGTAGCCTGCCTCCATGTTCACCATCGAGCACGAATTCGACGCCACCGTGATCACCCTGGTCGATGAGGGTGAGGACGGGCCGCTACTGGAAGACATCGTGATCAACGCCTTCGAAGATTGCGTCACGGTCGAACAGGTCGATCCCCGGACCGAAGAGGTGCTGCGCATCACCCTGTCGACAACCCAGATCCGCGATCTCGCCGCCGCGCTGAACCTGCCCGAAGGCAGCTACCGGCTGGAACGGAACGACCCATAAGCTAAGGGCCATCCAGCCGGAACAGCTTGTCGCGCGCCGTTGCGCCCCGGACCAGCACCAGCCGCGTCTTCGCGACGCCCATCGCCTTGGCCAGCGCCGCCCGTGCCGCTTCGGTTGCCTTGCCCGCCTCGGGCGTCTCGGTGACGGCAACGCGAATCTGGTCCTCGACCAGGTCCACCCCCGGACGACGCGCATTCGGGGTGACGCGGATGGCGATGGTCGCGCCGGGCCGGGCAAGATGGGAAAGGTCGGTCATCCCCCTTTGAAAACCGGGCGTGCGGGTTGCGGCAAGAGCCAAATTTCTCGGGCAAGAAATTTGCCCCCGTCCCCCTGTCTGGCCAAACACCCCCGGCGCCCCTAATCTTTGCCCGAAAGGGAGACCCGCCATGACCACCGCCTTCTTCTCGGACGAACGCTGCTTCTGGCATGGTGGCGGCAATTACGCCTTCACGCTGCCGGTTGCGGGCCTTGTCCAGCCCACCCCCGGCGGCCTGCCGGAAAACCCCGAGACCAAGCGTCGCCTGCGCAACCTGATCGAGGTCACTGGCCTGACCCGCCACCTTTCCATGCGCGGGGCCGAACCGGCCACGAAGGACGACCTTCTGCGCGTCCACCCCGAAAGCTACCTCTCGGTCTTCAAGGCCACCTCCGACGCAGGCGGGGGCGAATTGGGCCTGCGCACGCCTTTTGGCGCGGGCGGCTATGAAATCGCGGCGCTCTCTGCCGGTCTGGCGAAAGCCGCCCTCCGCGCCGTGCTGACAGGCGAGGTCCGCAACACCTATTCCCTCTCCCGCCCGCCGGGGCACCATTGCACCAGTGATTTCCCGAACGGCTTCTGCCTTCTGAACAACATCGCCGTCGCGATCTGCGCCGCGCAGGCCGAAGGCCTCGTGCGCCGCGTGGCCGTGATCGACTGGGACGTTCACCACGGCAACGGGACCGAGGCGATCTTCTACGACGATCCCGATGTCCTGACGATCAGCCTGCATCAGGAGAGGAACTATCCGCTCGACACCGGCGGGATCGAGGCGCAGGGCGCAGGTGCAGGCAAGGCGGCGAACCTGAACCTGCCGCTGCCGCCCGGCGCCGGCCATCAAAGCTACCTCTATGCGATGGAGCGTGTGGTCCTTCCCGCCCTCGACCGCTTCAAACCGGATGCCATCATCGTCGCCTGCGGTTTCGACGCCGCCGCTGTCGATCCCCTTGGCCGGATGCTCTGCACCGCCGAGACCTTCCGCGCCCTCACCCGCATCGTCATGCAGGCCGCCGACCGGCTCTGTGACGGCAAGCTGACCCTCGTCCATGAAGGCGGCTATTCCGAGGTCTACGTCCCCTTCTGCGGCCATGCCGTGCTGGAGGAACTCAGCGGCTCGGACATCACCGCCCCCGACCCGCTGGCCGCCACCCTGGCCAAACGCCAGCCCGACGCCCGCTTCGATGCCTTCGTCCGGGGCTGGATCGACGAGGCCGCAACTGCGCTTGGCCTTTAACCCTCGGGCGGCGGCACGTCGCTGTTGCCGGGGGTAATCGCCTCGAAAGGCCAGACGGTCTGACTGGTGTGCAAGACCAGCTTCGCCTTGTCCTGCGGCGACTGGCATAGCACCCGCATTGCCCGTAAGCTTTGCAGGACCAAGACACTCAGGACTCCCATGCCCATTCGCAACGACGCTGCCCTCGCCTTCCTGTCCACCCGCATGTCCCGGCCCGCCAAGCTTTTCTCCCTCCCGGTCCCGACCCGCGACCAGCTGACCGAAATCCTTGCCGCCGCCACCCGTGTCCCCGACCACGGCAAGCTTGAACCCTGGCGGCTGGTCGTGGTGCAGGGCGCGGCGTTCAAGCGACTGGCCGATCTGGCCGAGGCGCGGGCACGCGAACTGGGCGGCGACGCCGAGAAGATCGCCAAGGGGCGCGGGCAATATGACCTCGGCAAACTGGCCGTGGTGGTGATCGCCTCGCCGAAGCCCTCGCCCAAGATCCCGCCGGTCGAGCAGCTGATGTCCGCCGCCGCCCTGTGCTTCGGCCTCGTCACCGCAGCCGAGGCGGCGGGCTGGGGCGCCAACTGGCTCACCGGCTGGCCCGCGCATGACGCCAGCTTCGCCGCCCGCGCCTTCGACTGCGCCAAGGGTGAGACGGTGGCGGGCATCGTCCATATCGGCACCCCGCCCGAAGGCTTCCCCGACCGCCCGCGACCGGATCTGGCGAAGATCGTCACCTGGGCCAAGGCGTGATCTTCACCGCCTTCGTCAAGGCCCTGGGCCAGCTTGGCGACCGCCGGTTCCGGCGCGTGGTCTTCCTGGGCATCCTCCTCGCCCTGGCACTGCTTTTCGGGATCTATGCGCTGTTCCTGCAGCTTGTCTGGTGGCTCTCTCCCGACACGATCGACCTGCCGGTCATCGGCCCGATCACCGGCATGGACACGCTGCTCGGCTGGACCTCGGTCCTGTTCATGATCGGGCTATCGGTCTTCCTGATGGTCCCCGTCGCCTCGGCCTTCACCGGGATCTTCCTGGAAGACGTCGCCGATGCGGTCGAGGACCGGCACTACCCGCAGCTGCCGCCTGCGACGCCCCTTACCCTTGGCGAGGGTCTGCGCCAGTCGGTCAACTTCCTCGGCGTGGTGATCGCGGCGAACCTGGGGGCGCTCTTCCTCTATCCGTTCCTTGGCCCCGGCATCCCGATCCTTTTCTGGGCGCTGAACGGCTTTCTTCTCGGGCACGAATATTTCAGCCTGGTGGCACTTCGCCGCCTGCCGCCGGGCGAGGTCAAGGCCATGCGCCGCCGCAACCGCTGGACGCTCTGGGCCGCCGGTGCGCTGATGGCGGCGCCCCTGACGGTCCCGATCCTGAACCTGGTGATCCCTGTGCTGGGCGTGGCGACCTTCACCCACCTCTACCACCACCTCGCAAGCGCCGGGCGGTAGGCGAACCAAATTCTTGAGCAGGGCATCTGCCAAGATCCTTCCTCAAGGATCTTGCCCGGCCCCGCAGTCAGGGCTTCATCCGGCCAAACCAGTCGAGATCCGCGACCGTGATCCAGCCCGACAGGATCACCCCGACGATCACCGCCCAGACCGGCGTCGCGATCAGCGTGGTGATCAAGGCCTTGCGTTTCATCACCGCACCCGCAGGCGCGCCCGGTGGCGTTCCCGGCACGATCTCCTTCGCATCATCCTGCGAGACGGTGCGATACGGCAGCACGCAGAACAGCGTCATGAACCAGGTTGTCACATAAAGGACGATGGCGCTGGTGATGCTCATGCCTGTTCCAGCTCCACCAGGCAGCCGTTGAAATCCTTCGGGTGCAGGAACAGGACCGGCTTGCCATGCGCGCCGATCTTCGGCTCGCCCGACCCCAGCACCCGTGCGCCCGAGGTCTTCAGGTGGTCGCGCGCGGCCAGGATGTCATCGACCTCATAGCAGATGTGATGAATGCCGCCCGAAGGGTTCTTTTCCAGGAATCCGGCGATGGGGGACCCCTCGCCCAGCGGATGCAGCAGCTCGATCTTGGTGTTCGGCAGTTCGATGAACACGACCGTCACCCCATGCGTGGGCTCCGGCTGCGGCGCCCCGACCCTGGCGCCCAGAGTGCCGCGATACTGCGCCGAAGCCGCCTCCAGGTCCGGCACTGCGATGGCGACATGGTTCAGGCGTCCGATCATGCTATCCTCCTGCAAGCTCCCGGCCCGCTTATGCGGCTGGGGGTCGGCCCTTGCAAGCGGCCTTTGGGTCGCAGCCGTTAACCCGCGCTTTACGGACCCCGGCGAAACTCGCGCCCCAGAGAGACGAGGTTTGCCGATGCCCTTCCCCCCCGACGCGCCCACGCCGCTGGCCCCGCAAGGCCGGAACCGCCTGCCGTTGCACGGCCTTGCCCTGCTGGTCGTCGATGACAGCCGTTTCACCTGCGACGCGCTTCGGCTGATCCTGCAACGCGCCGGGGCCAAGCTGCGCCGGGCGGAAAGCCTTGAAATCGCCCGGCTTCACCTGGCCTTCCACCGCCCTGATCTGGCGATCATCGACCTTGGCCTGCCCGATGGCCGGGGCCAGGACCTGATCGCCGAACTTGCATCCGAAGGCCTGCCCGTGCTGGGGCTTTCCGGCGACCCCGAAGGTCACGATGCCGCGCTTGATGCCGGAGCGGCGGGCTTTCTCGAAAAGCCCATCGCTTCGGTTGCGGGGCTGGTGCGCCTGATTCGCCAGCTTGCCACCGGCGCCGGCCCGCTGGAACGGGAACAGGACACCGCCCCGCCCCCGGCTGACCCCATCGCGCTGCGGGATGATCTGGTCCGCGCCCTCGGGCTGATCACCGGATCGGGCGACCTTGGCTATGCGCAGAGCTTCCTGCGCAGTCTGGCCCGCGCTGCGGGTGACTCTGCCCTGGAGGTGGCGGCGCAGGACATCCGCAGCGCCTTCGACCGGGCGAAACTTGCCCGGATGATCGAGGATCGGGTGGCGTCGCTGCGCAGCATGGCCTGATGCCCCACCCTCTGCCGGGTGGCCTCAGAACCGGAAATCCGCCGGATAGGCATGGAACCCGTCGAAATCCGCCTTGCCCAGCGGCACCCCGGCGGCCCGCAAGGCGGCATAGCCCATGGTCATGTGGAAGAAGAAATTCGGCAGGCCGAAAAGGTGCAGGAAATCGACCCCAGTCTGCTCCAGTACCGCAAAGCCCGCTTGGTGGCGGATCACCCGCGTCTCGGCCCCGTCGAACTCCGCCGGGGTCATCGCCCCCAGCATCGCGCGGGCCACCGCGAGCCTTGGCCCCAAGGCCTGCGGCAGGTCCGGCACCTCACGCCCGGCCAGCGGGCAGGTGATCCGCAAGGCAAAGCCCGCCGCAGTGGCAAACTGCTGGCGGGCTGAAAAAGTGTCGGCGATCTGGGCATCCAGCGCATCCGGCCCCGCGACCGCCACTATGTCGCTGATGCGCGACAGGTAGTGACGAAAGACGGGGACAGAGGCCTGATACATCAGCTCTCTTTCGGAACCACGCGCAGGTTCAACTCCCGCAGCTGCTGCAAGGTCGGATCGGACGGCGCGTTCATCAGCAGATCCTCCGCGCGCTGGTTCATCGGGAACATGATGACCTCGCGGATGTTCTGGGTGTCGGCCAAGAGCATCACCAGCCGGTCGATCCCCGCCGCACAGCCCCCGTGGGGCGGCGCCCCGTACTTGAACGCCTTGACCATCCCGCCGAAACGCTTGTCGACCTCGGAGTTCGGATAGCCCGCCAGCTCGAACGCCTTGTACATGATCTCGGGCTTGTGGTTGCGGATGCCGCCCGAAATCACCTCATAGCCGTTGCAGGCAAGGTCATACTGATAGGCATAGACCTCCAGCGGGTCGCCATTCAGCGCCTCAAGCCCGCCCTGCGGCATCGAGAACGGGTTGTGGGAGAAGTCGATCTTCCCCTCGTCGGTCTTCTCGTACATCGGGAAATCGACGATCCAGGCAAAGCGGAAGCTGTCCTTGTCGGTCAGCCCCAGTTCCTCGCCGATGACGTTCCGCGCCCGACCGGCGATGGATTCGAAGGTCTCCGGCTTGCCACCGAGGAAGAAGGCCGCGTCGCCCTTCTCCAGACCAAGCTGCACCCGGATCGCCTCGGTCCGCTCCGGCCCGATGTTCTTGGCCAAGGGCCCGGCGGCTTCCATGCCCGAGCCATCTTCCGCCTCGC
>JAGPEG010000157.1 GCA_018057165.1 Tabrizicola sp.
TCGCGGTGGTTTCGATCAGACCCAGTCGCCCTCGAAATCCCTGGGCACCAGCAGGTTGTGCCGCCCCAGGTTCTTCACATCGCGTTCGCCGCACAGCGCCATGGTGATGTCCATTTCCTTGCGGATCACCTCGAGCGCGGCCGTCACCCCGTCCTCGCCCATCGCGCCAAGCCCGTGCTGATAGGCGCGGCCGATCATCGTGCCCCTGGCCCCCAGCGCCAGCGCCTTCAGCGCGTCCTGGCCCGACCGGATGCCGCTGTCCAGCCAGACCTCGGTCTGGTCGCCGATGGCGCGGACGATCGAGGGCAGCATGCGGATCGAGGACAAAGCCCCGTCCAGCTGCCGCCCGCCGTGGTTCGAGACGATCACCGCATCGGCCCCGGCATCGGCGGCCATCTTTGCATCCTCGGCGTCGAGAATGCCTTTCAGGATGAACTTGCCACCCCACTGGTCGCGGATGCGGGCGACCTTGTCCCAGTCGAGCTTGGGGTCGAACTGTTCATTCGCCCAGGCGGTCAGGTCGGCCAGTTTGGTGACACCTTTCACATGGCCGACGATGTTGCGGAACTGGCGGCGCGGGGTCCGCAGCATGCCCATCGCCCAGCGGGGTTTGGTCATCATGTTGAGGATGTTCGGGATCGTCAGTTTCGGCGGGCTGGTCAGGCCGTTCTTCAGGTCCTTGTGCCGCTGGCCCAGGATTTGCAGGTCCAGCGTCAGGACCAGCGCCGAGCAGTTCGCGGCCCGCGCGCGTTCGATGATGGCGTCGACGAAATCCTTGTCGTTCATGACATAAAGCTGGAACCAGAACGGGACGGGGCTATGGGCCGCCACATCCTCGATCGAGCAGATCGACATGGTGGAAAGGGTGAAGGGCACCCCTGCCTTCGCGGCGGCACGGGCGGCGAGGATTTCGCCGTCGGGGTGCTGCATGCCGGTGGACCCGACCGGAGACAGCGCCACCGGCATCGAGACTTTCTGCCCCGCCATCGTGCTGTCCAGCACCCGGCCCGACAGGTCGCGGGCGACGCGCTGGCGCAGACGCAGTTTCGCGAAGTCGGAGGAGTTCTCGTGGAAGGTCTGTTCGGTGTAGCTGCCGGATTCGCAATAGTCCCAGAACATCTTCGGCGTGCGCTTCTGGTGCAGGCGTTTCAGGTCGTCGATGCAGGTGATGACGGGCATGGCTGTGTCCTGGAAAGTCCGGGGGAATTGGTCAGTCTTTCTTGCCACCTTGCGGCTTGGGGAGCAAGGCCGCCTCACGCAGGCCGATCAGGTCGCGCAGCGCGGTATCAAGCCGGTCGAAGGTCCGGGGGCCGATCAGCGCGCACCAGCGGGCTTCGATCTCGGCCTTGATGCGGTCGGCGTCGCGCAGGGCGGCCTCTCCGGCGGGGCGGCTGACCCATATCGACCCGACGGGCCGCGAGGCCGGGACGGTCACAGGATCGAGCCGATCCAGCCCTGAACCCGAGCTATCGGGCGGGGCCGCCACGCCGGTCAGAGGCGACGGCCCGCCATCTGTGCGCCAGCCTCGACGGGCAGGCGGCGGAACACCAGGAGCGACAGGCCCGAGACGGCGGCGACGATCAGGAAGGCGGCGGGGAAGTCCGCAGCCGTCAGCGTATCGCCCCCGCGCCAGGCCATGCTGGCGGCGACCGCAGTGGCGCCGAGCGTGACGCCAAGGCCAAGCGAGACCTGCTGCGCGGCGCTGGACAGGCTGGTGGCGCGGCTCATCTCGTCCTGGCTGAGGTCGGCGAAGGCGATGGAATTCAGGCTGGTGAACTGGATCGACCGCAGGCAGCCGCCGAGGAACAGGACCGCGTAGATCACCAGATGCGAGGTGTCGGCGCGAAAAAGCCCGATGGCGGCCAGCGAGGCGATGGCCAGCGCCCCGTTGACCAGAAGCACCCGGCGGAAACCGAAGCGGCGCAGGATCAGCGCGTTGACCGGCTTCATGAACAGCGCGCCAAGCGCCGAGACGAAGGTCAGCGCCCCGGACTGGATCGCCGACAGGCCGAAGCCCAGTTGCAGCATCAGCGGCAGAAGGAAGGGGATGGCCCCGATCCCGGTGCGGAACAGCGTCCCGCCCAGAACCGAACTGCGGAAGGTGGCGATGCGCAGCAGCGAGAAATCCAGGATCGGCTGCGGCACCCGGCGGCAGTGCCAGACCAGCGCCACCGCCATCACCGCACCGAAGGCCAGCAGGCCAAGCATTCCGGCTGAAGCGCCGGTCATATCGGTCATTTCCATCGAGCCGAGCATCAGCGCGGAAAGGGCGAAGCCGGAGAGGAGGAAGCCCCAGCCGTCGAAACGGCCAACGCGACGGGGTGCCTCGCGGGGAAGAAGCGCCAGCGCCAGACCCAGGCAGATGAGCCCGATGGGGATGTTGATCAGGAAGATCCAGTGCCAGGGGTAATGCGTGACGATGATCCCGCCGACCAGCGGGCCAAGCACCGGGCCGAGGAGCGCAGGCATCGTCAGCCAGGCCATCGCCGAGACGAAGCCCTGTTTCGGCGTGTTGCGCGCCACGATCAGCCGCCCGACCGGCACCATCATCGCCCCGCCGATGCCTTGCAGGAAGCGCGCGATGACAAAGCCTTCCAGGGTGGAGACAGTGGTGCAGGCAACCGATCCGGCCATGAAAACCAGGACCGCGGCGGCAAAGACCCGCCGCGCGCCGAAGCGGTCGGCCACCCAGCCCGAGGGCGGGATGAAGATCGCCAGGCTGATCAGGTAGGAGGTCAGCGCCAGTTTCAGCGCCAGCGGATTGACGTTCAGGTCGGACGCGATGGTGGGAAGGGCCGTCGACAGGATGGTGCTGTCGATGTTTTCCATGAACAGCGCCGCCGCGACCACCAGCGCGATGGTCCGGGTGCCGACGGTTCTGGTGGCACTCGCCTCGGCCGTCATCCGGATTTCAGGCCGAATGGGCGCCGTCGGCCAGGGCCTTGACGCGGGCCAGCACCTCCGCCACCGGCAGCCCGGCGCCGATATCCTTGACGATGGCCGATCCGACGACGGCCCCGTCGGCGACGCTGGCTATGCTGCGCGCCTGCGCGGGCGTGTTGATCCCGAAGCCGACGATGACCGGCAGGTCGGTCGACCGCTTGATCCGCGCGACCTCGGGGGCCACGTCGCCCGCCTGCGCGGCGGCGGCCCCGGTGATCCCGGTGATCGAGACGTAATAGACGAATCCGCTGGTGTTCTGCAGCACCTTCGGCAGGCGCTTGTCGTCGGTGGTGGGGGTCGCAAGGCGGATGAAGTTGAGCCCCGCCTTCTGGGCGGGGATGCAAAGCTCGTCATCCTCTTCGGGCGGCAGGTCGACGACGATGAGGCCGTCGATCCCCGCCTCCAGCGCCTCGGCCACGAAGCGGTCGACCCCGCGGGAATAGATCGGGTTGTAATAGCCCATGAGGACGATGGGCGTGGTCTTGTCCCCGGCGCGGAAGCTGCGGACCATGGCCAGCACCTTGTCCATCGTCATCCCACCTTCCAGCGCGCGTTGCCCGGCGGCCTGGATCGTCGGGCCGTCGGCCATCGGGTCGGTGAAGGGCATGCCCAGCTCGATCACGTCGACCCCGGCGGCGGGCAGGCCCTGCATGACGGCAAGGCTCGTCGCGGCGTCGGGGTCGCCGCCCATGATATAGGAGACAAAGGCCTTCTTCCCCTCGGCCCGAAGCCGCGCGAAAGTGTCGTCGATCCGTGTCATGCTGGTCCCCCTTGTCAACGGTTCCATCTGCCATGGGGGCCAAGGAGAAATCAATGGGGGCTGGCGGTGGGGATAAGCCCGGCTGTCTCGCACCAGTCGCGCAGAGCGGCGGCGACATGGGCTTCTGCGATGCCGGTGCGGGTGAAGGCCCACCAGATCAGCGCGCCTTGCCAGACCTGCAGCATCTGCCAGCCCAGCCGCACCTCTCCCTCGCTCCGGGAAAGTCGGGCCCCCAGCGCTAGGGCCAGGACCTTGCCCCAGTCCGCTCCGCGCTGGCGCAGGGCCGGATTGCGGAAATCCTCGCGCAGAAGCAGCAGGCCGTCGATCATGTGGCTTGCTTCGTCGCCCTTCGGCAGCAAGGCCTGCAGCAGGGCCAGCGCCCCCTCTGGCCCAGGACCGGTGGTTGCGATGGCTGTCTCCGTCGCAGTTTCCAGCCGGTCCCAGGCGCGCAGGAGGATCGCCTCGATCATCCCCTCGCGGCTGCGAAACCGCTGCAGAAGCGTCGCGGCCGACAGCCCGGCTGTTGCGCTGGCCAAAGTCAGCGTCAGCCCGTCCGGCCCCTGCGCCAGGATCGCGGGCATCAGCCGGTCCAGCAGATCGTCGTCAGAAATGGTCTTGCGTCGGGCCATGTGATAATTAATAAGTGATTGTTCATTTATTAACAAGGGGAATCGGATGGCGCGGATTCTTGGCTACATCGCGGCCAGTCTGGATGGCTTCGTCGCGGATGCGAAGGGCAGCCTGGACTGGCTGTTTGCCTATGATGGCATGGACCTTGGCGACCATGACTATGCGATCTTCCTGAAGCGGATCAGGACTGTGGTGATGGGACGCGGAACCTATGATTTCCTGAAAGAAAGCGGCGCCAAATGGGCTTACGGGGACCAGCGGGCGCTGGTCGTCACCTCGCGCCCGATCCCCGATCCGCTGGGGCCGCTGGAGGTGCGGGCCGACGTCGATACGCTGGTGGCCGAATTGCGCGGGCTGACGGATGGCGATATCTGGATGCTGGGCGGGGGCAAGCTGCAGATGGCCTTCCTGGAACGGGATGCCCTGGACGAGATCGAGATTTATGTCATGCCCGAGCTTCTGGGCGGCGGGACTCCCTTGTTTCCGGCGATGGGGGTCCGGGCCAGCCCCCGGCTGATCAGCGCCACGGCGCTGGACCGAGGCTGCGTGCGGCTGCATTACGCGCTGACTGCGGCGTCGCGCGCGGAAGCTTGATCCCGGCCCGTTGCCCCCGTAGAAGGCCCTGCGTCGCCAATGGAGGGCAGAATGGGTTTCAGGATGGGCATCGTCGGGCTGCCGAACGTGGGCAAGTCGACGCTCTTCAACGCGCTGACCCGGACGGCGGCGGCGCAGGCGGCTAACTTCCCGTTCTGCACCATCGAGCCGAACGTGGGTGAGGTTTCGGTGCCCGATGCAAGGCTGGACAAGCTGGCGGCCATCGCCGGGTCAAAGCAGATCATCCCGACGCGGATGACCTTCGTTGACATCGCGGGTCTGGTGCGGGGCGCGTCGAAGGGCGAGGGGCTGGGGAACCAGTTCCTTGCCAACATCCGCGAATGCGATGCCATCGCGCATGTGCTGCGCTGTTTTGAAGACGGCGACATCACCCATGTCGAGGGCCGGATCGACCCGGTGGCCGATGCCGAGACCATCGAGACCGAGTTGATGCTGGCGGATCTGGACTCGGTGGAACGGCGGCTGACCGCGCTGGGCAAGAAGCTGCGCGGCGGGGACCAGGAGGTGCTGGATCAGGACCGGCTGTTGCGGGCCGCGCAGGCGGCTCTGGCCGAGGGCAGGCCGGCGCGGTCGCTGACCATCGCCGAGGAGGATCGCAAGCAGTGGCGGATGTTGCAGCTCTTGACCGCGAAGCCGGTGCTGTTCGTCTGCAACGTGGAGGAGGCTTGCGCGGCCGAGGGGAACAGCCAGTCTGCGCGGGTGGCGGAAATGGCGGCGAAGCAGGGCGCGGCGTCGGTGGTGATCTCGGCCCGGATCGAGGAGGAGCTGGCGCAGCTGCCCGAGGACGAGGCGGTGATGTTCCTGGAAGAGATGGGGCTGCATGAGGCGGGGCTCGACCGGCTGATCAAGGCGGGCTACGCGCTCCTCGGCTTGCAGACCTATTTCACCGTGGGGCCGAAAGAGGCGCGGGCCTGGACGATCACCAAGGGGACGCTGGCCCCGCAGGCGGCGGGGGTGATCCACGGCGATTTCGAGAAGGGATTCATCCGGTCGGAAACCGTGGCCTATGAGGATTATATCGCCGGGAACGGCGAGGCGGGGGCGAAGGAAGCGGGCAAGTTCCGGGTCGAGGGCAAGACCTACGAGGTCAAGGACGGGGACGTGCTGCATTTCCTGTTCAGCGGGTAAGTGTCCACGGTGGACATTTCTGGATTATGCTTTGGGTCCAGAGGGTTGTCTGCGGGCGTTAGGGATTTGGTAAGGGTTGCGGAGTCGGGGTGAACCCCGACCTACGGTGTTGCCCGATTGCCTTGGCTTGGCTAACCTCGTCTTAACCGCCGGTCGGCAATGGTGGGGCAAGATGTCGGGCTGAAGCCCGACCTACGGGGCGGGCAAGCATGAACCATCTGTATTACGGCGACAACCTGACCGTGCTGCGCGACAGCATCCGGGATGAAAGCGTCGACCTGATCTACCTTGACCCGCCGTTCAATTCCAACGCCAGCTACAACGTGCTGTTCAAGGGGCCGCAAGGCACCGAGTCCGCCGCGCAGATCGAGGCGTTTGACGACACCTGGCATTGGAATGACAGCGCGGAAGCCGCGTTCGGCGACGTGATGCGCGGCGGCAATGCGGCGGCTTCGACGATGCTGCGGGCGATCCGGTCATTTCTGGGCGACAATGACATGATGGCTTACCTCGCCATGATGGCGGTGCGGTTGCTGGAGTTGCACCGGGTGCTGAAGCCGACGGGGAGCCTCTATCTGCACTGCGACCCGACGGCGAGCCATTATCTGAAGATCTTGCTGGATGCGGTGTTTGGGGCGGGGAATTTTCGCAGCGAACTTGTCTGGAAACGGACAACTGCCCACTCGGCTTCAAAGCGCTGGGCGGATGTGCATGACACCATTCTATTTTACACAAGGACTTCTGATTTTATCTGGAACAAGACTTACACTGAGTATGAAGAGAAATACAAAGCTCGCTACCGCAACGTCGATCCTGATGGCCGCCGCTGGATGGACGACAACTTGACCGCACCGGGGCTACGAAATGGTGATTCAGGAGCAGATTGGCGCAGCTTCAATCCCTCGGAAAAGGGAAACCATTGGAAGGTGCCTGCGTCGGAGATTGTCGAACTCATCGGAGCAGAAGAGGCTGCTAAACTGTCGAGCACCCAAAAGCTTGAAGTCCTAGGGTCAGGACCCATTGATCTGCTTGAGGCTGGCGTCGCTGCGTGATTCAAGGCCCCCGAGCTGACGGGGGTCATCATGAGCAATCTATTCTGGCTGACGGACGAGCAGGTGGAGCGGCTGAGA
>JAGPEG010000158.1 GCA_018057165.1 Tabrizicola sp.
CTCGCCCAGGGGGTTTTGCACGCGATGCGGTTCGCCGCGCCAGAGACGGCGCAGGGTTTCGGTCCGGTCGCGGAACACCTGCTTGCGGTTCTGGAAGTCGTCCTGATGGCCGGAGATGACGAAATCGTTCGGCACCCAGCCGCTGGCGATGCCAAGGCCCACCCGGCCACCGGAGACGTTGTCGACGATCGACCATTCCTCGGCGACGCGGATCGGGTCGTGCAGCGGCAGGACGACGCTGCCGGCGCAGATCTGGATGCGTTTCGTGACCCCGGCGAGTGCGGCGGCCAGCACCGAAGGGTTGGGCGAGAGCCCGCCGAAGCTGTGGAAATGCCGTTCGGGCACCCAGAGCCGGGCCATGCCGTTCTGGTCGGCCCAGCGGGCGGCCTCGAAGATCAGGTCGTATTTGCCGGTCTGACCGGCGCCGGAGGTATCATTGGCGAAAAAGAACAGACCGAATTCCATGCGACCACCCGAGAGGAGATGAAAAATCCTGGCCGACTGTAATCGGCATGGGCGACGCGGCGTTTGACTTGGGTCAAGCCATTGCGCCGCGTTCCACGGACAATGCGTTTCGCAGGCGGCGGAAGTGGCCCGAGGGTCTAGATTTCTACCGAGGCCAGCCAGTCCATCAGGGCAGGCCGCGCGCTTTCCGCCCCTTCGGCCCGTGCGCGGTCGATCACGGCGCGGGCGTCGGTCAGGTTCACCTTGCGCAACAGCGCCTTCACCGGGCCGACCGAGGCGGGCCGCATCGACAGCGAGCGGAAGCCGATGGCGGCCAGCGCCAGCGCCTCGATGGGGCGACCCGCATCCTCGCCGCAGAAGGAGAGCGCGGTTCCGGTTTCGGCGGCACGGGCGACGATATGTTCCAGGAAGGCGAGGAAGGTCAGGTTCAGCGTGTCGTAGCGACGGCGGACCAATTCATTCTCGCGGTCGGCGGCGAAGAAGAACTGCTTCAGGTCATTGCCGCCGACCGAGATGAAATCGGTCAGCTCGAAGAAGGCCTTCGGCGCATAGGCAAGGCTTGGCGTCTCCATCATCGCGCCGATTTCAAGGCGTTCCGGGACCGGGTGGCCCAGCGACTTTTCGCGGTGCAACTCGCGCAGGGCATGGGCGCGGGCGGCCTGGAATTCGCTGAGTTCGGTGATCAGCGGGAACATCACCGTCAAGGGCCGCCCCTTCGCCGCGCGGATCAGGGCCTGGAGCTGCATCCGCAGGACGCCCGGCTTGTCGAGGCCGACGCGGACTGCGCGCCAGCCCATCGCGGGGTTCGGTTCCTCGGGGGGTTTCAGGTAGGGCAGCACCTTGTCCGACCCGATGTCGAGCGTGCGGAAGGCGACGCGCTTGCCCTTGGCGGCGTCCATGACGCGGGAATAGAGCGCGGCAAGCTCGGCCCGCTGCGGCATCTTCGAGCGGATCAGGAACTGCAATTCGGTGCGGAAGAGACCGACCCCGTCCGCGCCGGAGCCGTCGAGGCTGGGCAGGTCGGCCATCAGGCCCGCGTTCATGTGCAGGCCGATGGTGGTGCCGCAGAGCGTGGTGGCGGGCAGGCTGCGCAAGCTTGCGTAGCGCTTCTGCGCCTCGGCCTGCATGGCGATCTTGTCGCGGAAGGCGCGGGCGACGGTTTCCTCGGGGCGCAGGTGGACGACGCCCTGGTCGCCGTCGACAAGGATATGGTCGCCGTTCAGCGCCTCGGCCACCACGCGGCTGGCATTGACCACCAGCGGGATCGCCAGCGCACGGGCGACAATGGCCGCATGGCTGCCGACCGAGCCTTCCTCCAGCACGACGCCCTTCAGCTTGCGACCGTATTCCAGCAGCTCGGCCGGGCCGATGTTGCGGGCGACAAGGATCGGGTTGTCGGGCATTTCGGCCCCGGTGTCCTTGCCCTGGCCGGTGAGGATGCGCAGCAGGCGGTTGGAGAGGTCGTCAAGATCCTGCAGGCGTTCGCGCAGGTACTGGTCCGGCACCTGCTCCATCCGGGCGCGGGCAGTGGATTGTTCCTTTTCCACCGCAGCCTCGGCGGACAGGCCGCGCATGATGTCTTCTTCCATCCGGCGCAACCAGCCGCGCGAATGGGCGAACATGCGGTAGGCGTCAAGGACCTGCTTCTGCTCCTTGTCCAGTTGCTGCGCTTCCAGAAGGTCGTCGATCGAGACCCGCAACTCGCCCACCGCGCCGCGGATGCGGTCGATTTCGGTCAGGGGGTCGTCGGCGACCGGGTTGGTGATGACGACGCGGGCTTCGTGCAGCCAGACCCGGCCCTCCGCCGCGCCTTCCTGGCCCGAAGTGGCGCGGATCATGACCGGCTGCTTGTGCAAGGCCTTCATCCCGCCCTCGTCGCCGGTGAAGGCGCCAAGTTCGGTCATTTCGGCCAGCACCATGGCGACGACGTCGAGGGCGTAGATGTCATCCTCGGAGAATTCGCGGGCGGTCTTCGACTGCACGACAAGGACGCCCAGCTTTTCGCCGACCCGCTGGATCGGGACGCCGAGGAAGGAGGAATAGATCTCTTCCCCCGTCTCGGGCATGAAGCGAAAGCCCTTTTCGCCGGGGGCGTCGGCGGTGTTGACCGGCTGGCCGGAGCGGGCGACACGGCCGACAAGACCCTCGCCCAGTTTCATCCGGGTCTGGTGGACGGCTTCCTTCTTCAGCCCCTGGGTGGCGCACAGCTCCAGCGTCTCGGGGTCGCGGAAGAGATAGATCGAGCAGACCTCGGTCTTCATGCTGTCGGCGATCAGATGGGTGATCTGGTCCAGCCGGTCCTGTCCGCGTCCGGGGATTGCCAGCATGTCGCGCAGACGGCGCAGAAGCTTGCGGCTGTCACTTTCGCTGCGTTCGGGCATGGGGCGTCCTTCCGGTCTTCCTCTCTCTATAGGTGCGAGATGACGGGAAGAAAACGGAATTGCACGGGCGAGGCACCGTGACGGACGCGATTGCCTGCGGATTGGGCGGTGGAGCCGGTCAGTCCTTGCGGTCCAGCATGCCGAAGGCGGAGGATTGGTCGTTCTGCGTGGCCCGCGCGAAGTAGCCTTCCGCCGCGAGGCCCCGGCGGATCAGCTCGCGCACGGCGGCCGAACGGCTGGGCATCCGCGCATTGAAGCGCCAGTCGTCCAGCGCGGAAAGCTCGTCTTCCGTTATCATCACCTGCAACCGTTCGATACGTTTGCCGGTTTCCCCGGAGGTCAGGTTCGAACTTTCTTCAGCCATGTGATCCCGCTCTCATCGAAGATAGGTTTCCTGCTCAAATATAGTATAATGCTAAATTAACGCAAGAGAGGGGAAACCTGCGATCCAAGCGGTTCAAGCGGAATGCAAGCAGTGCTTGGAGAGAGGCCAATGACAAAGCTATAATATTGATATTGTATACTTTTACTTCCAACTGGGGCAAAGTCTTTGCCATGGGAGCGCGAGGATGAAAATGACAGTGTCGCGGGACAAGCCGGTGGCGGCAGATGCCGTTGTCGTGCTGGCCGGACGGGGCATGCTGGAGATGGACCTGGGTCAGGCGCTTGCAGAGGCCGGGTTCACCATGATGCAAGGCTTCCCGCGCGGCGGGCTGGCGCAGGCGCTGATCGTCGATACCGAAGCCCTGGACCGGCGGAGCTCGGCGATGGTGCGGCGACATGCGAAGGCGGGTGTGCCGGTGATGATGATCACCGACGACGAATCCGCAGCCCTGCGCATCACCGGGCTGAAGACCGCCTGTTTCCGCAAGCCCCTGGTGTCGGACGTTGTGGTCGCCACCATGAAGCGGCTGCTGGCCGCGGGCTGAGGCCGGTCAGGCCTGTTCCAGCTCGAACGTGTCGTGCAGGGCCTGGACGGCCAGTTCCATGTATTTGCGGTCGATCAGGACGGAAATCTTGATCTCGGAGGTGGTGATCACCTTGATGTTCACGTTTTCCGCCGCAAGGGCCGCGAACATCTTGGCCGCGACGCCGACCTGCGACCGCATCCCGATGCCGACGACCGAGACCTTGGCGACATCGGTGTCGGTGACGAGCGAGCTGAAGACGAACTTTCCTGCCGCCACCGCCCCGTCGATCGCCGTCTTGGCGCGGTCGACCTGGTTGGTGGGCAGGCTGAAGGTCATGTCGGTATGGGCGCGCTTGTCGGCGGGATCGTCCTGTTCGCTGATGTTCTGGACGATCATGTCGACATTCACGCCGGCATCGGCGAGCGAGCCGAAGATCGCGGCGGCGACGCCGGGCCGGTCCTCGACCTTCAGAAGGGTCATCTTCGCCTCGTCGCGGGAATAGGCGACGCCGGACACAACTTTCGATTCCATGATTTCATCCTCGTCGCAGACCAGGGTTCCAGACGTTTCGGTGACTTCCTCGAACGAGGAAACCACCCTGAGGCGCACATTGTATCGCATCGCCAGCTCGACCGAGCGGGTTTGCAGCACCTTCGCACCCAGGCTGGCAAGCTCCAGCATCTCTTCAAACGCGATCTTGTCCAGCTTGCGCGCCTTGGGGCTGATCCGGGGGTCGGTGGTATAGACCCCGTCGACATCGGTGTAGATGTCGCAGCGTTCGGCCCCGAAGGCCGCCGCAAAGGCCACGGCTGTGGTGTCAGACCCGCCACGCCCCAGGGTTGTTATCCGACCCTCGGCGCTAACGCCTTGAAAGCCTGCGACAACCATCACCTTGAAACCTTCGGCGAACTTGGCGTCGATGTTGTCGCGCGGGATCGAGACGAACCGTGCGGCGCCATGGGCGCTGGTCGTGTTGATCGGCACCTGCCAGCCCTGCCAGGACCGGGCAGGCACGTCCATCTCCTGCAGGCGCAGCGCCATCAGCCCCGCCGTGACATTCTCGCCCGAGGAGACGACGGCATCATATTCGCGCGCGTCATAGAGGTGCGAGGTCTGTTCGACCCAGCCCACCATCTCGTTGGTCTTGCCCGACATGGCGCTGACGATGACGATCACGTCATAGCCGCGCGCGACTTCGGCCTGCACTTTCCTGGCAGCGTTCTCGATCCGCGCGAGGTCGGCGACCGAGGTTCCGCCGAATTTCATTACCAGAAGCGGCATGATCCTCTCCAAGGCCCCGTCAGAATTCTCGGGCGTCTTATGCAAGGCCCGGCGTGGGTGCAAGCCCCGGCGACGAGACAAGCGGTCTTCGCGTGGCAGCGCGCTATTTCGGGAGCGCCCGCCAGCCGATGTCGGAGCGACAGAAGCCTTCCGGCCAGCGCAGGTGGTCGATCATCGCATAGGCGCGGTTGCGGGCGTCTTCCAGGCTGTCGCCGCGGGCGGTGATGTTCAGCACCCGCCCGCCATTGGCCAGGATGCGCCCGTCGCGTTCGATTGTTCCGGCATGGAAGACCATGTGGCGGCTGTCTTCCGGGCAGCGGTCAAGCCCGCGAATCTCGGAGCCTCTGGCATAGGCGCCGGGATAGCCCCTGGCGGCCATCACCACGGTCAGGGCATGGTCGTCGGCCCAGTTGACACGGGCCTTGTCCAGCCGTCCCTCGGCACAGGCGAGCATCAGGTCCAGGGCCTGCGCGCCAAGGCGCATCATCAGGACCTGGGCCTCGGGATCGCCGAAGCGGCAGTTGTATTCGACAAGGCGGGCCTTGCCGTTGTCGATCATGAGGCCCGCGTAAAGCACCCCCTGGTAGGGTGTGCCGCGCCGGGCCATCTCGCGGATGGTGGGCAGGACGATCTCGTCCATCGCTTGTTGCTGGATTTCGGCGGTCAGGACCGGGGCGGGGGAATAGGCCCCCATGCCGCCGGTGTTCGGGCCGGTATCGCCGTCGCCCGCCCGCTTGTGGTCCTGCGCAGTGCCGATGGGAAGCGCGGTGGTGCCGTCGGTGAGGATGAAGAAGCTGGCCTCTTCGCCCTGCATGAAGTCTTCGATCACGACTTCGGCCCCCGCCGCGCCAAGGCTGCCGCCGAACATGTCGTCGATGGCGGCAAGGGCTTCGGCAAGCGTCAGCGCGACGACGACGCCCTTCCCAGCGGCAAGACCGTCGGCCTTGACCACGATGGGGGCGCCCTTTTCGGTCACATAGGCGCGGGCCGGGGCGGCTTCGGTGAAGCGGGCGTAGGCGGCGGTCGGGGCGGCGCAGGCGTCGCAGATGTCCTTGGTGAAGGCCTTTGACGACTCCAGCTGCGCGGCGGCGGCGGAGGGGCCGAAGGTCAGAAGGCCAGCCGCGCGGGCTGCGTCGGCGACTCCGGCGGCGAGCGGGGCCTCGGGGCCGACGATCACGAAGTCGATGGCGTTTTCCTCGCAGAACGTGACCACGGTCGCGCCGTCGAGGATGTCGATGTCGGCGCATTCCGCCAGCATCGCGATTCCCGCATTGCCGGGGGCGACGATCAGCCGGTCGCATTTCGGGTTCTGCTTCACCGCCCAGGCAAGGGCATGTTCCCGCCCGCCGGAACCGAGGATAAGGATGTTCATGACAGCGCCCCCGCTTGGCCTGAAGGTGAAGGCCTCTTAGGATGCGCGCGTGGGGGAGGCAACATGGAACCGGATGTCACCGTGACCCTGGGCGCTGGCAAGCCGGGCCGGCCGAGGCCCTCGCCGCTGGTCAGGCTGACCGAGGCGGCAGGGATGGCGGTGATCCTCTGGGGGATCGGGATGGGCCCCCTGTGGCTGGCGGGCATCGGCGCGGGCATGGTTGTCGGAAGCTATGCGGCCTATCGCCGAAAGCATGGCCCGCTTCCGCCGGGGCGGGGCGGGTCCGACGGCATCCCGGATGACGGGTCAGGCGATGGCGGTGGTGACTGAGCGCCGGGGCTACCTGTCGCAGGCCACGCCATCGCCGTCCCGGTCCAGCCCGTAGATGTCGCTGCCGACGACATGGACCGGGCCGTCCACATAGGCCGGGCCGTTGCCGCTGCCCCCGGCGCAATCGACATCCGAGGCAATGGGAACGCAGGCGCCGGAGTAATTCGGGTCGCAATCCTGTGCCGCTGCGGCCGAGGCAATGAGTGTGCCCAGGGCGCAGACCGCCGCAAGGAGCGCAGGAAAGGCAGCGGCGCGGAGCATCGGGCGGACCGTTCGGCGGGAAGGGAAGGTGGCTCTTGGCCGGACATTAACCCTTTCTGCGGCTCGAAGCCACCGCGCCGCCGGGAGGGGGGCGGCCCCGTGTTGCAACCCGGCCCCTGCCGGGGCATCAATGGACCATGGACCTGATCGACGACAGCCCCGCGCCCTCTGGCAACCAGCCGGAATACACC
>JAGPEG010000159.1 GCA_018057165.1 Tabrizicola sp.
TTTTCCCGCCCCGGCTTTGGCAGCCCGCCGCCATCCCCGGCACGAGGCCTCGATGACCACCCTGATGATCCTGATGCCCACTGGCGGGCAAGTCGACACTCCCGCCGTTCACAGCCTCTTGGGCCTGACCCAGGCGCTGCCCCGGCGCGGCATCCGCTTTGCGTTGAAGACCTACGAATGGTCCGACCTTGTCATCTCGCGCAATTACCTGATGTCCTGCTTTCTTGCCGACCACAAGTTCACCCACGCCCTGCTTCTTGACAGCGACATGAGCTATCATCCGCAGGTCTTCTTCGACCTCCTCGCCTTCGAGGCCGACTTCACCTGCGCGCCCTACCCGCAGCGCCGGATGCAATGGTCCACCTTCCGCGCCCTGATCGAACGCGAGGCTGCGAAGCCCGAGGCCGAGCGCGCACCGACTGACAGGCTCTTCGCCGAATCTCTGCGCTACAACGTGCCGCAGGTCTTCGACGCGGGCCAAGCCTGGCCCCATGTGGTGCGCGACGGCTTCCGCAAGGTTCCGGGCGCCGGCACCGGCTTCATGCTGATCCGCCGCGCCGTGCCCGAACGCATGGTCGAAACCGGCGCGGCAATTCCCGTCCCCGGCTTCAACGGTCCCGGCTACCCCGGCGCGGATTTCCATGATTTCTTCAGCCACCTGCGCGGTCGAGGGGGCGAGGTGATGCATGGCGAGGACACCTCGTTCTGCCGCCGCTGGATCGAAGGCTGCGGCGGCGAGATCTGGTGTCACGAGACGGCGAAGATCACCCATCACGGCGATCTTGCCTATCCGGGGGATTACGGGCTGGCGAAAAAGCCCAGGCCCCCAGCCATCTGAAACCCTGCTCGCCGGACCGTCAGGACCGAGACGCTATTCCAGCGCCGCCATGGCCTCGGCGGGCCAAAGTCCGGTATCGGCAGGCCAGAAATGCGGCTCGACCTCGCCGTCCACATGCCAGGCGGCGAAGACCCCTTCGGTCGCAGGATGCAGGTACAGCAGCGCCCAATCCGTGTCGCAGGTGTATTTCAGGCAGGCCTGACCCAGATAGCCTTCAGCCGTCAGGTCGCCCGAGCCAAGATCGGAAATCCGTTCGGCAAAGACCGGGTAATCCGCCCCCAGTCCTGCCTGCAAGGCCTGAAGCACCGGCGCCAGCTTCATCGCCTCGACCGGATGCGCCTGCGCCAGCCTTGGCAGCGCTTCCCACCCCGCGCTGCTGTCGGCGGCGAAATCCTCGGGCGGGGCCTCGGTCAACCCCTCTGCCGGGGTCCAGACCCAGACCTCGCCGGGCACGGATGGCAGCGGTTCGGTCGCGAACACCAGCGCCTCGGGCTGCACCTGCATCGAGAATTCCCGGCAACTGTCCACCGGGCCATACAGCGCCGGGGCCGCACTCTCCGGCAAAGCCAGCACGAAGGGCGCCGCGCCGCAGGCATTGCCGCCCGACCCGGCAACCCCGGTCACGACAGTCACGCCGCCCAGGGTCTGCGCCGCCTCGTCCAGATAGATCACGCCGTTTTCGTGCAGGACCTCGCCATCGACGATCAGCGCGGCACTGCCCATGCCGTCGTCCTTGACAGTGATCTCATGCCCGGCGACCGTCAGCCCTTCGGACCATGCCGCCGTACCGCACAGCACCGCCGTCACGCCCATTGCCCTGACCAGATTCTGCATCCCGCGCCTCGATCCCTTGCGTTTCCAGGCCAGAGCTTGCCCAACTCAGGCCCCCCGCGCCAGAGCGGAAAGCCCGACCTTAACCGCCTTGGCGCAAAGATTAAGATTACCCTAACGTGAAAAGTTAAGCTTCTGATTCTGTTAGACTACCCAGATATGTCCACCGTGGACAGCGCCTCAGACTGCGGCCTCGACCGCTCCCACGATCTCGTCCACCACCGCCGCCAGCAACGCCTCATCCTCGCATTCCGCCATCACCCGGATCAGGGGTTCGGTTCCCGATTTCCGGATCAGGATGCGCCCCAGCCCCTCGATCCGCTGCTCCGAGGCCCGGATCACCTCTTGCACCGCCTCCACCTCCAAAGGCCGCGCCCCGGCGGTGAAGCGGACGTTCTTCAGCATCTGCGGAACCGTCGCAAAACTGCGGGTCAGCTCCGAGGCCGGCCGCCCCGTCCGCACCATCTCGGCCAGGAACTGCAACCCCGCGACAAGGCCGTCCCCGGTGGTCGCATAGTCGGTCATCACGATATGCCCGGACTGCTCGCCCCCCAGGTTGAACCCCCCCTCGCGCATCCGTTCGACGACATAGCGGTCGCCGACCGAGGTCCGTTCCAGCCGCAGGCCCCGGCCTTGCAGGAACCGCTCCAGCCCCAGGTTCGACATCACCGTCGCGACCAGGGCGCCTCCGTTCAACCGCCCGTCCTCGGCCCAACGCGCCGCGAGCAGCGCCATGATCTGATCGCCATCGGCGACCCGCCCGGCCTCATCCAGGATCATGATCCGGTCGGCATCACCGTCCAGGCTGATGCCCACATGCGCGCCATGCGCCACCACCGCCTCGGCCGCCGTCTCGGTATGGGTCGAGCCGCAGCGGTGGTTGATGTTGGTGCCGTTCGGGGCGGTGCCGACCGGGATCACCTCGGCCCCCAGCTCCCACAGCACCTCGGGCGCGCATCTGTAGGCCGCCCCGTTCGCGCAGTCGATCACCACCTTCAACCCGTCCAGCCGCAGACCGTTCGGGAAGCTGGTCTTGACGAACTCCTGATACCGCCCCCGCCCGTCCTCGATCCGCTTGGCGCGGCCGATGTTTTCCGGTTTCGCGGGGGCAATCTCGCCCTCGATCATCGTCTCGATCTCGGCTTCCGCCGCGTCCGACAGCTTGAACCCGTCCGGCCCGAAGAACTTGATCCCGTTGTCCTGGTGCGGGTTGTGGCTGGCGCTGATCATCACCCCGACATCCGCCCGCATCGACCGGGTCAGGTAGCCCACCGCCGGGGTCGGCACCGGACCCAGCAGCAGCACGTTCATCCCGGTCGAGGTGAACCCCGCCGTCAGCGCGTTCTCCAGCATGTAGCCCGAGAGCCGGGTGTCCTTGCCGATCACCACCCGATGCGCGGCAGAGCCGTCACGCCGGAAATACCGCCCCGCCGCCGCGCCCAGCTTCAGTGCCAGTTCCGCCGTCATCGGCCAGCTGTTCGCCCGGCCACGCACCCCGTCAGTGCCGAAAAGCTTGCGGGTCATGCCTCGTCCTCCAGATGATCGGTATTCAGCGCCTGCCAGAGCCGCAGCGCCTGCCGGGTCTCGGGCACGTCATGCACGCGGACGACCTGCACCCCCTGCGCCACGCCAGCCAGCGCCGTCGCGATGGAGCCCGGCGCACGGTCCTGCGGGGCCGCTGCCCGGCCAATCGTCCCGACAAACCGCTTGCGCGAGGTGCCCAGCAGGATCGGGCAGCCAAGGCCATGAAACAGCGACAGGCCCCGCAGCAGCGCCAGATTATGCGCTTGCGTCTTGCCGAAGCCGATGCCGGGGTCAAGCATGATGCGGGCGCGGTCGATCCCCAGCGCCTCGGCCCGCGCCAGCCGGGCGGCAAGCGCGTCGTAGACATCCAGCAGCACATCGGCGTAATGCGGGTCGTCCTGCATCGTCGCGGGCACGCCCTGCGCATGCATCAGGATCACCGGAGCGCCAGACTGCGCCACCAAGGGCCCCAGCGCGGGGTCGAAGTCGAAAGCCGAGACGTCGTTGACGAGGCTCGCCCCGGCCTCCAGCGCGGCTTTCGCAACAGGCGCCTTGCGCGTGTCGATGGAAATCGGCGCGGTCAGGCCGCCTTCGCGCAGTGCCCGGATCACCGGGGCGGTGCGGGCGACTTCTTCGGCAATCGCCACCTCCGCCGCGCCGGGGCGGGTGCTTTCGCCGCCGATGTCGATGATCTCGGCCCCGGTCGCCATCGCCCCTGCCTGCGCCAGGGCAGCCTCTGCGCCCAGGAACCGGCCGCCGTCGGAAAAGCTGTCGGGCGTCACGTTCAGGATGCCCATCAGCCGGGGCCGGTCCAGCGCCAGCCCGACAAACCCGGCGCGGGGGGCGGTCAGCCGGTGCCGGACCGGGGCCGGAAGCTCCTGCGCGGCGATGATCCGGCCCGATGCCGCACGGGACAGCACCTCGACCCGGTCGAACCAGCACCAGCCACCGGCAAGCGTCAGGGCCCCGGCCGGACGGGCGGGATCGGTCATCGTGATCGGTCGGAAATATTCCATGGCCTTCGGAGTGGCGGAAGCCAAAGGCCTTTTCAAGGGGGAAGCATCACGCCCGCCGCACCGGAACGCGGCTTCCCGCCGGGACTGCAACCTCGCCGTGAACGACCAGTGCCGTGGCCGACATGGTTTCCGCCAGCCAGAGGGCAAGACCGACCGGATCGCTGCCCTTCGGGCCATCCACCGCGTCGAGTACCAGCTTTGACGGCGCCCAGACCACCGATTGCCCGCGCTTGATCGCCCAGTCGATTTCGGTGCGGGTCGCCACCACCACGCAGCGCGGGTCGCGCGCGGCAAGGGTCCAGGCGTTCTGCTCCATCGCCAGAAGATCGACCCGGCGCTGAGTCGGCTTGTGGCCCGTCACCGGGCGCGGCAGGTCAGGCAGCCCCACGGTCAGGATCAGCGGCAACCCCTCGGCCAGCAGCGCATCGAGCCGTGCCGAAAGACCGGAATCATGAATCGCCGGGTTGTCGAGGAAGACGACCAGCGGATGCACCGCCTCCATCCCCTCTTCGCCCGCCTTCTGCACCGGATGTTCGGCGCGAGAGCGGACGATCTCAACCCCCAGCGCGTAGGGGCCGATATCCAGCTTCTCGATGCGGATGAAGACCCGCATTGCGGCGGGTTCGGCAAGGATGTGGTCCGCCAGCCGTTCGGCCAGCGTTTCCAGCAGGTTCAGCCGTTCCGCCGCCAGTTCCGCCGCAATGGATTCGGTGATCCGGTCGTAGCTGAGGATGCGGTCGACATCATCCTCCAGCGGCTCCGTCACCGGGCGCACCTCGACCACCACGTTGAAACGCAGGCGCTGCTTGTGGCCGCGTTCCTTCTGGAACGCGCCGATATCGGCCTCGACCACATGGTCGCGCAACGAGATCCGGTCGCGCGGAGCAGCGCCCGCCGATGCCTCGGCCCGGTCTTCAGGATGGGCGAAGGCCAGCTCGATGTCGGACATGGGGGCCTCCTTGGCGGTTCGGCCCCTCATACCACGCGGGACGCGCGGGCCAAGAGAGAAGGCGCCACGGAAGCCGCGATAGGCGACATCAACCTTTCGCGCCGGGCTGCCGGTAGAAAAGATGCGCGCCGATCGAGGCCGTCCGGGCAAAGCGTTTCGACCAGCTGGGCCGGACGCCCCTGGTATGGAAATGCGTGGCCCCGTCGGTCAGGACCCGCGGCGCACCGTCCAGCATCGCCCGCGCGATACGGCCCGCAAGGTCGGCGGCCTGCTTTTCGCGCATCTTGGTGGTGCCCCGGCAAACATAGGAGAACTGGCATCCCCCGCCGCCGCGCTGCTTGACCACGCCGCAGACCGTGCGGGGGTAAAGCGGGCTGTCGACCCGGTTCAGGATGACTTCGGCCACCGCGACCTGGCCTTCCAGGCTTTCGCCGCGCGCTTCGAAATACAGCGCCTCGGTCAGGCATTGCCATTCGGCATCGCCCGAGGGTTCGGGCTGGGACATCAGCCAATCCCCGGTCAGGCCCGTGGCCATGGCGATGGCCGGCAAGGGGCCGTTCAACTCGGGGGCGGGCAGTCGCTTCAGCGTGGGTGTATAGGAGATTTCGGTCGGCATCAGGCCGAACATGTCCATCGTCCAACTGGCATCTGCGGCAGCGGTGTTGGCTGCCAGCGCCATCGCCAGTGCGAGGGTCGCAAGGTCGCGTTTCATTCTGCTCTTCCGTTTTTGGTTCCCGGCGGAAGTACCCCCGCCTTGGCAAGCTGGCGGCGAGGTAGGGGAACCGGCGGCAGGGGTCCACCGCTGTTGCGGAATTGCCACGAAAATCAGGCCGGGGTCGGCGAAATCTCGCCGAAAACAGACGGGATTACCTTAAGATCAAAGCGTAATACTATGAATTTAAATGGATTTTTCTTTGTCCCTAAGCGCCAGATGCGCTGCCGCCAGCCGCGCCATCGGCACCCGGTAGGGCGAACAGGACACATAGTCGAACCCGGCGCGGCGACAGAAGTCGATGGATTCCGGGTTGCCGCCATGTTCGCCGCAGATCGAAAGTGTCAGGTCTTTCCGGGTCTTGCGGCCCCGGTCGGCCCCGATGTGCAACAGTTCGCCCACCCCGTCCACGTCAAGGATATGGAACGGATCCTCGGGGAAGACGCCCTGCCGGACATAGGTGTTCATGAACCGTCCGGCGTCGTCGCGCGACAGGCCATAGGTCATCTGGGTCAGGTCATTGGTCCCGAAGGACAGGAAGGCCGCATGCTGGGCGATCTCTCCGGCGCGCAGCGCGGCGCGGGGCGTTTCGACCATGACGCCAAGCTTGTAGTCGAAGCCTGCGCCGGCCTTGGTGCGCACCATCGCCGCGACCGCGTCGATCCGGGTCTTGACCAGTTCGACCTCGCGTCGGGCGCTGACCAGGGGGATCATGATCTCGGGCACGATGGGGGCGCCCCGGCGGGCGGATTCCAGCGTCGCCTCGAAGATCGCCTGTGCCTGCATGTCGTAGATTTCCGGCAGGACGACCCCCAGCCGCACCCCGCGCATCCCGAGCATCGGGTTCACCTCGGTCAGCGCCTCGGCGCGGCGGGTGACTTCCGACAGGGGTCGGTCCAAGGCCTCGGCCAGGTCGCGCAGCCCCTCGCGGTCCGAGGGGAGAAATTCGTGCAGGGGCGGATCGAACAGGCGAATGCAGACCGGAAGGCCTTGCATGATTTCAAAGAGTTGCACGAAATCCGCCCGCTGCATCGGCAAAAGCCGGGCCAAGGCTGCCGCACGGTCGCCGGGGCTGTCGGCGAAGATCATCTCGCGCATCACCACCAGACGGTCCTCGTCGAAGAACATGTGTTCCGTGCGGCA
>JAGPEG010000020.1 GCA_018057165.1 Tabrizicola sp.
CCCTGGCCCCGCGCGATCATGTGCCGCGCGGCGGCCTGCTGGCAGAACAGCGTGCCCGCCACGTTGACGGCAAAGAGCCTGTCATAATCCGCGCGGGTGATTTCCACCGTCGGCGCGGCGGTAAACAGCGCCGCGTTGTTGATCAGGATGTCGAGCTTGCCCATCTTCGCCACCACCTCGGCGAAGCCCGCGTCGATGCTGTCCTGCCGCGTCACGTCCAGCGCAATGGCATGGGCCTTCGGCCCCAGCTCTGCCGCCGCCTTCTGCGCCGCCGCCAGGTTGATGTCGGCAATCGCCACCTCTGCCCCTTCGGCCAGATAGGCGCGGGCAAAGGCCAGGCCGATGCCGCGCGCAGCCCCGGTGATCAGAGCGGTCTTGTCCTTCAGTCTCATATCGCAAGTCCATTGGCGTCGAAGCGGTGGATTTTCCCGGCCGGGGCCAGCCGGATACGGTCGCCGTGGCGGGCATGAACCTCACCCGGCGCACGGACGGTCAGGGTGCCGATCCCGTCGACCGCGACCTTGAGGAAGCTGTCGGACCCGAGATGTTCCGACAGGCCCACCACCCCTTCCCACGGGCCATCGCCGACGCTGATATGTTCGGGCCGGACGCCGATGGTATGGGCATTGTGCTTGGCCGCTTCGGCCCCTTCGATCAGGTTCATCCGCGGTGAGCCGATGAAGCCCGCGACGAAGAGGTTGCGGGGGAAGTTGTAAAGCTCCAGCGGCGCGCCGACCTGTTCGATGTTGCCCGCGTTCAGCACGACGATCTTGTCGGCCATGGTCATCGCTTCGACCTGGTCATGGGTCACATAGATCATCGTCGTCTTCAGCGACTGGTGCAGTTCGCTGATCTCCTGCCGCATCCCGACGCGCAGGGCGGCGTCAAGGTTCGACAGCGGTTCGTCGAACAGGAACGCCGCCGGTTCGCGCACGATGGCCCGCCCGATGGCGACGCGCTGGCGCTGGCCGCCTGAAAGCTGGCCGGGGCGGCGGTCCAGATAGTTGGACAGGTTCAGCACCTTGGCGGCGCGTTCCACGCGGCGGTCCTGTTCCGCCTGATCCATCCCCGCCATCTTCAGCGGGAAGGCGATGTTCTTGCGCACCGTCATGTGCGGGTACAAGGCGTAGCTCTGGAACACCATCGCCAGCCCCCGCTTCGCCGGTGGCAGCGCGGTCGCGTCCTGGCCGTCAATGTCGATCACGCCGCTGGTCGTGTCCTCCAGCCCCGCGATCAGCCGCAGGAGCGTTGATTTCCCGCAGCCCGAGGGACCGACGAAGACGACGAACTCACCGTTTTCGATGGTCAGGTCGATGCCGGGGATGACGTCGACCTCGCCGAAGCTCTTCCGAACCTTGGTCAGTTGGATCTTGCCCATGATGTCCTCACTTCACCGCGCCAAAGGTCAGGCCGCGCACGAGTTGCTTCTGGCTGAACCAGCCAAGGATCAGGATCGGCATGATCGCCATCGCCGATGCCGCCGAAAGTTTCGCGTAGAACAGACCCTGCGGCGCCGAGAAGCTGGCGATGAAGGCCGAGAGCGGGGCTGCCTTGGTGGTGGTCAGGACGATGGTCCAGAACGCCTCGTTCCAGGCGAGGATGATGTTCAACAAGCAGGTCGAGGCGATGCCGGGCAGCGCCATCGGGGTCAGGACATGCACGATCTCGCCCCAGAGACTTGCGCCGTCCATCCGGCTTGCCTCCAGGATTTCGCCAGGGATTTCCTTGAAGTAGGTGTAAAGCATCCAGACGATGATCGGCAGGTTCATCAGCATCAGCGCCACGACAAGACCGATCCTGGTGTCGATCAAGCCCATGCGCTGAAACAGCAGGTACAGCGGGATCATCACCGCGACGGCGGGCATCATCTTGGTCGACAGCATCCACATCAGCAGGTCCTTGGTCTTCTTGCCCGGCACGAAAGCCATGGCCCAGGCGGCGGGCACGGCGACCAGAAGTCCCAGAAGCGTGGACCCGACCGAAATGACGACCGAGTTCCAGAAGAAGCGCGGATAATCCGACCGGGCCCAGACCTCGGCGTAGTTTTCCAGCGTCCAGTCGGCGGTGAAAAGCTGCGGCGGGCTGGCGACGGCAGAGGCTTCGGTCTTGAAGCTGGTCAGGATCATCCAGAGGACGGGGAAGAAGATGATCAGCGCAACAGTCCAGGCGGCGAGGGTGGTGATCAGCTTGCGACGGGGGGTGACGGTGCGGGCCATCGGATGCTCCTTCAGGCGTCGAGATGACGGCCAATGCCGCGCATCAGGAAATAGGCCACGATGTTCGCCAGGATCACTGCGATGATCCCCCCGGCGGCGGCGCGTCCGATGTCCTTGGCGGCGATGGCCTGCTTGAAGATCATGTAGGGCAGGGTGGTACTGGCCGATCCCGGCCCGCCTTGCGTGGTGGTGAAGATCTCGCCGAAGATGCCCAGAAGGAAGATCGTCTGGATCAGGATCACCACGGTGATCGCCCGGGTGGCATGCGGCAGGATGATATAGCGGAACCGGCTGAAGGCCGAAGCCCCGTCCATCTCGGCGGCCTCAAGCTGCTCGGACGACAGCGATTGCAGCGCGGTCAGCAGGATCAGCGTGGCGAAGGGCAGCCATTCCCAGCTGACGATGCCGATGACCGACAGCATCGGGTAATTTTCCAGGAACAGGATCGGCTCGGCCCCGAAGCCGCGCGAGACAGCGGCGAAAAGCCCGTTCTGGGGATGCATGAACAGGTTTTCCCAGATCGAGGCGGCGACCGGAGGCATCACGAAGAACGGCGCGATCACCAGGATGCGCAGCACGCCCTGACCCTTCACCGGCTGGTCGATCAGAAGCGCGATCAGCATGCCCAGAACGACGGTGATGATCAGCACGCCCCCGACCAGCGCCAGCGTGTTGAACAGCGCCAGCCAGAAGTCGGGCGAGTTCAGGAACCACAGGTAGTTGGTGAACCCGACCCAGCCCGTCCGGTCCGGCGACAAAAGGCGATAGAGCCGGAACGAATAGTAAAGCGTCATCGCCAGCGGCACGATCATCCAGATCAGCAGCAGTGCGACCGAGGGTGCCACCATCATGCGGGCGGCGAAGCGGCTGGATTGCGTGGACATGGGGCAGGTCTCCAGGTCTTCCGGGGGTCAGCGACCGATGGGCAATGGTGCGGAACCAGCGGCACCACGCAACAGCGACAGCGGTTTCGGCTTCGGGAAGGCTGGCTTGCGGGCCGCTGAAGGGTCCGCAAGCCAAGGTGATCCCGGGGGTCTTGGGAGTTTCCCCCCGGGGTCGTCGTTACTGGATGTAGCCCGCGGCCTTCATCTCGTCGGTGACAAGCGTCTGGGCTTCTGCCAGCGCCTCGTCCGCCGTCTTCTGGCCGGCCAGCGCCGCCGAGAAGATCTCGCCCACGCTGGTGCCAAGGCCCTGGAATTCCGGGATGGCGACGAACTGGACGCCGACATACGGGACCGGCTTCACGGTCGGCGCATTCGGATCGGCCGAGTTGATACTGTCGATCGTCATCTTGGCGAAGGGCACCTTGGCGTATTCCTCGTTCGCGTAAAGCGAGGTCCGCGTGCCCGGAGGAACGTTCGCCCAGCCTTCCTTCGACGCGACCAGCGCGAGGTAGTCCTTGTTGGTCGCCCAGTCGATGAAGACCTTGGCCGCATCCGGCGCGTCCGAGGAGGACGGAATCGCCAGTGACCAGGCCCAGAGCCAGTTGCCGCGCTTGCCAAGCCCGTTGTCCGGCGCCAGCGCGAAACCGACCTTGTCGGCGACGGTCGAATCCTTGCCGGTCACGAAGCTTGCCGCGACGGTGGCGTCGATCCACATGCCGCATTTGCCCTGGTTGAACAG
The DNA here is from genome assembly GCA_018057165.1 of Tabrizicola sp. Lineage (GTDB taxonomy): Bacteria > Pseudomonadota > Alphaproteobacteria > Rhodobacterales > Rhodobacteraceae > Tabrizicola. Next base: position 3,840 of record JAGPEG010000020.1, read on the forward strand.
CGTCAGGTTCTCGTTGAACCCGTTGTTTGACGCACCGGGCGGGCCGTAGTTGTTCATCAGGTTCAGGTAGAACTCCAGCGTCGCCTTCCATTCCGGCTGGTCGAACTGGGGCACCCATTTCTCGTCGAACCAGCGCGCGCCAAAGCTGTTGGACATGGCGGTCAGGAAGGCCATGTTCTCGCCCCAGCCGGCCTTGCCGCGCAGACAGACGCCGTAGATCCCCGCGTCCTTGTTGGTCATCGCGGCCGCAGCCTTCTCGATGTCGGCCCAGGTCGGCGCGTCGGGCATGGTCAGCCCGGCGGCTTCCATCAGATCCTTGCGATACATCACCATCGAGGATTCGCCATAGAACGGCGCGGCCATCAGGTTGCCGTCGACGGTCAGGCCGCCCCGGATCGCGGGCAGAAGGTCGTCCACGTCATATTCCGCCGGCAGGTCGTTCAGGCTGGTCAGCCAGCCCTGCTTGCCCCAGATCGGAACTTCATAGGTGCCGATGGTGATCACGTCATACTGACCGCCGCCGGTGGCGATGTCGGTCGTCACGTTCTGGCGCAGGACGTTCTCTTCCAGCGTGACCCATTCCACCTTGATGTCGGGGTGCTTGGCGTTGAAGTCATCCATCAGGCCCTGCATCCGGACCATGTCGCCATTGTTCACGGTTGCGACGGTAATCGTCGTCTCGGCCATGGCCACACCCGAAAGCGTGATCAAAGCCGTTGCACCCATCAGGGCGCGAAGCGTCTTGGTCATGTAATCCTCCCTGGATCAGCGTATGAGCAAATCATCGCCTGTTGGGTAATTGCTCACAATTGACCCGGAGTCGTCAAGCCCCGTCTTCCGCCGCAACTGCACGGTTCAGACGTGGGCCAGCAGGGCCAAAGCGGTGGACTCGTCTGTCACCAACCCGTTGATGATCCGGGATTTAAGCGCCCCGTAGAGCGCCGGAACCTTCGATGCGCCTGCAGCAATGCCGATGGAGGGCCGTGAAAGCGCCGGCGCAACCCGCACCCCGCCGGTCCTGCGGTTGGTGCCAAAGTCCAGATAGCGACCCTCCGAGTCGAAGACCCAGCCCGCCACTTCGCCCGAGGCTCCGGCGGCCTGCATCTCGTCCAGCTCCTCCCGCGTGACGAAGCCATCGGCCAGAAGCGGCGCATCCAGCGACATCTGCCCGACGCCGACGAAGACCACATCCGCCGCCTTCGCCAGTTCCACCACCTTCTGCACCGGGGCAAGCGCATGGAAGGCCGCGTTCTCTTCCGGTGTCGGGCTGATCACCGGCACCGGCATCGGGTAATGCGGTGCGCGCACCTTGTCGGCGATCCGCATGACCACGTCGAAGAAGCTGGCTGACCCATCCGGCGCAATGTTGCCGATCAGCGAAACCAGCCGGTGCTGCGGCGCGTCGATCTCGACCATCGCATCCACCATGCCGCGCAGCGCCCGCCCGGTTCCCAGCGCCACGACCAGCGGCTCCGGCATCCGCAGGAAGCGTTCCAACTCGGCCGCCGCTGCCGGGGCGATGGCGCGCACCGGGTCGGACCCCGCGCCAAGGCCCGGCGACACGCGCACCCGGTCCAGCCCGAAGCGGTCGCGCAAGGCTGCCTCCAGATCCAGGCAGGCGCCGATGCGATGGTTCAGCCGGACATGGATCAGCCCTTCGGCCATCGCCCGGCTGACCAGTCGCTGCGCCCGCTGGCGGCTGACCCCCAGTTCCGCCGCGATCTGGTCCTGGGTCATCTCGGCAACATAATACAGCCAGCCCGCGCGGGCCGCTTCGTCCTGAAGGGATGGTTCGTTGTTCATGCCGGTTGCCTGGCGGATTTCAGATCGGGTGCAATCTGGAAAAATTCGCCGAAGCTGACAAGCCTGCGATGCGGACGGGCATCCTCGGGCTCTTCCGGCGTGTCCGGGCCAAGATGGCTGCCGCCGACAAAGCGCCAGACGGTCATGCCCGCCGCCAGCCCGGCGCGGATGCCGGTCAGGCTGTCCTCGATCACCAGGGTCCGGGCAGGTTCCGCGCCCATCTTCGCGGCGGCGTAAAGGAAAAGGTCGGGTGCGGGCTTGCCACGCGGCACCATGGTCGAGGTGAAGACCCGGTCCCCGATCAGCGGCGTCAGGCCCACCAGCGCCAGAGACATTTCCGCGCGGCGCGGACTGGAGGATGTGGCGACACAGAACGGCACCCCCATCGCGGCGATCACCTCATGCACATGCGGCACGACCTTCAGCTCGGTCTGGAAGATCGCCAGCAGGTTTTCGCGATAGCGCGATTCGAAATCCGGCGGCAGGTCCAGCCCGAATTCGCGCCGGATCACCTCCATCACCACCGGGTAGCTGCGGCCCAGAAAGTTGCGCTCGACATAGGTCAGGTCGATGCTCAGGCCAAGCCGCGCCAGTTCCGTGACCAGCATCCGCGCGCTGATGATCTCGCTGTCGATCAGCACGCCGTCGCAGTCGAAGATGACAAGGTCGAACTCGCTCATGCGCATATGCGTAGCGCAAGGGGTAGGCTAAAGGTAGCCCTGTGAGCGAAAGCTCAACTCGCGGCTTTTGCCGATGATCAGGTGGTCGTGCAGGGTAAGGCCAAGCGCCTCGCAGGCGTCCTTGACCTGATGGGTCATCGACAGGTCGGCGTCCGAGGGCGTGGGGTCGCCCGAGGGGTGGTTGTGGACCAGGATCAGCGCGCTTGCGTTCAGCTCCAGCGCGCGCTTGACGATCTCGCGCGGGTAGACCGGGACATGGTCGACGGTGCCCCTCGCCTGTTCCTCATCCGCGATCAGCACGTTCTTGCGGTCAAGGAACAACACGCGGAACTGTTCCGTCTCGCGGTGGGCCATGGTGGTGTGGCAATGGTCCAGAAGCGCATCCCAGGAGGACAGCACCGGCTTCTGCATCACCCGCGCCCGCATCAGCCTTTGTGCGGCGGCCTCTACGAGTTTCAGCTCCAGCACCACTGCCGGACCGGCGCCCTTGACCCTCTGCAGCCGGGCGGGGGAGGCGGTGATCACCCGGTTGAAATCCCCGAACGTGTCGAGAAGCAGCCGCGCGAGGGGCTTCACATCCTGCCGGGGAATGGCGCGGAACAGCACCAGCTCCAGCAGTTCATAATCCGGCAGCGCCGCGCCGCCGCCCTGCAGGAAGCGGTCACGCAGGCGCTGGCGGTGGTCGGAGATGTAGCTGGGCAGCCGTCCGGTGAGCGCCTGCGGCTCGGCCTCGTCCGGCTCGCCGGAGGCGACCAGGGGCAGGCAGGGTTCGTTGAAGGACTGGACCATGACGCGGAGATTGCCGGGTCATGGTTGAGAAAAGGTTAATCAGCGTGGGACACCGAGGTGCCTGTCATCCCCGCGCAGGCGGGGAGCCAACGCTTCATGGGTCCCCGCCTGCGCGGGGATGACATCCGGGGTGAAGTCGCCCTTACCCCTTCATCCCGTCCCAGAAGCTTTTCACCTTGGAAAAGAACGACGACCCTTCCGGGTTGTTCTCCTCGCTCAGCTTCTCGAACTCGCGCAGCAACTCCCGTTGCCGACTGGTCAGGTTCACCGGCGTTTCCACCGCCAGCTCGATCACCATGTCCCCGGTGTTCGACGACCGCAGCGCGGGCATCCCCTTCTGCCGCAGCCGCATCTGCTTGCCGGACTGGGCGCCCGCCGGGACCTTCACCCGCGCCTTGCCGCCATCGATCGTCGGCACCTCGATCTCGCCGCCCATAGCGGCGGTCGGCATCGACACCGGCACCCGGCAGAAGAGATGCACCCCGTCGCGCTGGAACAAGGCGTGCTCTTTCACCTCGATGAAGATGTAAAGATCGCCATTCGGCCCGCCGCGCAGACCGGCCTCGCCCTCACCGGCCAGCCGGATGCGGGTACCTGTCTCCACCCCCTGCGGGATATTGACCGAAAGCTGCTTTTCCTTCTGCACCCGGCCCTGCCCGCCACAGGTGCGGCAGGGGTTCTTGATGATCTGGCCCATGCCGTTGCACTGGTGGCAGGTGCGTTCGATGGTGAAGAAACCCTGCTGCGCCCGGACCTTGCCCATGCCGTTGCAGGTCGGGCAGGTGACAGGCTCGGCCCCGCCCTCTGCGCCCGATCCGTGACAGGTGTCGCAAGTGACCGAGGTCGGCACCGAGATCGTCTTCTGGCTGCCGGTATAGGCCTCTTCCAGCGAGATACGCATGTTGTAGCGCAGGTCGGACCCGCGCTGGGCGCGCGAGCGGCCACCGCCACCCCCACCGCCCCGGCCCATGAAATCGCCGAACAGGTCTTCGAACACGTCCGAGAAGGCGCTGGCGAAATCACCCTGCTGCCCGCCATAGCTGCCGGGGCGCGGGCCGCCGCCCATGCCGCCTTCAAAGGCCGCATGGCCGAAGCGGTCATAGGCCGCCTTCTTCTGATCGTCCTTCAGGACCTCGTAAGCCTCGTTCACTTCCTTGAACTGGGCCTCGGCCTGCGGGTTGTCAGAATTCCGGTCCGGGTGCAGCTCTTTGGCCTTGGCCCGATAGGCCTTCTTCAGCTCTTCGGCCGAAGCGCCCTTCTTTGACCCCAGAACCTCGTAATAGTCGCGCTTTGCCACGGCAAAATCCCCATGTGGAACCAAGGAGGGGCGGCCCGTCGCCAGACCGCCCCTTCCCCCGATTCCCGCGGCTTACTTCCGCTTGTTGTTGCCAAGATCCTCGAAGTCGGCATCGACGATATCGTCGTCATCCACCGGCCGCGGTTCCTCTTCGGCACTTCCACCTTCGGTCTGGCTGGCCTTGTAGATCGCCTCGCCCAGCTTCATTGCGGCTTCGGTCAGGTTCTGGATCGCGCCCTTGATCTTGCCGGGATCTTCGCCTTTCAGCGCCTCTTCCAGCGGGCCCATCGCCAGCTCGATCACCTCGACCGTCGACGGATCGACCTTGTCGCCATGCTCGGACAGCGATTTCCGCGTCGAATGCAGCAGGCTTTCGCCCTGGTTCTTCGTCTCGACCAGCTCGCGACGTTCCTTGTCGGCTTCGGCATTCGCCTCGGCGTCCTTGATCATCTGTTCGATGTCGCTGTCCGACAACCCGCCCGAGGCCTGGATCGTGATCGCCTGCTCTTTGTTGGTGCCCTTGTCCTTGGCTTTCACCGACACGATGCCGTTGGCGTCGATGTCGAAGGTCACCTCGATCTGCGGCACGCCACGCGGGGCGGGCGGGATCTGTTCCAGGTTGAACTGGCCCAGCATCTTGTTGTCGGCGGCCATCTCGCGCTCGCCCTGGAACACGCGGATCGTCACCGCGTTCTGGTTGTCCTCGGCGGTCGAGAAGACCTGAGACTTCTTGGTCGGGATCGTCGTGTTGCGGTCGATCAGGCGGGTGAAGACACCCCCCAGCGTCTCGATCCCCAAGCTGAGGGGCGTCACGTCCAGAAGCACCACGTCCTTGACGTCGCCCTGCAGAACGCCAGCCTGGATGGCCGCGCCCAAAGCCACGACTTCATCCGGGTTCACGCCCTTGTGGGGTTCCTTGCCGAAGTACTTGGTCACTTCCTCGATCACGCGGGGCATGCGGGTCATCCCGCCGACCAGCACGACCTCGTCGATGTCGTCCTTCGAGACGCCAGCATCCTTCAGCGCGGCCATGCAGGGCTTGATCGACTTCTTGATCAGGTCCTCGACCAGGCTTTCCAGCTTCGACCGGGTCAGCTTGACCACCAGGTGCAGCGGCTGCCCGGTGTTCTTGTCCATGCTGATGAACGGCTGGTTGATTTCCGTCTGCTGCGACGACGACAGCTCGATCTTGGCCTTTTCCGAGGCCTCCTTCAGACGCTGCAGCGCCATCTTGTCGAGCGTGAGGTCAACGCCATGCTCTTTCTTGAACTCGTCCGCGAGGTACTGGACGATCCGCATGTCGAAGTCTTCGCCACCCAGGAAGGTGTCGCCGTTCGTCGACTTCACCTCGAACAACCCGTCGTCGATTTCCAGGATGGTGATGTCGAAAGTGCCGCCGCCAAGGTCGTAGACGGCAATCGTCTTCGATTCCTTCTTGTCGAGGCCATAGGCAAGTGCTGCCGCCGTCGGTTCGTTGATGATGCGCAGCACCTCAAGCCCGGCGATCTTGCCGGCGTCCTTGGTGGCCTGACGCTGGGCGTCGTTGAAATAGGCCGGAACGGTGATCACGGCCTGGGTGACGCTTTCACCCAGATAGGATTCAGCCGTTTCCTTCATCTTCTGCAGGATGAAGGCCGACACTTGCGACGGCGAATACTTCTCGCCGCGCACTTCGACCCAGGCGTCGCCGTTGCCGCCGTCGGTGATGGTGTAGGGGACAAGCTTCTTGTCCTTTTCCACCTCGGCATCGCCCAGACGGCGACCGATCAGGCGCTTGACCGCGAAGACGGTGTTGGTGGGGTTGGTCACGGCCTGGCGCTTGGCGGGCTGGCCGACCAGGCGTTCGCTTTCCGTGAAGCCGACGATCGAAGGCGTCGTGCGTGCGCCTTCCGAGTTTTCGATGACCCGAGGCTGCGAACCATCCATGATGGCAACGCAGGAGTTCGTGGTCCCGAGGTCAATACCGATGACTTTGGCCATGTGTGTATCCCTTTACTTCAGGCGATGTTCCGACGAGGACCCTTGATGCGCAGGCATCCCCACCTTGAGAAAAGACGTCAGGTCTGGCGGCCCGGCGCCCGTGTGAGGCGTATATAGGCAGGCGTTTTCGGGCCTGCAACGGTTGGCGCACGGGCTTTGCCGCGAATCTTCGGCAGTGATGCGCGGAAATCCGTCAATCTGTCTGGATAGGGGTATGCTGTCTTATCGCTGACCCAGCCGACAGCAACCCGACAGACGCGCCCGGTCGGGCCCGGTCAGGAACAGATCGGCGGCGATGCCGTAGCTTGAATCGGACATGCCATCCGAACATTCGGCGGGGGAAAGCACGGCAAGCCCATCGGGCAGGGCGACGGCGGCTGTCTGCGACCAGGGCAGCGCGGGCCAGCTGCCGGTGATCGCTGCGACGCGAGCAACCTCATCCTCCGGCGTCTGGAACCGGGTCTCGCTTTGCGCCGGGTCGATCTTCAGTGACCAGAAGGGTTCGGTCCCGAGACAGGTCAACGGGGTTTCCAGCGCGTTCCAGTCCGGGCCGCCTTCCCGCTTCAGAAACCGCATCGCGACATAACCGCTGCGGTCGCCCGCGTTCACCAGACCCCAGCCGCCCGCCGCGGACAGAATCTCGACCCCGGTCGCATCGGGGGCGAGCGTCCCGATCACTTCGGCCCCCGCATCCGGCGCGGCGCGGATGTTCAGCACATCACCCGCCGCGACCCCGGTCACGTCGTACCAGGCGGGCAAGACCTCGGCCCGCAGCGGAAGCGCAAGCGCCAGAAACAGAAGGCAAAGCCGGATCATCGCCGCTTGTTCCAGCTGGCCGAGGCATGCTGCCGGGTGAAGAATTCCGCCATCAGCCCGATCAGGATGCAGACCAGCGCGTATTTGATCGCGTATTCGTAGGAGGTATAGCGCGGCGTGTAGTTCAGGAAGATGAAGCCCCGCGCCTGGTCGATGGTGTGGAACAGCGGGTTCCAGTCGAACAGATCGCGCCGCTTGGGCGCCAGGTTGTTGGCCAGCACCATCTTGCCCGAGGCGATGACATTGGCGCGCTGGTAGAGCATCACCAGGATCCCTATCAGTTCGGGCTGCCAGGGCTTTGCCGACAGGAACACCATGCCGATGCCGATGCCGGTGAACCAGGACAAGAGGAACATCCCCAGCATCCCGACCGGCTCGTCGATGGTGATCGGTGTCCAGGCGGCGTGGTAGACGAACAGGATGACCGAGGCCGACAATGTCTGCTGGTAAAGCGAGCCGAGTGCCGCCCCCATGATCGAGATGATCGGGTTCATCGGCGCATGCATCATCATCGACGAGGTCGGCCCGTCCGCCCCGGAGACCGCGCCGATGGCCTTGATATGCGTCATGAACATGAAGACGCCCGACATCACATACAGCATGAAATCGCCGCGCACGGCGATCCGGCGCATGCCGAACAACTGCATCATGAAGAACATGACCAAGAGCATGATCAGCGACTGCACGATGGACATGACCAGCCCCAGCACCGCATTGTTGTGCGACTTGCGCAGGTTGCGGACCGCGACATGGTAGATCAGCTCCAGCGTTTCGAACGCCAGGCTGAACCAGGACCGTGCAGCGGACTTGTGGCGGAACATGCGCTTCCCTTCCGGTCGGCATCCTGCACCAGGAAATCTTGCCGTTCCGTTGACGGCGAAGGATAAGGGCCCCCGAACCGTTGATCAATCGCCACGGAGACCGTGATGGATTTTGCCGAACTGATGCCGCTTTTCCGCCACCTGGCGCTGGAAGCGGGCGCGCGCATCATGGAGATCTACCACCGCCCCGATTTCGAGGTCCGCGCCAAGGGCGATGCCTCCCCCGTGACCGAGGCCGACCTCGCCGCCGATGCCGTCATCTCCGCCGGTCTGCGCGCCGCCTTCCCGGATATGCCGCTGATCACCGAAGAACAGGCCGAGTCCCATACGCTCGCCGCCCGCACCTTCCTGATCGTCGATCCGCTGGACGGCACCAAGGAATTCGTCCAGCGCCGCGGCGATTTCACCGTGAACATCGCCTATGTGCAAAATGGCGTGCCCACCCATGGCATCGTCTATGCCCCGGCCAAGGGACGGCTGTTCTACACCCTTCCCGATGGACAGGCGGTCGAGGAAACCGGCCCTTTCGGTCCCGAACCCGGCCCGCTGGAACCCCTCCGCGTCTCCACCCCCGACAATGCCGCCCTGATGGTCGTCGCGTCCAAGTCCCACCGCGACCAGGCGACCGATGATTACATCTCGCGCTACGCCGTCCGCGACATGACCTCGGCGGGGTCCAGCCTGAAGTTCTGCCTTCTCGCCACCGGCGAGGCCGATCTTTACCCCCGGCTTGGCCGCACGATGGAATGGGACACCGCCGCCGGGGACGCCGTGTTGCGTGGGGCAGGGGGGCATGTCGTGCGCTTCGACACCCACCAGACGCTTGCCTATGGCAAACCCGGCTGGGACAACCCGTTCTTCATCGCCTACGCGCCGGGGGTCACGCTGAAATGAAGACCCTCATCGCCATCCCCGCCCGCTATGCCTCGACCCGCTACCCCGGCAAACCGCTTGTCACCCTGCGCGGCCCCGACGGCGAGAAGACCCTGATCCGCCGCAGCTGGGAGGCCGCAATGGCGGTGCAGGGCATCGACCGCGTCGTCGTCGCCACCGATGACAGTCGCATTGCCGACCACGCCAGCGCCTTCGGGGCCGAGGTGGTGATGACCTCCTCGGATGCCCGCAACGGCACCGAACGCTGCGCCGAGGTTGCGACCAAACTCCCCGGCTACGATGTCGTCGTGAACCTGCAAGGCGACGCGCCGCTGACCCCCGCCTGGTTCGTGGAACACCTTGTCGCCGGGCTGGCGCAAGATCCGCAGGCCGACATCGCCACCCCGGTCCTGCGCTGCGATGGCCGGGCCGTCGCGGGCTTCCTGAACGACCGCCGCAACGGTCGGGTCGGCGGCACCACCGCCGTCTTCGGCACCCAAGGCCGCGCGCTCTACTTTTCCAAGGAAGTCATCCCCTACACCGGCCGCGACTATGCGCCCGAGGAACCGACCCCCGTCTTCCACCATGTCGGCGTCTACGCCTATCGCCCTGCGGCGCTTGCGCAATACCCCGGCTGGCCCATCGGCCCGCTGGAGACACTGGAAGGCCTGGAACAGCTCCGCTTTCTGGAACAGGGCCGCCCCGTGCTGTGCGTTCAGGTCGAATCGCGTGGCCGCCAGTTCTGGGAGCTGAACAACCCGTCCGACGTGCCGATCATCGAATCCATGCTCGCTACAACCACAGCTTGAAAAGGGCCCGCAGGGGGTCAGGTTTGCCATCCTGCTGACGTTTTTTTTGATGCGAACCACGACCGACTGAGGCAGTTTGTCAATATTGCCGCGCCGCTGCCCGCATAAGGTCAGATTCGGCTGCGAAGGATTTCGGGCCAGATTTTTGCCTAGAAGCGGACGGGGTTGGGAACGAGTCATGAAGACCAGAAAGATCACCAAGGCGGTATTTCCCGTTGCGGGGCTTGGAACGCGCTTCCTGCCTGCCACCAAGTCGATCCCGAAAGAGATCATGACCCTCGTCGACCGGCCCCTGATTCAATACGCCATCGACGAAGCCCGCGCCGCCGGGATCAAGGAATTCATCTTCGTGACCTCGCGCGGGAAATCCGCGCTGGAGGATTACTTCGACCACGCCCCGGAACTGGAAGCCGAGCTGCGGCGCAAGAACAAGACCGACCTTCTCGACATCCTGAAGGACACCAACATGGACTCGGGCGCCATCGCCTATGTCCGGCAGAACCGGCCGATGGGTCTGGGTCACGCCGTCTGGTGCGCCCGCCGCCTGATCGGCAACGAACCCTTCGCCGTTCTCCTCCCCGATGACGTGATCGCCGCCGAAACCCCCTGCCTGCAACAGATGGTCGAGGCCCATGCCGAAACCGGTGGCTGCATGGTTGCGGCGATGGAGGTTGCCCCGAAGAAAACCTCCAGCTACGGCGTTCTCGACATCGCCGAGGACAACGGCCAGATCGTCACCGTCAAGGGCATGGTGGAAAAGCCAAAGCCGGAAGACGCGCCGTCGAACCTTGCGGTGATCGGGCGCTATATCCTGACGCCCAAGATCCTGACCAACCTGAACAAGATCAAGCAGGGCGCGGGCGGGGAAATCCAGCTGACCGACGCCATCGCGCAGGAAACGAAGAAGCCGGGCAATGTCTTCGGCCTGCGCTTCCGGGGCCAGCGCTACGACTGCGGCTCGAAGATAGGCTTTTTGCAGGCGACCGTTGCCTTCGGCCTGTCGCGCCCTGAATTCGGTGAGGAATTCGCCGATTTCCTGCATGCGCTGACGGCGATGCAGAAGGCCGCGCAATAGGTTTGGCTACCGGGGAGAAGACTGCGCGCAGCTTTCCTCGGGGCCTGCCCCATGCCTGTGCCATCGGCGAACTTGACCCGCCCCCGACTGGCCTGACCGGCGCGCTTCTGGCGCTGAAACTGCGCAGTCGGCGCCAGCTTCTTTTGCTGCGGGCCTTCCGTCGCCACCGCCAGCTTGCTCCACTGGTCGACCGCACCGCCGGGATCGCCCCCGATGACCTGCTCTGCTTCCTCTGCCTCCGCAACGAGGCGCAGCGCCTGCCGCATTTTCTGGCGCATCACCGCGCGCTGGGCGTCCGGCATTTCCTTGCGGTGGACAACGCCAGTTCTGACGGATCGGACCGCCTGCTGACCGACCAGCCCGACGTCTCGCTCTGGCAGACCCCGGACAGCTACAAGTCCAGCCGCTTCGGGATGGACTGGCTGACCTGGCTTCAGCTGCGGCATGGGCATGGCCATTGGTGCCTGACGCTCGATGCCGATGAACTCTTGGTCTACCCCCACTGGCAGACCCGCCCCCTGTCTGCCCTGACCGGCTGGCTGGAAGCACAGGGCCGCGACAGCTTTGGTGCGCTGACGCTGGACATGTATCCCGAAGGCCCGGTGTCGCAGGGGCAGGTCGCGCCGGGGGAGGACCCGATCCGCCACCTGTCATGGTTCGACGCCGGGAACTATCAGGTTCAGGTCCAGCCCCGGATGCGCAACCTCTGGGTCCAGGGCGGCGCGCGGGCGCGGGCGTTCTTTTCCGCCGAACCCCGTCGCGCGCCCACGCTGAACAAGATCCCGCTGGTCCGCTGGCACCGGCGCTTTGCCTATGTCAACTCCACCCATTCCCTGCTGCCGCCACGCCTGAACGAGGTTTATGCGACCGATGGCGGCGAGCTGACTTCCGGCGTCCTTCTGCACACCAAGTTCCTGCCCGGCATCACCGAACGATCCGCTGAAGAAAAGCTCAGGCGTGAGCATTTTTCCAATGCAGACCAGTTTTCGGCCTACTATGATCGTCTGATCAGGGACCCGGTCTTGCATGAAAACGTATCGAACCGCTACACCGGCTGGCGGCAGTTGGAGGCGAAGGGCCTTCTGTCTCGGGGTGGTTGGGTATGAGTAGGCAAGCCCGACAGTTCGGTTATCCGGGGTCCGTATGGGCCTGATCGATCTCTGGCAGCTGCGCGTCCGGCGCAAATACCTTCTCGCCCGCGCCTTGCGCCGCCGCCGCCAACTGACCCCCGTTGCCGACCGCACTGCCAGCCTCTCCGCCCGGCCGATCCTCTTGTTCTCCACTATCCGCAACGAACGAATCCGCCTGCCGTATTTCCTGAGCTACTACCGCCGTCTTGGCGTCGAGCATTTCCTGATCGTCGACAACGGTTCCGACGACGGCAGCCGCGAATACCTGGCGGACCAACCCGACGTCTCGGTCTGGTCCGCCAGTGCCGGGTACAAGCAGTCGCGCTTCGGCATGGACTGGATGATGCATCTCCTCCGTCGCCACGGGCATGGCCGCTGGTGCCTGACCGTCGATGTCGACGAATTCCTCGTCTACCCGTTCTGCGAAACAAGGCCGTTGCGCGCCCTGACCGACTGGCTCGACAGCGCGGAAACCCCCTGTTTCGCCGCGATGATGCTGGACATGTATCCCAAGGGCGCGATGCACGAACAGCCCTATGTCGAAGGCCAGAACCCCTTTGAAATCGCCCAGTATTTCGACAGCGGCAACTATCTCATCGCCCGCAATCCCCTGTATCGCAACCTCTGGGTCCAGGGCGGCCCCCGCGCGCGTCTGTTCTTCCCCGACCGCCCGAAACACGCCCCGGCGATGAACAAGACGCCCTTGGTCAAGTGGCACCGCTCCTACGCCTATGTTTCCTCGACCCACATGATGCTGCCCCGCGCGCTCAACCTCACCTACGAAGATCAGGGCGGCGAGCGTCCCTCCGGCGTCCTCCTCCACGCCAAGTTCCTCGACACTTTCGCCGCCAAGGCCGCCGAGGAACTGGCGCGCGGCCAGCACTATGCCGAAAGCCACGAATACCGCGCCTACCGCGAAGGCATCAGTCGCGAGCGTGATCTCTGGTGCAATTGGAGCGAGAAATATGTCAACTGGCGCCAGCTGGAGGTGCTGGGCCTGATGTCGAAAGGAAACTGGGCGTGACCCCCCCAAACGCCACCCTGGGCGTCGTCATGCTCTGCCACACCGCCCTGGACCGCGCGGCGCAACTGGCCCGGCACTGGGCGCAGCACGGCTGTCCCGTCGTGATCCACGTCGATGCCCGCACGCCGCAAACCCAGTTCGACGGCCTGAAAACCGCCCTGCAAGACCTGCCCGACATCCGCTTCTCGCCCCGCTCCCCCTGCGAATGGGGCAGCTTCGGCATCGTCCAGGCCACCCTCGATGCTTCTGCGCAGATGCTCGCCGACTTCCCCCACACCTCCCACATCCTCCTCGCCTCCGGCTCCTGCCTGCCGATCCGCCCCGTCCGCGCCCTGCAATCCCATCTCGCCCGGCACCCAACGACCGATTTCATCGAAAGCGTCACCACCGCCGATGTCGGCTGGACCATCGGCGGCCTCAACGAAGAACGCTTCACCCTGCGCTTCCCCTTCTCCTGGAAACGCCAGCGCAAGCTGTTCGACGGCTATGTCACCCTGCAACGTGCCCTGCGCTTCCGCCGCCGCCTGCCGAAAGGCCTCACCCCCCATCTCGGCAGCCAGTGGTGGTGCCTGACCCGCCCCACCCTGCGCGCAATCGTCGACCACCCCGACCGCCCCCGGCTTGACCGCTACTTCCGCCGGGTCTGGATCCCCGACGAAAGCTATTTCCAAAGCCTCGTCCGCCAGGTCTCCACCCGCATCGAAAGCCGCTCGCTCACCCTGTCGAAGTTCGACTACCAGGGCCGCCCCTACACTTTCTACGACGACCATCTGCATCTCCTGCGCCAGACCGACGCCTTCCTCGCCCGCAAGATCTGGCCGCAGGCCGCCCTTCTCTACCGCACCTTCCTCACCCCCGACGGCGACCGCGCCCTGGCTTCCGAACCCAACCCCGGCAAGATCAACCGCCTCTTCGCCAAGGCCGTCGAACGTCGCGTCAAGGGCCGCCCCGGCCTATACATGCAAAGCCGCTTTCCCATTCGCGCCCGTGGCGGCACCCAATCGGCCGCGCCCTACGGCGTTTTCTCCGGCTTCAGCCAGCTGTTCGCCGATTTCCAGCCCTGGCTCGCCCGCGCCCTTGACGCCCGCGTCCACGGCCATCTCTTCGCTTTCGACCGGGCCGAATTCGCGGGCGGCGAGCCCGTTTTCAAGGGCGGCCTCTCCGACAGCCCCACCTTGCGCGACTACAACCCGAAAAGCTTCCTCACCAACCTGATCTGGAACACCCGCGGCGAGACGCAATGCTTCCAGTTCGGCCCCGCCGACGAACAGGACATCGCCCCGTTCATCGCCGCTGATCCGAACGCCACCATCTTCGCCATCACCGGGGCCTTCGCCGTGCCGCTCTGGCTGTCCGGTCGCAGCGCCGCCGAGACCCGCCGCGAAGCCGCCCGCCTGCAAAAGCTGGAATCCGACTTCCTGCACGAATTGAATGGGCCAGAGACCAAGGCCAATGTCCGCATCTGGTCGCTGGCCGACTTCATCGAAAATCCCGCCGAACCGCTGGAGCAACTCGTCGACCTTCTGAACCCCCGCGCCGGGCACCGTCTGTCGGAGCTGCCACAGCTGATTCCGCTCAACGGTTTCGGCAGCTTCCTGCAAGACCTGCGCAATCAGGGCATGGCCCCGGTCCTGATGGGCGATTTCCCCTCCGACGCCGAGCTTGCCCAGCCCTACCAGCCCTTCGCCCGCCCCCGGATCGTCCGCTAAGATGCCGTCCTTCACCTCTTTCGTCGTCTTCGCCGAAATGCGCACCGGGTCGAACCTGCTGGAAGCGAACCTGAACGCGCTGCCCGGCGTCCACAGCCATGGCGAGGTGTTCAACCGCTACATCCTGGGCAAGAAGGACCGGACCGAGCTGCTCGGCATCACGATGGACGAGCGCGACCGCGACCCGCGCCCCCTGCTGCGCAAGCTGCGCGAGGAAACCGAAGGCCTGCCCGGCTTTCGCTTCTTCCACGACCATGACCTGCGCATCCTCGATGACGTGCTGCCCGACCCGGCCTGCGCCAAGATCATCCTGACCCGCAATCCTTTGGAAAGCTACGTCTCCTGGAAGATCGCCCAGGCCACTGACCAATGGAAGCTGACCAACCCCAGGCGGCTGAAGACCGCGAAGGTCCGCTTCGACCTCCCGGAATTTCTCCAGCATCTGCGCGACATCCAGGCTTTCCAGCTTCTCCTGATGCAGGCGCTGCAAACCACCGGCCAGACCGCCTTTTACCTCGACTACGAAGACCTCGGCTCGTTGGAGGTGATGAACGGTTTGGCGGCATTTCTGGGCGTCGAGGCCCGGCTGAAACAGCTTGACGACACGCTGAAAAAGCAGAACCCCGGTCCCTTGGAAGACAAGCTGGAAAACCCCGAAGCCTTGGCCGAGGCCACCGCCGCAATCGACGTCTTCAACCTCGGTCGCACGCCCAGCTTCGAACCCCGCCGCGCCGCTGGCGTTCCCGCTGCCCTTGCCTCCGACACGGGGCTTCTCTTCTTCCCCATCCGGTCCGGCCCCGAGCCCGCAATCCGCGACTGGTTCATGACTTTGGGCGCCGTGACCGAAGGCTTCGAACAGAAATCCCTCCGGCAGTGGAAACGCAAGCATCCCGGCCACCGCAGCTTTACCGTCCTGCGCCACCCGCTCCTGCGCGCCCACGCCGCTTTCCGCACCAAGATCGTGGACGCCGAGGCACCTGACCTCCGCCGCATCCTGATCAACGGCTTTCTCGCCGAGCTTCAGCCCCCCGGCGAACCTTTCGCCACTGTGGAGGCGGAACGCGCCGCCTTCCGCATCTTCCTGACCTACTGCCGCCTCGCCGTGGGTGGCCAGACCGGTGCACGCCTCGACCCCAGCCTCGCCAGCCAGACCGCACTGGTGCAAGGCTTCGCCAGCTTCCAGCCGCTCGACCATCTTCTGCGTGAGGATCACCTGACCGGAGGCCTTGCCGCACTCGCCGCAGAAGCAGGCGTGGCGACGCCCATGATCGCACCCGACCCCGCCGAAGCTGCGCTGCTGTCGATCTGGGACGATTCCCTCGAATCCGCCGCCGCCGAAGCCTATGCCCGCGACTACATGGGCTTCGGCTTCAGCCGCTGGAAAGGCTGAACCGGCCAGACCGGGGCCGAGGCATGTCTTTCTGCGCCCAAATCCAGTTGCTCTTTTCCAAATACTCCCGCCGGAGGCTCCGAGATTTCCGTCAGGCACACCAGTCACGGACGAAGGCAGACACCACCCCCCGCGTCCCCTCCCCCTCCTTCAGCGAGCGGGCAGGGTGAGGAAGCAAAGGGCCAGAGCCAGGGATTGACAAATCCCTAACGCCCGCAATCATCTCGTTGATTTCATGAAGAAACTAGCGATTGTCCACCGTGGACAAGCTCACGCCGCCTGCGGTGCCCGCGCCTCGGTCAGGATCGCATACAGCTTCGCCGGGTCGGAATTCGCCCGCAACTTCGCCACCACCGCAGGGTCCCGCATCGTCCGGCTGACCAGCGCCAGCGCCTTCAGATGATCCACCCCGGAATCCTTCGGGGCGAACAACCCGAAGACCAGGTCTACCGGCTGCCGGTCGACGCTGTCATAGTCCAGCGGCTTTTCCAGCCGCAGGAAGACCCCGATGATCCCCTTCAGGTCCTCCAGCCGGGCATGGGGCAGGGCGATGCCATGCCCCACGCCGGTCGGACCCAGCGACTCGCGTTCCTGCAAGCCATCGATCGCCGCCGCCCCCGACAGCCCATAGGCCTGTGCCGCGATCTCTCCCAGCTCCTGGAACAACCGCTTCTTCGAGGTGAACTGCCCAACCAGCCGAACGGCGCCTGGGACGAGTAGCTTGGAAAGTTCCATGAGTCGGCGATGGCCCCGCGCCCGTCGGACGCTTTACTTGCTGTTGCGAGGGTCGATCCAGCCGATGTTCCCGTCATCCCGACGGTACACGACATTCACGCCCCCATGTCCTTCGTTCCGGAACACCAGCATCTTCTGCCCCGCCAGCTCCATCTGCATCACGGCCTCGCCCACGGTGATCGAAGGAATCTTCGTCTCCATCTCGGCGATGACCACGGGCGTCAGGGTGTCAGGCTCGACCTCGTCGGCATCCTCGGTTGCGGCGAGGATATACGAGGACGCCCCGCCGAATTCAACAGGGCCCGAACGGTTCGAGTGGTGGTTGCGGATGCGCCGCTTGTAACGGCGAAGTTGCTTGTCCAGCTTTTCACGGCAGGATTCGAAGGCCGCATAGATTTCCGCCGCGTGCCCCTTGGCCTGCGCGGTCAGTCCGGTGGACAGGTGGATCACCGCTTCACAGACGAATTCATGCGCCACGCGGGAAAAGACCACGACGCATTCGGTCGGGCGTTGGGCGTATTTCTCCACCACTTCGCCCAGTTCCGCCTTCACATGGGTCTGAAGAGCCTCACCAACGTCGATCTGTTTTCCACTGATCTGATAGCGCATGATCTCTCCTTTTCGCATGCTGCCGGTTCGGCCTGGGGCTCAATCCCAGCCGTCCGGTCCTTCTGGTGATGGGTGGAAGGAACGTTGCGTCACGCCGCATTTGCTGGTTGGGATCACCGCGAAAGTCCTGGCCTGAACAGGGGCATGAAGCGCACTCATCGAGGGTATTTGGCGACGAAGCCAGCCTGCTTGTCAACCGAATCGATGGCCCGGATCAGACGATGCGGAAGTTCTCGCCCAGATAGACCCGACGGACATTCTCGTCCCGCACGACCTCGTCTGTCGTCCCCGACATCAGCACCTTGCCGTCGTGCAGGATATAGGCCCGATCCACGATCTCCAGCGTCTCGCGGACGTTGTGATCGGTGATCAGCACCCCGATCCCCCGCGCTTTCAGATCATGCACCAGATGGCGGATTTCCCCCACCGCAATCGGGTCGACCCCCGCAAAGGGCTCGTCCAGCAGCAGATATTTCGGGTCCGCCGCCAGACAGCGCGCAATCTCCACCCGCCGCCTTTCACCGCCCGACAGGGCCAGCGCCGGGGTGCGCCGCAGATGGGTGATGGAAAACTCCGACAGCAGTTCCTCCAGCCGTTCGCGCCGCTTGTGGCGGTCGGGCTGCACGATCTCCAGCACCGCCAGGATATTGTCTTCCGCCGACAAGCCCCGGAAGATCGAGACTTCCTGCGGCAGGTAGCCGATCCCCAGCCGCGCCCGGCGGTACATCGGCAGCGCCGTCACGTCCTTGCCGTCGATCAGCACCTGCCCGCCTTCCGGCATCACCAGACCGGCGATGGAGTAGAAACAGGTCGTCTTGCCCGACCCGTTCGGCCCCAGCAAAGCCACCACCTCGCCCCGGTGCAGGTCCATGCTGACATCGCGGATCACCGGGCGCTTCTTGTAGCTTTTCCGCAAGGACCGGATCTGCAACCCCGCCGAACCATCCGTCACCGAGAGATCAGGGCGCGCCATCAGTTGCCCCCCGGCACGAAGGTCGTCGTCACCCGACCCTCCATCACCCCGGTCCCGTCCTTCAGGTTGATCGTCAGCTTCTGCCCCGCCATCGCCGAGCCGCCTTGCGTCAGCAGCACGTCCCCCGACAGCACGATCACGCCCGAGTCGATGGTATAGACCGCCTCCTGCGCCTCGGCCGCGTCGCCCAGGTTCGCCACTGTCACCCCACCCGAGGCCACCAGCGTCCTGATCGACTTCTTGTCTTCGCCGTAGCTGACCTTCACTTCGCCCGCCGCCAGTTTCATCTCGCCTTGCGTGACCACGACATTGCCGCTGAACACTGCCGTCCCGTCGGCATTGTTCACCGCCAGCTGGTCGGCCTGAACCTGCACGGGCAGCGAGGTGTCCTGGTTCAGGTCGCCGAAGGCGATCTTCTGCTGCCCATGCGCCGCCGTTGCCAGCATCAACGCCAGAGCCAGAGCGAAAGACCGAACCTTGAATGCCATGCTTGAACCTCGCAGCCGTTTCAGCCGCCCGGCTGGTATACCAGTCGGACGTTGCCCTTGAAAACCAGAACATAGGCGCCTGGGGTCAGGTTGTCCTGACGCAAACTCATGCCATCGGCCCGGATTTCCCCCGCCGGGCCGGTCGCCAGTACCGGCGTGCGGCTTTCCAGCCCCGTCCGGTCCAGCTTTGCCGCCACTTCCGCCGTCTCCAGCCGATAGCCGGAGGAGGTGGTCAGCGTGACACCCCCCGACAAGAGCAGTTGCCGCGCCGCATCCTCCATCACCGCCTCGGCGGCAAGCAGGTCCATACGCCCGCCGTCCGGGGTGGCAAGCTCCAGCCGAAGCCCTGCCGCCTTGGCCGGGGCGCCGTCTGCCTCGGGCCGCGCCTCGCTGGCCGAGAGGGTCAGCGCCGCCCCGTCCTCGGTCGTGCCGGCATAGGTCGGCGCGGTCATCCGGGGTTCGCGCGCCAGATCCTCGACATCGACCTCGGCATAGGGCAGGGCGGCCTCGGGGTCGATCCGGCGCGCGACCAGAAACAGCGTCGACAGGATCGCCAGCGCGGTCAGCGGCAGGGCGACCTTCAGCCAGCCCACCAGCCTTGTATGCCGGTCGACCCGTGCCATGGTCAGGCCACGCCCGCGCGCAGGCAGTCATGCACATGCAGGATGCCGATGGCCTTGCGGCTGTCCGGCGCGGTGACCAAGAGGCAGGTGATCTTGCGGTCGTTCATCAGGGCCAGCGCCTCGCCGGCCAGCGCCTCGGGGCCGATGGTGCGCGGGTTCGGCGTCATCACCTCGCCCGCCCGGTGCAGCATGAGGCCTTCCAGATGCCGCCGCAGGTCGCCATCGGTGATGATGCCCTTCAGATCGCCCTGCGGGTCGGTCACGCCCACCACGCCATAGCCGCGCCGGGTGATTTCCAGCAGCGCCTCGCCCATCGCCAGGGTTTCGGCCACCAGCGGCGGATCGTCGTGCATCAGGTCGGCCACCTTCAGAAGCCGCGCCCCCAGCTTGCCGCCGGGGTGGAACATGCGGAAATGCTCGGGCGTGAAGGCGCGATGTTCCATCAGCGCAATCGCCAGCGCATCGCCCAGGGCCAGCGTCATCGTGGTCGAGGTGGTGGGGACGATCCCCGTCTCGCAGGCCTCGGGCACCTTTGGCAACAGGATGCCGACCGTCGCCTGCCGCATCAGGGTGGACCCCTCGCGGCCCGCCACCCCGATCAGCGGGATACCGAAGCGCTTGGCATGGGCCAGGATATCGGCCAGCTCCGGCG
>JAGPEG010000160.1 GCA_018057165.1 Tabrizicola sp.
GAACCCGCCATAGGCTTCCGGGATGGTCAGGCCGAAGACGCCCATTTCGGCCAGTTCGGTGATCACCTCCATCGGGATCAGCTCGTCCTTCAGGTGCCAGTCATGGGCGCGGGGGATGACCTTTTCATCGGCATAGCGGCGGAACTGGTCGCGGATCATTTCCAGCTCTTCGTCCAGACCCGTGGCCCCGAAAGTCGCCCGCCCGTGGTTGTCCCGCATGAGCGCGACGAGCGCCGCACGCGCCTCGGGCGTGTTGCCCCCGGTCATCAGCCGGGTCGCAGCTTCGCCGGGGGTCCAGTCAAGCCCGAGGTCGGAGAGCCGGGCGAATTCGGTCTGGCTCATCGGAATGCCGCCCGCGATCTGGGTCAGGTATTCGCCAAAGCCGATTTGCAGGATCAGGGCTTCCATCGCGCCGAACTGCCCGGCTTCGGCCAGCCGACCGGCCCAGGCGTTCAACTGGCGCAGCGCCTCGACATAGGTGGCAAGCCAGGACAGCGCATGGGCCTGGAACTGTCGCGCCTCAAGCGCCTGGTTCGACACTTTGCCGCCAGAGGAGACCTGCGCCTTCAATGTGTCGCGCCCGGTGGCAAACAGCGCCTCGGCCTCGGGCAGCGCGGCGGCGGTCAGGGCGGTAAGATCGACGAGGATCGGGGTCTCGGGCATCGCGTGTCCATCATGCGGCATCAAGGGTCGTCCTTCGGGATTCTGCACCTGCGAAGACCTAACGCCTTCGCGGTTGCAGCGCAACAAGATTTCAATCGTGATGCCGAAGAAGACTTAAAGTGTCGCGGCAAAATCAAGAGATCGCGTTGCAGGCCTGGACGATGTCCGGCAAGGCGGCGGCGGGCACCACCTCGAATTCGGCGGCGTAAATCTGTGTTTCCCCCTCCCAGGCTTCAAAGCGCCAGAGGCCGGGGATCAACTCTTCCGCACGGTCGAAGCGGAAGAAGCCGAACTGCTCGCCGGTGTCGGAGAAGCTGGAGTCCCAGGTTTCGGGGGTCGTGCTGCCGGGGCGATAGACCCGCATCTCGCCTTGCAGGAAGACGCCGGGGCGCATCTGCGACTTGACCCCGAAGGCCAGACCGATGGCGGCGGGGACGACCTGGCGGTCGGGCCAGTGAAAGTCGATCATCCCGTCGGGGACGTGGATCCAGCCAGACAAGGTGCCGGGGGCGGGGCGCTGGTCCATCGCCTGCAGCGCACAGAAGACGCCGAGCTTGAGCGTGGCGACCAGTGGGCCGGGTGCGGGCGAGGCGGGGTCAGCCAAAGCCGCACCTGCCGTCAGGGCAAGAGCGATGGCCAGTCGGGTTGAAGCAAACCACATTCGATTTCTGCCAGCAGCTGCTTTCCTCACGCCATGGATTCGGCCACAAAGGTAGGGAAAGGACAAGCCATGTTCGAGCTTTTCTCTGCCGGGCTTTCGGCCGAAGCTTTCGCGGCGGCGCTGGCGGTAACGCTGTTCGCGGGTTTCGTGAAGGGCGCGGTCGGCTTCGCGATGCCGATGATCCTGGTCTCGGCCTTCGCAATCTTCCTGCCGCAGCACCTGGCGCTGGCGGGGCTGATCCTGCCGACTCTGGTCACGAACCTCAGTCAGGCGTTTCGCCAGGGCACCGGCCCGGCGCGGGAGACGGCGCGGGACTACCGCCGCTTCCTGATCGCCACGGTGGTCTGCATTGCGATATCGGCCCCCTTTGCCGACGCGATCCCGCGCGCGGTCTATCTGCTGATGCTGGGCCTGCCGATCTCGGTCTTCGCGGCATTGCAACTGGCGGGCAGGTCCCTTGCGATCCGGCTGGATCACCGCGACCGGGCGGAGTGGGGGCTTGGCGTGATCGGGGGCCTTTACGGCGGGGTCTCGGGCATCTGGGGGCCGCCCTTGCTGGTGCTGCTCTTGTCCACCGGGGCCGACAAGCTGACGATGATCCGCGCGCAGGGCGTGGTTTTCCTGATCGGCGCGGTGGCGCTGCTGGCGGCACATCTGGGCACCGGGCTTCTGAACATTCAGACGCTGGGCTTTTCGGCGGCGCTCTGCCTGCCCGCTCTGGCGGGGCTTTTCGCAGGCTACCGGGTGCAGGACCGGCTGGAGCAACACCGCTTTCGCCGCTGGACGCAGGGGCTTCTGGTCATCACCGGGCTGAACATGGTGCGGCTGGCGCTGGTCTGAGCCAGCCGCTCCCCTTCTTGCCGAGGAAAAGTCGAAGTCGAACGACGCGGGGTCGGTCAGCCGATGGCGGCGGCTTTCACGTCGGCGTCGATATGCGGAACATATTGCGCGAAGTTCTTCTGGAACATCCCCACCAGCTTCGCCGCCTGCGCGTCATAACCGGCGGTATCGGCCCAGGTGCGGCGCGGGTCGAGAAGGGCGGCATCCACGCCGGGAACCTCCACCGGGACTTCGAAGCCGAAGTTCGGGTCCTTGCGGAAGGTCGCAGCCCCCAGCGAGCCGTCCAGCGCCGCTGCCAGCAGCGCGCGGGTCGCCTTGATCGGCATCCGCTTGCCGGTGCCATAGGCCCCGCCGGTCCAGCCGGTGTTGACCAGCCAGCAGGAGGCGCCGTGCTTGGCGATCTTGGCCTGCAGGAGCTTGCCGTAGACCTCGGGGCGGCGCGGCATGAAGGGGGCGCCGAAGCAGGTGGAGAAGGTGGGCTGCGGCTCGGTGATGCCGCGCTCGGTCCCGGCGGCCTTGGAGGTGAAGCCGGAGAGGAAGTGGTACATCGCCTGCGCCGGGCTGAGGCGCGCGATGGGGGGCAGCACGCCGAACGCATCGCAGGTCAGCATCACCACATGGCGGGGATGGCCGCCAAGGCCGGTGGCGCTGGCGTTCGAAATGGCTTCGAGCGGATAGGCGCAACGGGTGTTTTCGGTCAGGCTGCGGTTGGAAAAGTCCAATTCCAGCGTTTCGGGGTCGTAGACCATGTTTTCCACCACGGTCGCGAAGCGGTGGGTGGTGGCGTAAATCTCCGGCTCGGCCTCGGGCGAGAGATCGATGGTCTTGGCGTAGCAGCCGCCTTCAAAATTGAAGATGCCACGGTCGGACCAGCCATGTTCGTCATCGCCGATCAGCGTGCGGTCGGGCGAGGCGGAGAGCGTGGTCTTGCCGGTGCCGGACAGCCCGAAGAACACGGCGGCGTCGACCGGGTTGCCGACGGCGTGGTTGGCCGAGCAGTGCATCGCCATCACGCCCTTGGCGGGCAGAAGGTAGTTCAGGACGGTGAAGACGGCCTTCTTGTTCTCGCCCGCATAGGCGGTGTTGGCGATCAGCACGGTCTTTTCGTCGAAGTTCAGCACGATGGCAGTTTCCGTCCGGCAGCCGTGGCGGGCCGGATCGGCCTTGAACGACGGGCAGTTGATCACCGTCCATTCCGGGGTGAAACCCTCCAGCTCGGCCCGTTCGGGGCGGCGGAGAAGGTGGCGGATGAAAAGTCCGTGCCAGGCGAGTTCCGTCACCACCCGCACGTCCAGCCGGTGAATCGGGTCAGCCCCGGCGTAAAGGTCCTGCACGAAGAGCTCACGGCCCTTCACATGCTCCAGCATGTCGGCCTTGAGGCGCGCGTAGGCCTCGGGGGTCATCGCGGCGTTGTTGTCCCACCAGATCGTATCTTCGGTGGCAGCGGTGCGGACGACGAACTTGTCCTTGGGCGAGCGGCCGGTGAACTGGCCGGTAGAGCACAGAAATGCCCCTCCAAGACCCAGGCGACCTTCGCCGCGGGTGACGGCGGCCTCGACCAGCGCGGACTCGGCATAGTTGTAGTGGGCGACCGCCACACCCGTGATGCCTTGCGTCTCCAGCGTCTGATTGGGGTTCACGCGTCCGTGGATCATCCTGCAAGCTCCCTTAGCCGCAAGGGTATGCGGCGGTTCAAGACTTTCGGCATCCGGGCCAGTGAATGCCGCGACAAGCCCGTGCGGGGCCGGCCATAATGGGCCTATAGCATGGGATTTTCGCACGAGAATAGCGTGATTTCAAACAGTTAGCGCAATCATTCCGGCGTTAGCGCCACCAGATCCCGGCAATGGCGGAATGCGGATGGAATTGTTGTCGGGATTGGCGAAATTGCCACCCTTCCGCCCCTTGTTTCAGGGGTGATTCGATTTTGTGTTGATTATCCGCCCTCAACGCCTGAAAATGAACGCAAAATAACGATAATGCAGCAGCAGTTCCAAGGGAGGCACGCCGATGTCCCGCATCGCCCTTGTCGACGATGACAGGAATATCCTGACCTCGGTCGCCATGACCCTTGAAGCCGAAGGCTTCGAGGTCGAAACCTACAACGACGGCCAGTCCGCTTTCGAGGCGTTCAGCCGCCGGATGCCAGACATGGCGGTGCTTGATATCAAGATGCCGCGGATGGACGGGATGGATCTGTTGCAGCGGATGCGGCAGAAGACCTCGATCCCGGTGATCTTCCTGACCTCGAAGGATGACGAGATCGACGAGGTTCTGGGCCTGCGGATGGGGGCCGACGACTACGTCAAGAAGCCCTTCAGCCAGCGCCTGCTGGTCGAACGCATCCGGGCGCTTTTGCGCCGTCAGGAGGCGATCAACACTGGTGAGGCTGCGGCCACCGAAGAAACCCGGATGATGGAACGCGGCGCCCTGCGGATGGACCCGCTGCGCCATTCGGTGACCTGGAAGGGCAGAGAGGTCGCGCTGACCGTGACCGAGTTCCTGCTATTGCAGGCCCTGGCGCAGCGGCCCGGCTTCGTGAAGTCGCGCGATCAGCTGATGGACGTGGCCTATGACGATCAGGTCTATGTCGACGACCGGACCATCGACAGCCACATCAAGCGGTTGCGCAAGAAGATGCGGACGGTGGACGACAACTTCTCGGCGATCGAGACGCTCTACGGTATCGGCTACCGCTACAACGAAGAGTGACGGCCGCCCGACATGACCTCGGCCCCCCGGATTTCCCCCAATGACATCAGGCCCAAGCGGTCGGGTGACGTTCTTCTGGGCGAAGACTGGGTTTCCCCCGACGCCACCGTCGAGCGCCTGAAGGAAGGCCGGGGCGGTCGCAGCATCGTCGGGCTGAACCGCTCTCCTCTGGCGCGCAAGATCATCGTCTTCAACCTGACGGCGCTGGTCCTGCTGGCGGTCGGCGTGCTGTTCATGAACCCGTTCCGCGACAGCCTGGCCCTGCAACGCCAGTTGGGCATGGTCCGGCAGGCGGAACTGATCGCCTCGGTCTACGAGGCGCATCTTCGCACCGGCAATATCGGCTTCGACTTCCGCACGCCGTTGCAGGACATCGAGATTGACCCGGTGCTGGAGGTCTTTGTCTTCGATCCGACCGGGCAGCTTCTCGCCTCGCGCGTCGGGCAGGGGACGGGGACGCTGGTGACAAACCCGGATCAGCCGACGATCCTGACCGATTTCCTGGAAGGCGTCTGGGATGTGGTGACGGTGTTCTTCCGGCAAAGCCGTCTTGACCGGACCGACACCATCGACCCGGCGGACAATGCCAGGGCGGCTTTTGAGGGCGCGCGCGGGGGCGATGTGGTGACGCGCGTCACGCGCAACGGCGAGGGCAGCATCTACTTTACCGTGGCCACCCCGATCACGGTTGCGGGCGATCTGGTCGGCGTCGTCGCCATCACCTCGGACAGCCAGGAAATCGACCGGCTGGTGCGCTATGAACGCGAGCAGATCCTGCAGATGTTCGTGCTGGCCGTGGTGCTGTCGATCAGTCTCAGCCTGATGCTGGCCTCGACCATCTCGAACCCGCTGTCGGACCTTGCCGCCGCAGCCGAAGTGGGGCGCGACCGTGACTCGCGCCGGGTGGCACCAAGCCGGGTCCGCATCCCCGACCTTGCGGCGCGACCCGACGAGATCGGCCGGTTGTCCGTTGCCATGCGCGGCATGGTCTCGGCGCTATACGACCGGATCGACGCCAACGAGCAGTTTGCGGCGGATGTGGCGCATGAGATCAAGAACCCCCTCGCGTCCTTGCGGTCCGCGGTGGGATCGCTGCGTTTCGTGAAGAAGGACGAACACCGGGAAAAGCTGCTGGACGTGATCGAACATGACGTCCGCCGCCTGGACCGTCTGGTCAGCGACATCTCCAACGCCTCGCGACTGGATTCGGAGCTGGTGAAGGAGGAGGAGGAGGAGTTCAACCTTCTCAAGACCCTGTCGAACCTGTGCCAGTACCTGTCGCAGCAGGCGGGCGAGAAGGGGGTGGATTTCATCATCGACCTGCCCTCGGACCCGATCAGCATCCACGGGCTTGAGGCGCGGCTGGCGCAGGTCTTCGTCAACCTGGTCACGAACGCGATTTCCTTCTGCGAAGACGGTGATGCGGTGCGGGTCTGGGCGCGGCGCCGGGAAAACCGGGTGCTGATCGTGGTGGAAGACACCGGCCCCGGCATCCCCGAACAGGCGCTGACCAAGGTCTTCAAGCGGTTTTATTCCGAGCGTCCGCAGGCCGAATTCGGCAAGCATTCGGGCCTTGGCCTCGCCATCTCCAAGCAGATCGTCGAAGCGCATGGCGGGGTGATCTGGGCCGAGAACATCAGGCCCACCGCCGCCGACCCGACCTCGGAACCCTTGGGCGCGCGCTTTGTCGTCGGCCTGCCGGTGTGACCCCGGCCAGCGACACCCTTCATGCCAGTTGTGTTGCCGTCGACGGTCATGGCCTGTTGATCCTCGGCCCATCCGGCGCGGGCAAGTCGTCGCTGGCGCTGCGGCTTTCTTCGCTTGGGGCCGCTCTGGTCTCTGACGACCAGACGCGGGTGACGGTTGTCGAGGACGAGCTGTGGGCAACTTGCCCGAACCCGGCCCTGCATGGGCTGATCGAAGTGCGCGGCGTCGGGCTCTTGCGGGCGCAAGCCGTGCCAACTGCGGCGATCAGGCTGGTCGTCGACCTTGGCCGGCCCGAAACGGACCGTCTTCCCCCCCGACGCTCGGTCACGTTACTGGGAGTTCCGCTTCCCCTTGTGCTGCACGCGCAAAATGACCATCTTCCCGA
>JAGPEG010000021.1 GCA_018057165.1 Tabrizicola sp.
TGCCTGCATAGGTCTGGACTCTCGTGACCTCGGGCAGCCCCAGCACCACATCCGCCACATCCCCCGCCACCCGGTCTGTTGCTTCTACCAAGCTCCCCTCGGCCAGTTCGATCACCACCGACAGCTCCGACTTGTTGTCGAAGGGCAGCAGCTTCACCGTCACGTCGCGGGTATAAAGCAACCCCAGCGACCCGAAGGACAAAGCCGCCGTCACCAGCAGGAACCCCAGCGCCCGGCCCTTGGTCGCCAGCACCGGCCACGCCACCGCCGCATAGGCCCGGCCCAGCCAGCCGCCGTGATGGTGGCCAGCCGCAGCTGCCATCTCGCCATGCGCCGCATCATGACCGCCCCGCCCCGCGATCTTCACCATCAGCCAGGGGGTGATGATGACCGCGACGAAGAAGGAAAAGATCATCGCGGCGCTGGCATTGGCCGGGATCGGCGACATGTAGGGCCCCATCAGTCCGCTGACGAACAGCATCGGCAACAGCGCCACCACCACCGTCAGCGTCGCGACGATGGTCGGGTTGCCGACCTCGGCCACCGCCGCAATCGCCGCCTCGACCCGCGACTTCCGCCGGTCCAGCCCCCAGTGCCGGTCGATGTTCTCGATCACCACGATGGCATCGTCGACCAGGATGCCGATGGAAAAGATCAGCGCGAACAGGCTCACCCGGTTCAGCGTGAACCCCATCACCCAGGCCGCGAACAGCGTCAGCAGGATCGTCACCGGAATGACGATCGCCACCACCAGCGACTCGCGCCAGCCGATCGCCAGCCAGACCAGCGCGATGATCGACAGCGTGGCGAGGCCCAGATGGAACAGCAGCTCGTTCGCCTTCTCGTTCGCCGTCTCGCCATAGTCGCGCGTCACGGTGACGGTCACGCCCTCGGGGATCAGCCGTGATTCCAGCGCGTGAACCCGGTGCAGCACGGCTTCCGCCACCACCACCGCGTTCGCGCCCGCCCGCTTGGCAATCGCCAGCGTCACCGCCGGGCCGCCCGCCCCGCCCTTCGCCCGATGCGAGACGATGGCGTCCTTCGTATTCTCGACATAGCGCACCCGCGCCACGTCCGAGACATAGACCGGCCGCCCGTCCCGCGTGGTGATGAGGAGGTTCGCCACCTCGGCGGGTGCGGTCAGCGTCTCCCCCGCCACCAGATCGACCATCTGGCCCTGGTCGCGCAGTTTCCCGGTGTTCAGGGTCCGGTTCGCCTGCGCCACCTTGCCCGCCAGTTGTTGCAGCGTGACCCCGTACAATGCCAACCGATCCGGGTCCGGCTCGATGCGGATCGCGTCCTGCGCATCGCCCACCAGATAGGTCAGCCCGACATCCTCGGTCTTCGCCACTTCGGTCTGCAAAACCCGCGCAATCCGCGTCAGGTCGTTGGACGACAGGGTTTCGGAAGACAAGGTCAGCGTCAGGATCGCCACATCGTCGATCCCCCGCCCCACGATCAGCGGCTCCGGGATCCCCACCGGAATCCGGTCGATGTTCGCCCGCACCTTGTCATGCACCCGCAGGATCGCATCCTCGACCCGCGTGCCGACCTCGAACCGCGCCGTCACCATCGCCGCATCGTCGCGGGTGGACGAATAGACATGCTCGACGCCGTTGATCCCCTTGACGATGACCTCCAGCGGTTCCGTCACCAGCTTGACCGCATCCTCGGCGCGCAACCCCTGCGCCTGGACATGGATGTCGACCATCGGCACCGAAATCTGCGGCTCCTCCTCGCGCGGAAGGCTGATCAGCGCGACCAGCCCCGCCGCCAGCGCCGCCAGGATGAACAGCGGCGTCAGGGCCGAGCCGATGAAGGCCTTGGTCAGTCCCCCGGCGATCCCCAGCGGGTGCTTGGCCTCACTCATGGCCCACCTCGGCGGCAGGCAGCACCAGGTCGCCCGCTGTCAGGCCGGAGATCACTTCGACCATCTCGACCCCGTCCACGACCTGCACCGCGCCCGGCACGATGGACCGCAGCGCCGGGCCTTCCGCCCCCTGCACGCCGACGAAATCAAGACCCGCCCGCGTCACCACATCCGCCTTCGGCACCAGCAGCGCCGCCCGCTCCCCCACCGGCAGCCGCACCAGCATCCGCGCGCCGACGAAAGTATCGGGCAGCCCCGCGATCTCGACATCGGCCACCACCCGGCCACCCTCGATCAGCGGATAGACCCGGACGAGCGTGCCTTCCCGGATCCCCTCGACGCCGGAAACCTCGATCCTGTTCCCCGCCGTCAGCGCCGCCGCATGCCGCTCGGGCACCGCGATGCGCAGATAGGTCCCGCCACCGCCGACCACGGCCACGACCTCACCCGGCATCACGACCGCCCCCTTGGTCAGTGGAACGTCCAGCACCCGGCCCGCGACCGGAGCCAGCACCACGCCTTCCTTCGCCTGTTGCGTGATCACCTCGGCCTCGGCCTCCAGTGCGGCGATCTGGCCCTTCAGCACATCGACCTGCGTGCGCAAGGCATCGACCCGCTGCGTCGTGGTGACGCCGTTCTTCAGCAGGTCCTCGCCGCGCTGCAAATCCGCTCCGGCATTCGCCAGTTGCGCCGCCAGCGCCTTCTTCTGCGCCGCCAGCGCCGCCAGCTGGAAGTCCAGCTTGTCATCGACGATCCGCGCCAGCATCTCGCCCGCCGCAACCTCGTCGCCCTCGGCCACCGCCAGTTCGACCAGCACTCCCCCGATCCGCGCTCGCGCCGGGCTGCGATCCCGCGCCTCGACCGTGCCGTAGACCGCCTTCCATTCCGTCACCGCCACCGGCGCAAGCGTGATCGGCTCGGCGGCACCCGGCCAAGCGGCAAGGCTGACAAGGGCGGCAAGGGCGGCAAGGATCAGGCTGGAAGCTCGGGTCATGCGGCTGGTCTCCGGATTTCCCTTATACATATTTAAAGCTTCATAGCTATGCAATATATTAGCTCTAAATGTCGCACCCTGGGCCCGCAGCACCCGGCGCAAGGCAAAACGGCGCGCCTGATCCCTCAGACGCGCCGCTTTGCAGATGTTAAGATTTCGTGAATGTCCGCAGGTAACTTATTGACGGATCAATGTTATCCGCTTTTGCCCACTGTGGACATCAAGCCTCGACCCAAAGCCCCTCGTCCTTGACGATCTTGTAAGCCTCGTCCAGCGAGGTCTTCGCCCGCGCGATCAGCACGTCGATCTCGGCCGGGGTGATCACCAGCGGCGGGGCGATGATCATCCGGTCCCCCACATGCCGCATGATCAGGTTGTTCGCGAAGCACCGCTCCCGCATCTTGAAGCCGACCGTCCCGGCCTCGCTCGCGAACTTCGCCCGCTTCGCCTTGTTCGGGCTCAGGGCAATCGACCCCATCAGCCCGACCAGCTTCGCCTCGCCCACCATCGGATGATCGGCCAGCGCCGCCCAGCGTTCCTTCAGGTAGGGATAGGCCACGTCGCGGACATGTTCGACGATCTTCTCGTCCTGCATGATCCGCAGGTTCTCCAGCGCCACCGCGCAGGCGACCGGATGGCCCGAATAGGTGTAGCCGTGGAAGAACTCCCCGCCCCCCCCGACGACATTCGCCACCTCGTCGCAGACGATGGACCCGCCGATGGGCGCATAGCCCGAGGACAACCCCTTCGCGATGGTCATGATATGCGGCTTGATCCCGAAGGTCTCGGAGCCGAACCAGTTGCCCGTCCGCCCGAACCCGGTGATCACCTCATCGGCGATCAGCAGGATGCCGTATTTGTCGCAGATCCGCTGGATTTCCGGCCAGTAGGTCCTGGGCGGAATGATCACCCCGCCCGCGCCCTGCACCGGCTCGCCGATGAAGGCCGCCACATTGTCCGGCCCGACCTGGAGGATCTTCGTCTCCAGCTCCTGCGCGCGGGCCAGGCCGAAGGCGTCCTCGTCCATGTCGCCGCCCTCGCCCCACCAGTAGGGCTGGTCGATATGCTCGATCCCGTCGATCATGCCGCCATGGGCATGGATCGGCTTCATCCCGCCAAGCGAGCCGCCGCCCATGGTCGACCCATGATACCCGTTCCACCGCGCGATGATCGTCCGCCGCCAGGGCTTGCCCATCACGTCCCAGTAGCGCCGCACCAGACGGATGTTGGTGTCGTTCGCTTCCGACCCGGACCCCGCAAAGAAGACGTGGTTCAGGTCGCCGGGTGCAAGCTTGGCGATCTCCGCCGCCAGCGCGATGGCCGGGACATGGGTGGTCTGGAAGAAGGTGTTGTAATAGGCCAGCTCTTCCATCTGCCGCGCCGCGACCTGGGCCAGTTCCTTGCGGCCATAGCCGATGTTCACGCACCACAGGCCCGCCATCCCGTCGATGATCCGGTTGCCCTCGCTGTCGGTCAGCCAGACGCCCTCGCCACGGGTGATGACCCGCGCGCCCTTGGCAGCCAGCGCCGCCTTGTCGGTGAAGGGGTGGAAGTGATGCGCTGCGTCCAGACGCTGCAACTCGGCGGTCGGCAGATGGTTGGTGATCATGTTCATGGGAAGTGACCTCGCGGAATCGGCAGGGCGCTCATGCCCCGGCTTTCCGGCAGGTTATGATCAAACGCAGCGCCATTCAAGGAATTTGATCAAATTATTTTCCACGCCACCGGCATGCAGGTCCGCGAAGGGGGAAGAAGCCGAGGACGGGACAAAGTGCCCGACATGCCAGGCGCTGTCAGTGGCCTTCGGCCAGGGCCTGCCGCACATGGTCGATGCCCTGCTGGATATCGCGCCGGATCGCGCTGGCCAGCGCCTCTGCATCCCCCGCCCGCATCGCGGCCAGCGCCTCGCGGTGGAGATCGGGCGCAACCTCGCGGCCATAGCGGTCGATCACTGCCCGCAGGCTGGGCCCCGCCCGCAGCCACAGTGACCGCGCAAGGTCCAGCAGCACCGGAGCCTCTGCCACCTCGTACAGCGCGAAGTGGAAGGCGTGGTTCGCCGCCAGGTAATCCGGCAGCTTCCCTGCCTCGATCGCCCGGTTCACCGCCCCGTCGATCACCTCAAGCCGGTCGATCTGCGCCCCCGTCAGCCGCGGCGCAGCCAGTTCCGCCAGCTTCGGCTCGATGGCAAGCCGCGCGAAGGCCACCTGTTCCAGCATCTCGGCCGACAGTTCCGGCACCGCCACCCGCCGGTTGCCCTGCGGCAAGAGCGCGCCTTCCGCCGTCAGCCGCCGGATCGCCTCGCGCACCGGGGTCATCCCGGCGTCCAGGTCGGCGATCAGCCCCTGAATCGTCACCGGCGCACCGGGGGCCAGATGCCCGTAGAGGATCATGTCGCGCAGCCGCGCGTAGGTGACCTCGTGACTGGGTATCTTCCGGCTGTCCGCGTCCATCGGGGCCCTCATCCGTTTCGCCCCTATATGACGGCATTTGCCCGGCAATCAAGAGTTGATCAAATTCCCAAGGCGCTTTGAGCCGCCCTTCGAAACCACAGGGCGGAAGGCCTTCCCGCTTTGCCTCCCTTCGGGGTGGGCCGCCGTCAGCGCAAGAGCGCGCGCGCCTCGTCCGGCGACAGCGCGGCGGGTCGGGTGCAAGTGGTGGTCAGCGTGACGAACCCGCCGGTCTCGCCCGATTTCAGGCAGGCGGTCATCACCTCCACCCCATGCAGCGTGCGGTCCAGCGAACAGCGGGCATCGCGCCCCTCCTGCAAGGCCGCGACCATGTCAGCAAGGCCCGCCGTCCGGTAGTTCGCCAGTGGCCCCCGTTCGGGCTGGTCCTGGTTCGGCACGCCGAAGGGGTGATCCCAGGGCGCAACCTCGGTCAGCGTGCCCGCGCGGTCCGCCACCTCGACAATGCCGCCGAAGAAGTTCGGATCGGGGACATATAGCGTGCCCTCGGTCCCGTAGAACTCGAAATGGGTGCGCTTGTGGTGCCAGACATCCCAGCTGGTCGTCAGGTTCACCACCGCGCCCGAGTGGAACTCCAGGAGCGCATGGATGTTGGTCGGCGTCCCGACCGGAATCTCCTGCCCCGCCCGCGCGCCCGAGCCGATGGTCCGGGTGGGCGTCGCCGAGGAGGTGATCGCCCCCACGCGGCGAACCGGGCCAAGGAGGTTGATCAGGTTCGCCACATAATAGGGCCCCAGATCCAGCATCGGCCCCGCGCCGGGCAGGAAGAAGAACTCCGGGTTCGGGTGCCAGCCTTCCGGCCCGTGGCTCTGCACGCAGGCGACGCCCGAAGTGACCGTGCCGACCCGCCCCTCGTCCAGGATCGCCCGCGCCTGCTGGTGCGCGCCGCCAAGGAAGGTGTCGGGCGCACAGCCGACCGCCAGCCCCTTCTTCGCCGCAAGATCGCGCAGCCTGGTCCCTTCGTCCAGCGTCAGGACCAGCGGCTTTTCCGAATAGGCGTGCTTTCCGGCCTCCAGAATCCGCTTCGTCACCGCGTAATGCGCGTCCGGAATGGTGAGGTTGATCACCACATCCACGCCCTTGTTCGCCAGAAGGTCATCGACCGACTGCGCCCGCACGTTGAATTCCTCGCCCCGCGCCTTGGCCGCCTCTGTGTTCAGGTCGGCAACGGCCCGCACCTCCAGCCCCCTGAACAGGGGCGCCAGCCGCAGATAGGTGCTGGAGATATTGCCCGCCCCGATGATTCCGATCCCAAGATTTGCCATTTGCTGTGTCCTCAGAAGGCTTTGACTGACGCGATGGAGCGGCTTGCAAACCGCGCGTCCTCCTTCGGGTTGTCGTGTTCCATGACGAGATGCCGGACCCCGATCTTGCGCAGCGCCGCGAGGATCGCCTTCCAGTCCACCGTGCCGTGACCGACGTCCGACCAGCCGTCCTCGTCGGCGTTCTCGCCTTCGGGCGCGATGTCCTTCACATGCGCCGCCGTGATCCGGTCCTTGTAGCGCGCGATCCAGGCCAGCGGGTCCGCCCCGCCCCGGATCACCCAGGCCACGTCCATTTCCCATTCCAGCCCCGGCCCGCCCTCGAAGAGGCGGTCCTGCGGGATCGAACCATCGGCCAGCGGCTTGAACTCGAAATCATGGTTGTGCCAGCCAAAGCCATAGCCCGCCGCCTTGTAGGGCGCGCCCGCCTTTTGCAGCCGCGCGCCAAACGCCGTCCACCCCGCCGCATCGGTCGGGCGGTCCTCGGGCATCAGATAGGGGCAGTACAGCCGCTCCATCTTCAGCGCCCTGGCGATGCCCAGCACCTTGTCCACCTCGGTTTCCAGCTGCTCCAGCCCGAAATGCCCGGTCGGCATGGTCAACCCGGTGGCCTTGAGTCCCGCCCTGGTGGCCGCGACCGCCGCCTCATCGGCATAAAGCGCACCGTAGCCTTCGACGGCGGTGTAGCCGGCCTTCGACACCATCTCGAAGGTCTTGGCCATCGGCGGGAAGTTGCGCGAGGAATAAAGTTGATAGCTGAACATCGGGTATCCTTTCGTCAGCCGCCGCAGGGGGCGGAATTGCGTGAAGGGTGCATGCGCGCACCGCCAAAGGGGATACGGGCACGGTCAGATCCTCTGTTCCGTCTTCGCGTCGAAGAGCGAGGCCTTGGCGATATCCAGCCCCAGATGCACTTTCGTCCCGGCGGGCAGGCGACCCTCGACCGGCACCCGCACGCTCAGGTTCGTCGCTTCGGACTTCAGCCACAAAAGACTGTCGGCCCCCAGGTTTTCGTCGATTTCGATCTCGGCCGGGATCGACGGACCCGCCAAGGGCGTGGTCGACACGGTGATATGCTCCGGCCTGACCCCCAGGACCGCCTGATCCCGCTCCAGCACTGCGCCGCCGTCGTAACCGGCAAGGTCGATCTTCGTGGCCCCAAACTGGAACGCCTTGCCGCCGTCCACCGTCCGCCCCTTCAGGAAGTTCATCGACGGGCTGCCGATGAACCCCGCCACGAACAGGTTCGACGGGCGGTTGTAGATCTCCAAGGGCGCGGCAAGCTGCTGGATCACCCCGCCCTTCATCACCGCGATCCGGTCGGCCAGCGTCAGTGCCTCGATCTGGTCATGGGTCACATAGACCATCGTGTTGCCCAACTGGTTGTGCAGCCGCTTGATCTCCACCCGCAGCTCGCTGCGCAGCTTGGCATCCAGGTTCGACAAAGGCTCATCGAACAGGAACACGTCCACATCCCTGACCAGCGCCCGCCCGATCGCCACCCTTTGCCGCTGCCCACCCGACAGGGCCGCCGGTTTTCGGTCCAGCAGCGGCTGGATCTGCAAAATCTCCGCCGCCCGCGCGATGCGCCTGTCGATCTCTCCTTGCGGCACCTTGGCGTTCTTCAACCCGAAGCTCAGGTTTCCCCGCACCGTCATCTGCGGGTAAAGCGCGTAAGACTGGAACACCATGCCGATCCCCCGCTCCGACGGCTCGGCCCAGGTGACGTTCTTGCCCTTGATCCAGACCTGCCCGTCGGTGATGTCCAGCAAGCCCGCAAGACAGTTCAGCAGCGTCGATTTCCCGCAGCCCGACGGCCCCAGAAGCACGACGAACTCCCCCTCCGCCACGTCGAGGTTCATGTTCTTCAGCACCGAGATCGAACCGAAGCTCAGCGTCAGACCTTTGACTTCAATCGAATTTCCCATGCGTCAGCCTTTCACGGCACCAGCGGCGATACCGCGAACGAAAAGTTTGCCCGAGACGAAATAGACCACCAGAGGCACCAGCCCGGTCAGCAGGGTGGCGGCCATGTTGACATTGTATTCCTTCACCCCCTGCACCGAGTTGACGATGTTGTTCAGCTGAACCGTCATCGGGTAGAGGTCGGGCTTGGTGAAAACGACACCAAACAGGAAGTCGTTCCAGATGCCAGTGATCTGCAGGATCAGCGCCACCACGAAGATCGGCAGGCTCATCGGCAGCATGATGCGGAAATAGATGCCCCAGAACCCGGCCCCATCCACTCTTGCCGCCTTGAACAGCTCTTCCGGGATGGCGCTGAAATAGTTCCGGAACAGAAGCGTCAGGATTGGCATCCCGAAGATCGTGTGGACGATGATCAGTCCCCAGAGCGTGCCGTAAATCCCCGCCTCGCGCAGCAGGATCACCATGGGATACAGCATGATCTGATAGGGAATGAACGACCCGAAAATGAGGATCGTGAAGAAGATGTCCGCCCCCTTGAAGCGCCAGTTGATCAGCGCGTAGCCGTTCACCGATGCGATGGCGATCGACAGGATCACCGAGGGCACGGTGATCAGCACCGAATTCCAGAAGCCCCGGCTAAGCCCGTCGCAGTTGAGGCCGGTGCAGGCTTCGGACCAGGCCTTGACCCAGGGCTGGAAGGTCACTTCCACCGGAGGCGCGAAGATGTTGCCCAGCCGCACCTCGGGCATCCCCTTCAGGCTGGTCATCACCATCACCCACAAGGGCAGCAGGTAGTAGACACTGACCACGATCAGCGTGCCGTACAGCATGATGTTGCGGGCGCTGAGCCGCTTTCTCGGCTTCGCCCCACGCGGGCCGGTCATGGCCATAGACGTATCATCCATGCTTCCTGCCTCCGAATTCCAGATAGGCCCAGGGAATCAGCACGATCAGCACGCTGAGAAGCATCATCGTGGACGCCGCAAACCCCTGCCCCAGGTTCTGTGCCTGGAACATGTAGTCATAGACATACATCGCGGGCACCTGACTGGCGTTGCCCCCCGGCCCGCCGGATGTCATCGCGACCACCAGGTCGTAAAGCCGGATGATGCCCGATGCGACGATCACCAGCGTGGTGATGAACACCGCCCGCATCATCGGGATGATCACCACGACATAGGTTTTCCAGGTCGGAATGCCGTCCACCCGCGCGGCCTTCCAGATGTCTTCGTCGATGCCGCGCAACCCTGCCAGCATCAGGCACATGACAAAGCCGGTGCCCTGCCACAGCCCCGCGATCAGGAGCCCGTACAGCACCGTCTGCGGGTTGTTCAGCGGGTCGAAGGTGAAACTCTCCCAGCCCCAGCCGCGCAGGATGCCCTGGATGCCGAACTGCGGGTTCAGTATCCACTGCCAGGCCAGCCCGGTCACGATGAACGACAGTGCGAAGGGATACAGCATGATGGTGCGGAACGTGTCCTCATGCCGGATCTTCTGGTCCATCAGCACGGCCAGGACAAAGCCCATGACCACGGTGAAGACCAGCGACAGCACGCCGTAGAACACAAGGTTCTGGATCGAGATGATCCAGCGGCTTGCGCCCCACAACCGCTCATACTGGTCGAAGCCGACGAAATTCAGCTTCGGCAGCAGCTTCGAATTGGTGAAGGAGTAGACAACCGTCCAGATCGTCCCGCCCAGAAAGACCACCAGCGCCGTCGCGATCATCGGCAGTGCCGCGATCTTCGCGCTGATGTTGCGGGTCCACCGCGCCCGCTTGCGCGTTTCTGTCATCGACCTGCCCCCGGTTTGCCTGTCAGTCGAAAAGGGGACCGCCCGCCTGCGGACAATCCCCGATCTTCAAGCCGGCTTCACAGCCCCGACTTCAGGATTTCCACCCATTTGGCCTGGGCTTCCTCGGCGGGCATGTCCGATTTCCAGAACTCGACCATCAGGTCTTCCGCCTGCTTCTGCACATCCGGCGACCAGTTCATGTCAGCAGCCGGAACGATGTTGCCGCCAGCCAGGATTTCCAGGCCCTTCTTCATGCAGTCGTTGGCCGCAGCCAGATCAACGTCACCCCGGATCGGCAGCGAGCCTTTCTTCAGGTTGAAGGCGACCTGCACCTCCGGGCTGACCAGCAATGCCGCCAGACGCTTCTGCGCGGCTTCCTTCTCGGGATCGTCCAGCTTCGGGAAGTAGAAGGCATCGCCCCCGGTCGAGATATACTCGTTCAGGCCCAGACCCGGCAGGCAGGTGTAATCCTTGCCGGCCACTTCGCCCGCGACCTGAAACTCGCCCTGCGCCCAGTCGCCCATGATCTGCCCGGCGGCCTCGTCGGTGATCACCAGGTTGGTCGCCTGGTTCCAGTCCTGCACGTTCGACCTGGCCGCCAGCTTGCGCGCCTCGGCTGCGGCGGCGAAGACTTTGGCATAGTCCGGGCCAGCTGCCACATCCATGTTCTTGTCGACGTTCACCGCCTTCCAGGTGTCCAGCCCGGCCACCGCGATCTGCATCGCCCCGAACGCGAGGTTCGACTGCCAGGGCTGGATGCCCAAAGCCAGCGGGATCTTGCCCGCCGCTTCCACCTGCGGGGCGGTCGCCACGAATTCGTTCCAGTCCTTCGGCACCGGGATGCCCAGATCCTCATAGACCTTGTTCGACAGCCACAGCCATTCCGGCGAGTGGATGTTCACCGGGGCGCAGTAGATCTTGCCGTCAACCGTGCAGGCATCCAGCAGCGAGGGCGGGAAGACGACCTCCTTCCAGTGGTTCGCCTCGGCCACATCGGTGATGTCCAGCATCAGCCCGGCCTCGATCAGTTCCAGTGCCTGCTGGCCGTGGTTGAACTGGGTGGCCCCCATCGGGTCGCCGCCGGTGATCCGGGCGATCATGATCGGACGTGCCGTGCCGCTTGACCCGGCGATGGCGCCATCGACCCATTTGTCGCCGCTGGCGTCGAAGGCCTTGGCCAGTTCGGCCACCGCCGCAGCCTCGCCGCCGCTGGTCCACCAATGCGTGACCTCAAGCTCGGTCGCCATCGCCGGCAGTGCCACCGATGCGCAGAGAACCGCCGTCAATTTCGTCAGTTTCATCCGTTCCTCCCGATTGCTAAATCGTTATAGACTCAGCCTATATCGTTATAGTTTTGCCGATCAACCGATCTTTTCGCTTGTCGTCGCCCTGCGCAGAAGTTTTCATGCAGGGATGATCCGCGCTGTTGCGGTCGGAAAACCGGGCATGACCAGACCGATGCTGCACCGCCAAATAGCCGCCAAACCGGCGCGACAACTGGCTCTTGCCCCCCACAGGGCCGGGGCGGTTTCTGCACCTGCGAAGTTAGCGCCACCAGCCGAATCGGCAGCTGGGATTCGTCCCGCCTCCATCCCGCTCCGCGCGCCAAAGGAACGGACCCATGCCGCCGCCCGCTGATCACGCCCCCCTGCCGCCCCCCGATTCGGAGGCCGGGCGGCCCACGCTGAAGACCATCGCCGCCGCCACCGGCCTTGCCGTGGCCACCGTCTCCCGCGCCCTGAAGGATGCCCCCGACATCGGCGAAGAGACCAAGCGCCGGGTGCGCGAGACCGCCACCCTCCTCGGCTATCGCCCGAACCGCGCCGGGGTCCGGTTGCGCACCGGCAAGACCAATGTCATCGCGCTGGTGCTTTCCACCGAAACCGACATCATGAACCACACCTCGCGGCTGATCTATTCCATCGCCGCCGAATTGCGCGGCACGGCCTACCACCTTGTCGTGATGCCGTTCTTTCCCGACCAGGACCCGATGGAGCCGATCCGCTACATCGTCGAAACCGGCAGCGCCGACGGGATCATCCTGAACCAGACCAAGGAAGACGATCCCCGCATCCGCTACATGCACGACCACGGCTTCCCCTTCGCCGCGCATGGCCGGACCGCCATGGGCATCGACCATCTTTACTACGACTTCGACAACGAAGCCTTCGGTCGCATCGGCGTGCGCGCTTTGGCCGAACGGGGCCGCAAGCGGCTTTATCTCGTCGCGCCCCCGCTCTCGCAGATGTATGCCCGCCACATGATCCACGGCTTCTCGGACGAGGCCGCCCGCGCCGGTCTGCCGTTCGAACTGGCCGACAGCGTGACCTCCGACACGGGCGGCGACCCGGTCGAGGCCGCCCTCGCCGCGCGCTTCGCCGCGCCTGACCCGCCGGACGGCCTGCTCCTCGGCTCGACCACCGCCGCCATGGCCGCCATCGCCGCCGCCGAACGCAGCGGCCGCATGCTTGGCCGCGACTTCGACGTGGTCGGGAAAGAGGCGGTCCCGATGCTCCGCCGCTTCCGGCAGGACATCCTGATCGTGCGTGAGGATGTGGGCCGCGCCGGTGAATTCCTCGCCCGCGCGCTGGTGGCCATGATCGACAAGCGCGACTGGACCGAACGGCAGGGGCTGGAGGTTCCGGTCACGGTGGAAGCGGGCCACCCGCCCCCAACGCCTGCGCCACCGGCCTCAGACAGCCGTAGACTGCGTGATTTCACGCACAGATCGTAGGCTGCGTGCTGTCACGCACCATCTGGCAAGCGGGAAAGCGTCAGTCCACCCACCATGCCCGCGCCCCGCAACCGCGCCCGCTCCCGCTGCAGCCACAAGACGGTCAGCAACAGCGGCGCATTGCCGATCTCGCCCGAGGCCATGGTCTCGACCAGCCGGTCGAAGGACAAAAGATGCCCCTTGATATCCTCGGCCTCCTCTGCTGCCCCGAACACCCCGGCCACCCCATCCGGCAGGTCACAGAGACCGATGTAGGAATACAGATACTCTGTCACCGCCCCCGGCGTCGGGTAATATTCCGCCACCTTTTCCAGCGCGCCCAGCTCCAGCCCCGCCTCTTCCACCGCCTCGCGCCGTGCCGCGTCTTCCGGCGTCTCGCCGGGGTCGATCCGCCCCGCGATGGCCTCAAGCTGCCAGGGCAGCGGATCGCCCCGGCCGAAGGGACCCATCCGCATCTGCTCGACCAGCAGCACCCGGTCGCGCGCTGGGTCATAGGGCAGGACCGTCACCGCATCGCCCACGACGAAGACCTCGCGCAGCAGCCAGGGGCTTGCCCCGCCGTCAAAGCGGCGATGCCGCAGCCGATGCACCTCCAGCCCGAAGAACCCGGCATGCGACGGCTCAACCCCGCCGGAGTCCACCTCGCCG
Source organism: Tabrizicola sp. (assembly GCA_018057165.1). GTDB lineage: Bacteria > Pseudomonadota > Alphaproteobacteria > Rhodobacterales > Rhodobacteraceae > Tabrizicola. The sequence continues at coordinate 13,697 of JAGPEG010000021.1, forward strand.
CTGCCGACGCGCAGCCCCCGCAAGGACGCAGACGCCGCCCGCAGCCGGCTTGCCGCCTCGACCCGCAGCGATGGCAGCCGCCGCGCCACCCGCTCGGCCGACATCAGCCCCGAAGCCCGCATCACCAGCCCGGCCAGCGCCAGATCCTCCGGCCCGGCCCCACCCGCCTCGGCCCCCAGAACCGCCAGATAGAATGCCGCGCGCGCCTCGGCCTCGGCCCCCGAGGCAGCACCCCGGATCACCGCCCGCAGCGCAGGCGGCCAGTCGCCCGGCAACAGGGTCACGCTATTTCCAGCGCCGACCGGCGTTCTCGGTCAGAAGCCCGCCGACGATGCCGCCGAACAGGATCGTTCCGGCCACCCCCAGCGACAAGAGCGCCTCGGACCGCTGCGCCATGGTCTGAAACACGTCCATGATCGCATCCATCGCACCGTCATAGCGCATCTTGACCGAATTATCGAGCATCTCGGACAGCGCCAGCAGGAACAGCGCGACGACCGCCAGCACCACCGAGGTCTTGATCCCGGCCCCCGCCGCCTCGATATAACCCTTGCCGACCGAGGGGCCCATGACCTGCCAGCCGGTAAGCGCCCCGACCAGCGCCGCCACCTCGCGGATCGGACCGGCGGCGGTGGCATCGGGCATGTTCATCGCATAGAAATTCGCCAGGACCCAGCCCACGACCGCAAAACTTGCTGCGGCCATCAGCTTGGCGCCAGTCGGCATCGGTGTCGGCATTCTTGGACCCTCAGCTGGGACGCGTCACCGTGATCTGCGTCACGTCGCAGTTTCCACCCTGGAATGCCCCCGCGCAAGAGGCGAGGTAGAAATCCCACATCCGCTTGAAACGCTCGTCAAAGCCCAGCGTCTTCACCTCGGCCCAGCGCGCGGTGAAGGTCTCGTGCCAGCGCCGCAGGGTCAGGCTGTAGCTCTCGCCGAACTCGATCGTCCCCTTGACCCGCAACCCCGCCTTCACCACCTCGGCCCGCAAGACCGAAGGCGCGGGCAGCATGCCGCCCGGAAAAATGTGCTTCTGGATGAAATCCACGCCCCGCCGGTAGAACTGCCAGCGCGCCTCCGCCACGGTGATGATCTGCAAGGTCGCATTCCGCCCCGGCTTCAGCCGCTCGCGCACCGCCTCGAAATAGACCGGCCAATAGCGTTCGCCCACCGCCTCGAACATCTCGATGCTGGCAATGCCGTCGTAACTGCCGCGCTCGTCGCGATAGTCCTGCAACCGGATCTCCACCCGGTCCGTCAAGCCCGCCCGCGCAATCCGCTCGACCGCAAAGTCGTGCTGCGCCTGGCTGATCGTCAGGGCCGTGACCCGCAGCCCGCGCTCCTTCGCCGCATATTCGGCAAAGCCCCCCCAGCCGCAGCCGATCTCCAGCACATGCTCGCCCGCCCGCGTGCCCATCTGGTCGATCATGCTGGCGTATTTGCGCCGCTGTGCGGCCTCAAGGCTCTCCTGCGGGTTCTGGAAGATCGCCGAGGAATAGGTCATCGTCTCGTCCAGCCACAGCCGGTAGAACTCGTTGCCCAGGTCGTAGTGATAGGCGATGTTCTTCTTCGCCTGCTGGCGTGAGTTCGACTGCATCCAGAACCGCAGCCGTTCATAGGCCCTGACCAGCCCAAGACCGGGAAAGCCGTCGCCGACCATGGTGTTCGCGGGCAACTGGATCAGGTCCAGGAAGGCCTGCAAGTCCGGCGTCGTCCACCAGCCGTCCAGATAGGCATCGCAGAACCCCAGATCGCCCTCGCGCACCAGCCGGGCGAAAAGCTCAGGGTTCTGCACCGTGATCTCGGCGGCGATGCCCGGCCCCTTGCCTTCGGCCCGGAACCTGCGGCCATCGGGCATCACGAAGTCCAGCCGCCCCTCGCCCAGCCGCCCCGCCGTCTCGAAGACCGTGGCAAACCAGCGCGGCAGACCCGCCTGCCCCTTCACCGTCGTCAGCACGTCCATCGGCCCACCCCCCCCTGGGTCTCTGTCGCTTGCGGGCAGTGTCACCAAAGTCAGGCCCTCGCTCAAGCCTTTCCTGCACCATAGGCCGCAAGCGCCCGCGCCCGGCCCCCGGCCAGATCGACGACCGGCGCGGGGTAAGCCTGCCCCGGCGCCAGGCCCCAGGCCCGTGGCACCGCGTCGAAGAAGCCCAGCGCCTCCGCTCCCGGAGACGTCGACAGCTCGGCCACGAACCGGCGGCGATAGCGCCCCTCGGCATCGAACTTCTCCGCCTGCCCCGCCGGGTTGAACACCCGGAAATAGGGCGCCGCATCCGGCCCAGAGCCCGCAACCCATTGCCAACCCATCGCATTCGCCGCCGGATCCCAGTCGGTCAGGCACTCGGCGAACCAGTCCTGCCCGACGCGCCAATCGGTCAGAAGATGCTTGGTCAGATAGCTTGCCACGATCATCCGCGCCCGGTTGTGCATCGTGCCGGTGACATACATCTCGCGCATCGCCGCATCGACGAAGGGCTCCCCCGTCATGCCCCGCCGCCAGCGTTCCGCATCTGGATTGTCGCCGCGCCAGGGAAAGGCATCCCAGTCCGGCTTCCAGTTCGCGCGGGTGATCTGCGGCGTGTGATGCATCAGGTGATAGCTGAACTCGCGCCAGGCCAGTTCCCGCAGAAAGCTCTCCGCCCCCGCGCAGCCGTCGTCCCGTGCCCACAAGCCTGCGTGCCAGACCGCGCGGATGCCGATCTCGCCATAGGTCAGGTTCTCCGACAGGCGCGAGGTTCCAGCCAGCCCCGGAAAGTCCCGCATCTCTGCATAACGGTCGACCGGCCCCTCCAAAAACGTTCCCAGCTTCGCCCGCGCCGCCGCTTCCCCCACCGCCTGATACCGCGCCACGACGCCCGCACCCCGGTTCATCGCCGCGCCCAGCCGCCAGTCCTCCAGCCGGTCCGAGACGGGCCAGCGCTCCACCCCGCGCAACCGTTTCGGCGCAGGCTCCGGGGCTGCCACCCCCCTCCCGCGCGTGGCTTTCCAATAGGGCGTGAACACCCGGTAGAATCCGCCCTGCCCGGTCTGGACCTCCCAGGGCTCGCGCAGCAGGTGCCCCGCAAAACTCCGCGCCTCGCCCCCCTCAGCTTTCAGCGCCGCCTTGACCGCCGTATCCCGCGCCACGCTTGCCGGATCATAGGCCCGCGACCACCAGACCCCGCCCGCCCCCGTTTCCGCGACCAGCCCGCGCAACACCGCCAGCGCCGGACCGCGTCGCAGCACCAGCCGCACCCCCAGCCCCGCCAGCGCCGTCGCAAAAGCCTCGACCGCGAGGCCCAGCCGCCATTTCGAAGCCGCCCCCAGCGCCTCCGTCTCGGGATCAAGAATGAACACCGGCACCACCGGCCGCCCCAAGGCCGCCGCCGCCGCCAGCATCGGCTGGTCCGCCAACCGCAAATCGCGGCGGAACCACAGGATCAACGGTCTGTCGGTCATGCCCCGGCCTTTCCCACCCACAGCCTACGCCCGGCACCGGCAAATGGATCAAGATGCATTTGCTCTTTTCCAAATACTCTCGGGGGTTTGGGGGTGGAAAACCCCCAAGCGCCGTCCCTTGCGCACAGTTCGCGCAAGGGACAGATGCAAAGACTTGCGCGCCAGCGCTCCGCCAGACTGGCCTCAGAGCACCCGGTCCAGCGCCGCGATCAGCCGGCTGACCTCCTCCGCGCTGGTGTAATGCGTCGCCGACATCCGCAGCACCCCCTTCTCAAGGTCGATCCCCAGGGCCTGCAGCGGGCGCACCGCATAGAAGTCCCCCGCCCAGCAGGCGATCCCGTTGCGCCCCAGTTCCTCCGACACCGGCTCCGCCGCCCGGTCCAGTTCCACCGCCACGGTTGGCGCCCGCTGCTCCGCCGACCGAGGTCCCAGCAGCCGCACATCGTTCCGCTGGCCCAGATAGTCCAGCAAGGGCTGGATCACCGTCACCTCCTGCGCCCGCATCAGGTCATGCACGCCCCGGTTCCGCGCCGCGGCATCGCCGGAAACCCCATGCCGCGCCGCCAGCGTGTCGACGTAATCCGCCATCCCCGCACAGGCCGCGATCTGGGCATGATCCGGCCCCGCAGGCGTGTGCCGCTTGTACAGCGTGCCGTGGTTGAAGAAATGCCCCTGCCCCGGCAGCTCCATCCCGAAGCCCTCGCGGATCACCATGATCCCCTGATGCGGCCCGAAGGTCTTGTAGGCCGAGAACAGATAGACATCGCAGCCCAGCGCCGGGATGTCGGGGAACCCGTGCGGCGCATAGGACACCCCGTCCACCACCGTCCGCGCCCCCGCTGCCTTTGCCATCCCGCAGATCGCGGCCACATCGTTGATCTCGGCGATCACGTTGGAACAATGCGGGAAGCACACCAGCTTCACCTTGCCATCCGCCAGCAGACCCGCCAGCGCCTCGGGGTCCAGCGATCCGGTGGCGGGGTCAAGCTGCCATTCCCGGACCTCGATCCCCTCCTCGGCCAGCCGCCGCCAGACCCCCGAATTCGCCTCATGGTCCTGGTTCGTCACCACGACCGCGCCGCCGAAAGACTTCCCTGGGCCGCCCGCCAGCCATTTCCGCACTCCTTGCGCCAGCACATAGGTATTGGCGCTGGTCGAAGGCCCGAACGACACTTCCTCCCGCGCCACGCCCATCATTTCCGCCAGCCGGGTCCGCGCCTCATCCATCTCCGCGCCCCCCGCCTGCGCCCCCGGATAGGGCCCATAGGGCTGCACCTTGCGGTCGCGGTAGAACCGGGTCAGCCGGTCCACCACCTGCACGCAAGGATAGCTCCCCCCGGCATTCTCGAAGAACGCATGGCTCGACAGCACCGGCGACTGGAACGCCGGGAACTGCGAACGGACGAAATCTAGATCAAGCACCACCATTCGGCTCCTTCATTGGGGCCGCAGAAGCCGGACCTCCCGCGCGAGGCGGGAGAGGATCCCGGTCCGCGGCAGGTCTTCCAGCCAGACCGACGGATGTCTCCCCGACGGCCAGTGCCGGGCGGTCCCGGCAGCGCCCACAGACCTATCCTCCCCCGCCATACCTCGCAATCCCCTTCCTGCGCCACACGGCCCGCCTCTGCACCACCGCCCGGCAAACCGCGCCCCGCCAGCCCGGAGCGCGACATTTTCTTGCGTCAGCGGGGAAGATTCCCGCAGATTCCTCTTGTCCTTTCCGCCGCCGCCTCCCACCTTCGCCATACCGGGACGGGGCTGAGGGGTCCGCGTCTCCAAATCACGAACGACCACAGTCGGCGACCCGCCCTCGCGGGCCGGGTGACCGACCAACAGAGGAGCACTCATGACCCGTCTTCCGCTTTCGCTGATCAGCGCCGCCTCCGTGCTGGCGCTTTCCGTCGCCGCCCATGCGGCCGACCCCGATCTCACCGTGCTTGACTGGGCGGGCTGGGAAATCGACGGCATGTTGCAGCCCTATGTCGACAAGAACGGCCAGAAACCGACCTATGTCTTCTTCGCCGACGATGACGAGGCCTTCCAGAAGATGTCCTCGGGCTTCAAGGCCGATGTCGTGCATCCCTGCGCCGCCGCTGTCCCCCGCTACATGGACGCGGGCCTGATCGAACCCTGGGATGTCTCGAAGATTCCGGAATTCGCCAATATCCCGGCCCGGATGACCGCGCCCTTCACCAATGACCAGGGCGTCTGGTTCATCCCGACCGACTATGCCTACACCGCCATCGCCTACAACGCCGAGACGGTCCCCGCCGAGGATGTGGCGTCGGTCCAGGTCTTCGCCTCCGAGAAATATGCCGGCCGCATCGCGCTGCCCGACAACACCGATGATATCTGGTCGCTTGCTTTCTCGGCCACCGGCGTCACCTCCTGGGACAACGTGACCGACGAACAGTTCACCGCCGCCGCCGACTGGCTGCGCAAGGTCCACCCGAATGTCCGCGCCTACTGGTCCGACCCGTCGGAGCTGTCGCAGCTCATGGCCTCGGGCGAGGTGCAGGTGGCCTGGTCCTGGAACGACCCGGTCGCGATCCTGACCGCCGAGAACTTCCCCGTCGGCTTCAACCGCGCCCCCGCCGAAGGGGCCTCGACCTGGTATTGCGGCATGGTCAACATCAAGGACGGCCCCGGCAAGGAAGACAAGGCCTATGACCTGATGAACTCGCTCCTGGCACCCTCCTCGGCGCAGCCGCTTCTGGACGCCATCGGCTATTCGCTGTCGAACGACGCCGCCATGGCGCAGATTTCGCCCGAGGCGCTGAAGGCCGCCTATGTCGACCCGGTGACGACCGCGCTCTTCGTGCAGTCGCCGCCCACGACCGAGCTTCGCGACAAGATGATCGAGGAATTCGAGCTGATCAAATCGGGCTTCTGATCCCGCCGCATCGCCTTGAAGCCGCCCGGAGGAAACTCCGGGCGGTTTCATTTTCGGCACCCTGCCGGCTTGCCCCAAGGGGGATTGGCCGGCCCCCCGTCCAAGCCGGACGGCCCGGCGCAACCCTGATGCCGAAACCCCGGTTGCGCCCCTTCTCTCCCCCGACTAATGCAGGACCATCCCAACCCGGTCCCCCATGTTCGAAGTCATCAGCCTCAGCTTCGCCTTCTTCTTCGGCCTCGCCGCCCGCCAGATCGGCTTGCCGCCGCTGGTGGGCTTCCTGGCCGCAGGCTTTGCCATCAACGCTGCCGCCCCCCGCATCGGACTGCCGTCCGAGGCCGGACCGATCCTCGAACAGCTTTCCCATCTTGGCGTCCTGCTGCTGCTCTTCAGCGTCGGCCTGAAGCTGCGCCTCGGCCAGCTGGCCCAACCCCAGGTCTTCGGCGGCGCGCTGATCCACAGCGCCGTCTCGACTGCCGTCGCCAGCCTTGGCTTCGTGACCTTCCTTGCGCTGGACTGGCCCACCGCCCTGCTTCTCGGCGTGGTCCTTTCCTTCTCCTCCACCGTGTTTTCGGCCAAGATGCTGGATGCCAAGCGCGACATCGGCGCCTTCTACGGTCGCACTGCCATCGGCATCCTTGTCGTGCAGGACATCATCGCGCTGGTGGTCCTCGCACTTTACAGCGGTCAGGCCCCCTCGCCCTGGGCGCTTGTCGTGCTTGCCCTGCTGCCGCTTCTCCGCCCTGTCCTGCACTGGCTGCTGACCGTCTCCGGCCATGACGAGCTGATCGTCCTGGCCGGGATGCTTCTGGCCGTGGGCGCAGGCGGTGTCGGCTTCCAGGCGATTGGCCTCGGGTCCGAAATCGGCGCCCTGGTCATGGGTCTTCTCCTGTCCACCCATCCTCGGGCAAAGGAACTCTCCGACGCGCTCTGGGGGTTGAAAGAGATCTTCCTCGTCGGTTTCTTCCTGCAGATCGGCATGTCCGGGCTGCCAGGTCTGACCGACCTGTTGCTCGCCCTTGGCCTGGTGCTGCTCTTGCCGCTGAAAGGCGCGCTCACCTTCGCGCTTCTGCTGCTGTTCCGCCTGCGGGCGCGGACCGCCTTCCTTGCCGCCGCCAACCTGACCACCTACAGCGAGTTCGGCCTGATCGTCTCTGCTGCGGTCCTGCCGGACTGGCTGGTGCCGCTGGCGCTTGCCGTCAGCCTGTCCTTCATCGTCGCTGCACCGCTCGACCGGCTTGCCGACCGTCTCTTCGAGCATCTGGAGCCCTGGTTGCAAGGGTTCGAGGCGCGGCGGGTCCACCGCGACGAACTGCCGACCGACCTTGGCGCGGCCTCGGTGCTGATCCTTGGCATGGGCCGCACCGGGACCGCCGCCTATGACGAGATCACCGGCCATTTCGCCGTCACCGGGATCGACGCCGATACCTACCGCGTCGCCGGGCATGTCGCGGCCGGCCGCAACGTGCTTTTTGCCGATGTAGAGGATGCGGGCTTCTGGCGCGGGCTTCGGATGTCACGGGTCGAAGGCGTGATCCTCGCGATGGACAATGTCGCCGCCAAGGTCAGCGCCGCGCGCGCCCTGCGGACCAAGGGATTCTCCGGCCCGATCATCGCCCATGCGCTCTATGAGGATCATGTCCTGCGCCTGAAGACCGCCGGGGCGACGCATATCTACCAGACGATGAACCAGGCCGGGATCGGCCTTGCCGAGCAGACCGAACGCGCGATCCAGCTTGACCGCCAGCCCGCCGACTTCATCGAGGTCTGACCACGGGGCCATTCAGCCGAAAGGTTGACAAATCCTGAACGCCCGCGACCAACCTGTTGATTTCACTGCACCATCCTCTTTTGTCCACCGTGGACAGCCACCCTTGCACCCCCCGTTCCCGCCCCCTATATTGACCCTTGTCGGGGGCAACCCCGACTATGGCGATAAACGCACCTGTAATAATCGGCTCGGACCCGGGGGCGGTACCCGGCGGCTCCACCAACACCCCGTTCGTTGCGGGAGAAGGGGGCCGAAATAGGATCGACGAACGACCAAAGAGGCCAGCTTTCGCTCGGTGAGGTACCACCGTTATCGGTCCATGATCACAGTTGCCAACGACAACCGTGCTCCGATGGCGCTGGCCGCGTAAGCGGCTCGCAATATCAAAACTAAGTCCTTGCGGTTAGCACCGTAAGGCGGGGCCCGCCGGAGCCTGGCAACAGAATCCGGCACTTCTCACCATCTTCGGCAAGGCTCCGGCACAGTTTCGGCTCAGGCAGCTGGCAACGAAACCTGCACCTTCCCCGCCCTGCTCCGCGTTCGACGGCCCCGCCTCCCCGCGAGGCGTGACGCAGTCATCGACGCGCAGCCCCTTGCCAGACCGCAGTCCCCGGTCTCATCCTGCCCCATGCTCCGCCTGGCCCTCCTCGCCTGCCTGACCGCCCGGCCCGTCCTCGGCTGCGAGACGGCACTGCTCCTTTCCATCGACGTTTCCGGTTCCATCGACGCGGGTGACTACCGGCTCCAGACCGAAGGCCTTGCCACGGCCCTCTCCGACCCCGAGGTTGCCGAGGCGCTGGTCGCGGGCCAGGTTGCGCTGGCCGTCGTCCAATGGTCGGGCACCGATGAGCAGGCCCTCGTCATGCCCTGGCGGCGGATGCTCGCGCCCGAGGATGTCACCCGTTTCGCCGCCCGCGCCGCCGCAATCCCGCGCGCCTTCAGCGGCTCGGACACCGCCGTCGGCCAGGCGCTGCGCGTCGCCACCGCCCAGTTCGCCGCCGTCCCCGACTGCCGCCGCAAGGTGATCGACATCTCCGGCGACGGACAGGAGAACGCGGGCTTCACCGACGCCCGCGCCCGGTCCGAGGCCATCGACGCGGGCCTGATGATCAACGCCATCGCCATCGAGGAACCTGGGCCGGCGATCCCGATCACCACCTATTACCGCAACTGGATCATCACCCCCGGCGGCTTCGTCGTCACCGCCCGCGGCCTGCAGGACTATGCCGAAACCCTCCGCCTGAAGCTGCTGCGCGAGCTGACGAAACCGATCGGCTGACCCTTGACCCGCCCGGCCCCAGGCCCTACCCCTTGCTCATGGGGTCCGCGTCCGCCCCGTGAGGCCCCGGCCCAAGCGTCGCATCCCTGACCTTTGCCAAGGATGCAGCCATGCCCCAATACGGCCAGATCACCCCCGCACAAGCCTTTCGCCTGATCGGCACCCCTGATGCCCCCGCCATCCTCGATGTTCGCACCGAAGAGGATATCGCCGCCCTTCCTCGTCTCCTCCCCACCGCCCGCCTGATCCGCCACACCGAAATCGCCACCCTCACCGATCCGCCCGGCCGCGCCATCATCGCCTGCACCAAAGGCCGCAAGCTGTCGGAAGGCGCCGCCGCCCTGCTGCGCACGATGGGCTGGCAGGCCGAGGTGCTGGAAGGCGGCACCCTGGCCTGGGAGGCCGCCGGACTGCCGATGCTCCCGCTCTCCCTCCTCTCCCCACCCGGAACCCCCTGGGTCACGCGGCACCGCCCGAAGATCGACCGCATCGCCTGCCCCTGGCTCATCCGCCGCTTCATCGACCCCAGCGCCCGCTTCCTGTTCGTCGCCCCGTCCGAGGTCGAAGCCGTCGCCGACCGCTTCGGCGCGATCCCCTTCGACATTCCCGGCGTAGCCTTCAGCCACCGGGGCGACCAGTGCAGCTTCGACGCGCTGATGGATGACTTCCAGCTCCACACCGAACCGCTTGACC